>NZ_JAEHBN010000050.1:0-639 GCF_016483605.1 Bacillus cereus group sp. N11
GATTACCGCAGCTTCTAGTTCATCTATATAGAACTTTGCCTTTTCTTTTTTATATTTATGTACAAATTTATTTTTATTGGCATTCGCCTTAATGTGTGTAGAATCTGTCATCAACGCACGTCCTCCCACCATACGGTGCTCGGTCGCTTGACTCACAATCTCATCAAAAATTTCTTCGAAAATATTTGTATGAATGAAACGAGTACGGCGATTCCAACTGATTGTAGAATGATCTGGAATTGTATCTGATAGAGAAAAACCTAGAAACCAACGGTAGGCAATATTCGTTTTGATCTCCTTTTCCAATTGTCGCTCTGAACGAATACCATAAAAATATCCGATAAACATCATCTTAAATAAAACGATAGGGTGAATTGACGGACGACCATTGTTTTCACAGTAATAAGGGCGTAACTTTTCCTCAATAAAATCAAAACTGATTGTCGCTTCAATCGCACGAAGGAAATGGTCTTGCGGAACTAATTCTTCTACAGAAACGGATACACGCTCATCACGATGATTTTTTAAAGCACCCATCATAAAAAATCTCTCCTTTACCTCTTTTTTATCAGTGTTGACACATAAAAAGAGGTTCAGACACATAAACAGGCTGTGGAGAAGACTTTCTCCACAGCCTGA
>NZ_JAEHBN010000051.1:0-581 GCF_016483605.1 Bacillus cereus group sp. N11
TACGAGCCATTAGCTCAGTTGGTAGAGCATCTGACTTTTAATCAGAGGGTCGAAGGTTCGAATCCTTCATGGCTCACTTTTGTTTTTTCCGCGCGGTCGTGGCGGAACGGCAGACGCGCTAGGTTGAGGGCCTAGTGGGGGAAACCCCGTGGAGGTTCAAGTCCTCTCGGCCGCATCGAAAAAAATCTTAAAAAAGTACTTGCATTTGAAAATGTAGTATGATAAGATAATTGAGTCGCCAAAAGACAACGACGAAAAAACATCATGAATAAGCGCCCGTAGCTCAATTGGATAGAGCGTTTGACTACGGATCAAGAGGTTAGGGGTTCGACTCCTCTCGGGCGCGCCAATTACGGGAAGTGGCTCAGCTTGGTAGAGCACCTGGTTTGGGACCAGGGGGTCGCAGGTTCAAATCCTGTCTTCCCGACCACGCGGGTGTAGTTTAGTGGTAAAACAAGAGCCTTCCAAGCTCTGGTCGAGAGTTCGATTCTCTTCACCCGCTTTTAGTTCTTTGAAAACTGAACGAAACAAACAACGTGAAACGTCAATTTTTATTTTTAGATGCTAGACAAACTAACTTT
>NZ_JAEHBN010000052.1:0-524 GCF_016483605.1 Bacillus cereus group sp. N11
CGTCCGGATTTAGATGCCGATTTGAAAGCTGAAATTAAAGCGATTTATGAGGAAAATGAAGGCCGTTATGGCTACCGTCGCATTCGTGATGAGTTAACGAATCGTGGTCAAAAAGTGAATCACAAGAAGGTTCAACGCATTATGAAAGAGCTTGGATTAAAGTGTGTTGTGCGTATGAAAAAATATAAGTCTTATAAGGGGAAAGTTGGTAAAACTGCACCCAATATTTTAGCGCGCAATTTTCATGCAGATGCACCGAATCAAAAATGGGTAACAGACATCACAGAGTTTAAATTGTTTGGAGAGAAACTGTATATATCACCTGTATTAGACTTGTATAATGGTGAGATTATTACCTATACAATTGGCTCTAGACCGACGTATTCACTTGTTTCAGAAATGTTAGAGACAGCATTAGAACGTTTACCGGAAAATCACCAACTATTGATGCATTCAGATCAAGGGTGGCATTATCAAATGAAACAATATGCCCGGACACTTGAATCAAGAGGTATTGTGCAGAG
>NZ_JAEHBN010000053.1:0-487 GCF_016483605.1 Bacillus cereus group sp. N11
GATGGGATGTATTTTAGAATATACGACAACGGATCGCGAAGGATATCGTCAATATAAATCAAATCCAGAAGACTGCGCTGTTTGTCCGCTACGTGAGGTATGCTTTTCAAAAAAACAAAAACAA
The DNA here is from genome assembly GCF_016483605.1 of Bacillus cereus group sp. N11. Lineage (NCBI taxonomy): Bacteria > Bacillati > Bacillota > Bacilli > Caryophanales > Bacillaceae > Bacillus > Bacillus cereus group sp. N11. Next base: position 125 of record NZ_JAEHBN010000053.1, read on the forward strand.
AAAGTTATCACTCATCATATATGGGAAAAATATAAAGATATCGCTAGAAAAAACAAACTAACAGCTACAGGGAAAAGACTGTATAAAGTACGCTGTTCAACTATAGAGCGAAGCTTTGCGGATGCCAAAGAACTACATGGCTATCGATATGCTCGGTTTCGAGGGCTGAAGTCTGTCCAAATGCAAGCTTACCTCACCGCAGCTTGTCAAAACATGAAAAAAATAGCCCTTCACCTAACCAAAAAGGGTCTGGTGGAGGGCTGTTTTTCTAAAATTTATTATTTTATATTGTTTTCATTTACTAAAATTAAAAAGGATTGCAGAATGTTGGGAACCCTAAAGGGTTTCCCAACACTCTGAAAA
>NZ_JAEHBN010000054.1:0-482 GCF_016483605.1 Bacillus cereus group sp. N11
GAAGTAAAGGGACGTATTTTAAATGCTACAGTTAGACGGAATCTTTCTGGCAGATACTTTGTGTCCTTGTTAGGTGAAATTGAAGTACAAGAACTTCCGAAAACACAATCTTCCATTGGAATGGATGTAGGACTAAAAGATTTCGCCATTTTATCAGATGGAACAATCTATGAAAATCCGAAGTTTTTTCGATCATTAGAAGAAAAGTTGGCAAAAGCACAGCGTGTTCTTTCTAGGAGAATGAAAGGATCTTCTCGCTGGAATAAACAGCGAGTAAAGGTAGCTAGAATTCATGAATACATGGCAAATGCTAGAAAAGATTACTTGGACAAAATCTCGACTGAAATCATCAAAAACCACGATGTTATTGGTATAGAAGATTTGCAAGTATCGAATATGTTAAAAAATCATAAGTTAGCAAAAGCAATTAGTGAGGTATCATGGTCACAGTTTCGAACTATGTTGGAATATAAGGCAAAATG
>NZ_JAEHBN010000055.1:0-450 GCF_016483605.1 Bacillus cereus group sp. N11
CTTCGGGTGTTACAAACTCTCGTGGTGTGACGGGCGGTGTGTACAAGGCCCGGGAACGTATTCACCGCGGCATGCTGATCCGCGATTACTAGCGATTCCAGCTTCATGTAGGCGAGTTGCAGCCTACAATCCGAACTGAGAACGGTTTTATGAGATTAGCTCCACCTCGCGGTCTTGCAGCTCTTTGTACCGTCCATTGTAGCACGTGTGTAGCCCAGGTCATAAGGGGCATGATGATTTGACGTCATCCCCACCTTCCTCCGGTTTGTCACCGGCAGTCACCTTAGAGTGCCCAACTTAATGATGGCAACTAAGATCAAGGGTTGCGCTCGTTGCGGGACTTAACCCAACATCTCACGACACGAGCTGACGACAACCATGCACCACCTGTCACTCTGCTCCCGAAGGAGAAGCCCTATCTCTAGGGTTTTCAGAGGATGTCAAGACCTG
>NZ_JAEHBN010000056.1:0-444 GCF_016483605.1 Bacillus cereus group sp. N11
AATGCGTATGTTGCCGTTATACTTGTGCCGGTTGCTCCTGTTGGGCCTGTATCACCGGTTGCCCCCGTTGGACCTGTCGCTCCCGTTGCTCCTGTTGAGCCTGTATCACCTGTTGCTCCCGTCGGACCTGTTGCTCCCGTCGCTCCTGTTATTCCTGTCGCTCCTGTTGAACCTGTTGAACCTGTTACTCCCGTCGGACCCGTTGCTCCTGTTGAACCTGTCGCTCCTGTTGGACCCGTTGCTCCTGTTATTCCTGTCGCTCCTGTTGCCCCCGTTGGACCTGTTGCTCCTGTTTTTCCTGTCGCTCCTGTTGCTCCCGTTGCTCCTGTTGGGCCTGTATCACCGGTTGCCCCCGTTGGACCTGTTGGACCAAGCTTAGGTAATGGACCATGGCGACAAAAAGAACATGAATCAACATGTACACCAGTTTGACAGTATAATAAA
>NZ_JAEHBN010000057.1:0-437 GCF_016483605.1 Bacillus cereus group sp. N11
GACAAGCAAATACATTCATTTCTTTTACATATTTAAATTGGCTTTTCGGAACGTCTTTATTTCGCTTTCCAAATCGGCGATACCCCATCACCATAAATATATTCTGTTCTGATAGTTTCTTACAGATATAACCTGTAAAATAGCCTGCATCAAGAGCTACAGCTTCAACTTTGAATCCGAATTTATTAGTTTGAGCTTGTAGACGTGCTAAATACGGCTCGGAATCCGCCATATTTCCAGCCGTTATATAGGTATCTGTAATAATATTATATTTCGCATCAGTCGTACGATGATCTAAGAAATGAAAACCGTTCGGTTTTCCATCCCTCATTAAAAATCCACTATCTGGATCCGTTGTACTGATACGAGTTTTTTTAGTGGGGGTATCACTTTCCTTTCTAGGTCTTAATTCTTTTTTCCATGTACCTCACGATCTT
>NZ_JAEHBN010000058.1:0-426 GCF_016483605.1 Bacillus cereus group sp. N11
ATTCAAGAGAGAACGAAGTTTCGACTACGGGGTTGTTACCCTCTACGACGGACCTTTCCAGGTCGCTTCGTCTACCTCGTTCCTTTGTAACTCCGTATAGAATGTCCTACAACCCCAAGAGGCAAGCCTCTTGGTTTGGGCTAGATTCCGTTTCGCTCGCCGCTACTCAGGAAATCGCATTTGCTTTCTCTTCCTCCAGGTACTTAGATGTTTCAGTTCCCTGGGTCTGTCTTCCATACCCTATGTATTCAGGTAAGGATACCATACCATTACGTATAGTGGGTTTCCCCATTCGGAAATCTTCGGATCAAAGCTTACTTACAGCTCCCCGAAGCATATCGGCGTTAGTCCCGTCCTTCATCGACTCCTAGTGTCAAGGCATCCACCGTGCGCCCTTTCTAACTTAACCAAACTAAAATTAAAAAA
>NZ_JAEHBN010000059.1:0-420 GCF_016483605.1 Bacillus cereus group sp. N11
TATTAATAGCATTATATATTATAAGGACTGCTTGTCCTTAAATGTAAATGAAAGGGGGGATTGATATGGGTTATGGCTATGATCATTCTTATAATAAATGTTATAATTATAAAAATTATAATGAAGTTTTATCGACAGGTATATTACGTAGACATTCTGCTACTTTATTTCTTACTGTTGATGCTATGAATGTTGATCCAGATGATACTCGTAGAGTAACTGTTGAAATGTTTGATTGGTCATCTGGTTCTCCGGTATTTTTACCATTACTAGATCCTTCAACGCAAACATTGGCACCTAATCAATATGTTACTTTTCGTTCAGCAGCTCTTCCTCCAGGAGTTTTTGCTTATGAAGTAAGAATAACTCATCCGAATGATAGAGATGTTGTTACTAATGTTTTTGGCCTTAGTGCAATAG
>NZ_JAEHBN010000006.1:0-307469 GCF_016483605.1 Bacillus cereus group sp. N11
CGTGTTACTCACCCGTCCGCCGCTAACTTCTTGAGAGCAAGCTCTCAATCCATTCGCTCGACTTGCATGTATTAGGCACGCCGCCAGCGTTCATCCTGAGCCAGGATCAAACTCTCCAATAAAGTTAGTTTGTCTAGCATCTAAAAATAAAAATTGACGTTTCACGTTGTTTGTTTCGTTCAGTTTTCAAAGTTCAATATCGCGTTTCAGCGACTTTTATAATATATCATAGTATATTATTTTCGTCAACAAGTTTTTCAAGATAACTTGTATCCCTCATTTGCTGACTCTGCCTATTATATATAGTTTCTTATTGCTATGCAAGTATTATTATAAAAAAATAAAGAGAAGGGAGAATCCCCTCTCTTATTCTTCAGAAGAAACCTCTTCACTAGTTTCTTCTTCTTCATCCTTTTGCGCTTTTGCTACTGTTGCTACCTCTTGCTCATCCTCTAATCGAATTAGACGAACACCTTGTGTATTACGTCCCATTTGAGAGATTTGATCAACCGGCATACGAATAATAACACCCGCGGCTGTAATTAACATAATGTCTTCTTCACCTGTTACAGATTTAACTGCTACTAATTTACCGTTCTTATCTGTAATGTTACAAGTTTTCAGACCTTTACCACCACGACTTTGTAGTCGATACTCTTCAACTGGAGTACGCTTACCGTACCCGTTTTTCGTTACAATTAAAACATTCGTATCTTCTTCAACAATTTCCATACCTACTACTTGGTCCTCTTCGCCTAGTGTAATAGCTTTTACACCAGCTGCATTACGGCCCATAGAACGCACATCTTGTTCATTGAAGCGAATTAACATACCGTTGCTTGTCCCTACGATAATATCTTTATCGCCAGAGGTTAAACGTACAGAAATCACTTCATCTTCTTCACGAAGCGAAATTGCAATTAAACCGTTCGTACGTATATTTGCAAATGATGAAAGTGGCGTTCTCTTAGAAATACCTTGTTTCGTTGTAAAGAATAGGAACTGGTCATCACCAAACTCACGAATTGGAATAATGGCATTGATCCACTCACCCTTATCTACCCCTAATAGGTTAATAATCGGTAGCCCTTTCGCAGTACGACTATACTCTGGAATTTCATATCCTTTCGTACGGTATACTTTACCCTTGTTTGTAAAGAATAAAATATGATCATGGGTGGACGTTGTTAATAAATGTTCAACAAAGTCATCATCATTCGTACCCATTCCTTGTACACCACGTCCCCCACGGTTCTGTGTTTTGTACGTAGAAGCTGGCAACCTCTTAATATAACCGTTATGAGTTAACGTAATCGCAATGTTTTGCTCAGGAATTAAATCTTCATCTTCAATAAATTCCATACCGCCAATTGTAATTTCTGTTCGTCTCTTATCATTGAAACGTTCTTTTACTTCTGTTAATTCTTCACGAATAATCTCAAGAACTTTCTCTTCATCTGCTAAAATCGCTTTTAATTCAGCAATTAACTGCATTAAGTCTTGATACTCTTGCTCGATTTTTTCACGTTCTAATCCAGTTAAGCGTTGCAGACGCATGTCTAAAATCGCTTGCGCTTGTTTCTCACTTAAACCGAAACGTTCCATTAAGCCCTGCTTTGCAATATCTGCCGTTTTTGAACTACGAATTAACGTAATAACTTCATCAAGATGATCTAAAGCAATTCGTAATCCTTCTAAAATATGAGCACGTGCCTCTGCTTTTTCTAATTCATAAGCAGTACGTCTACGGATTACTACCTTCTGGTGCTCCAAATAATGATATAAGTTTTGTTTTAAATTTAGTACTTGAGGCTCTCCATTTACAAGAGATAACATATTAATACCAAAACTTGTTTGAAGCGCTGTATGTTTATATAAATTATTTAATAGTACATTAGCATTAGCATCACGACGTACTTCCATAACGATACGCATACCATTACGATCTGATTCATCACGTAAATCTGTAATGCCTTCAATTTTCTTATCGCGAACTAATTCTGCAATTTTTTCAATTAATCGTGCCTTATTAACTTGATAAGGTAGTTCCGTTACGATAATAGATTGTTTACCGTTTGACTTCTCTTCAATTTCAACCTTAGCACGAAGCATAATAGAACCGCGACCTGTTTCGTAAGCTCTTCGAATTCCACTTCGCCCTAAAATTAAACCTGCCGTCGGAAAGTCTGGCCCAGGAATATATTCCATCAATTCCGCGATAGTAATATCAGGGTTATGACTTAATGCCAGCACACCATCAATTACTTCGCCAAGCTGATGCGGCGGGATATTTGTTGCCATACCAACAGCAATACCTGTCGTACCGTTTACTAATAAATTAGGGAAACGCGCTGGTAATACAATCGGCTCTCTTTCCGAACCATCGTAGTTATCTTGATAATCAATTGTATTTTTTGAAATATCACGTATTAATTCCATAGAAATCTTAGACATTCTTGCCTCTGTATAACGCATTGCCGCTGCTGAATCTCCATCTACAGAACCGAAGTTACCATGCCCATCAACAAGCATATAACGTTGACTGAAATCTTGCGCCATACGTACCATCGTTTCATAAACAGCTGAATCACCGTGGGGGTGATACTTACCAATTACTTCACCAACAATACGTGCTGATTTCTTATACGCTTTATCAGCTGTAATTCCTAAATCATTCATCGCATATAAAACCCTACGATGCACAGGTTTTAATCCATCACGAACATCTGGTAATGCACGAGATACGATAACACTCATTGCGTAATCTAAAAATGAGGTACGCATTTCATGACTAATATTAATTTCTCGAATTCGTGCTTGTTGTTGATTGTCTGACATCAACGAGCACCTCCTCTTACATTTCCGTTACACATACATTGATTTATATGTAGAAGACAGGAATACTTAGATTCCTGTCATTACTCATTTAAATATCAAGGTTTTTCACGTATTTTGCATTCTCTTGGATAAAGTTACGACGTGGTTCCACTTTATCACCCATTAAAATTTCAAACGTTTCGTCTGCTTCTATTGCATCTTGAAGAGAAACTTGAAGTAACGAACGTACTTCTGGATCCATTGTCGTCTCCCATAGCTGAGTTGGATTCATTTCTCCAAGACCTTTATAACGTTGGATTCCTGGTTTCGGCTGGGCTGGTAGCTCAGCTAATATCTTTTCAAGTTCTTTATCGTTATAAGCATATTGAATTTTTTTACCTTGTTGTACTTTAAACAAAGGTGGCTGCGCAATATATATATAGCCACACTCAATGATTTGACGCATATAACGATAGAAGAACGTTAATAATAGGGTACGAATATGCGCACCATCAACATCGGCATCGGTCATAATAATAACTTTATGATAGCGTGCTTTTTCAATATCGAAGTCTCCACCGATATTTGTACCGATCGCCGTAATAATTGTACGAACTTCATCATTTGATAAAATTTTATCTAAGCGTGCTTTTTCAACATTAATAATTTTACCCTTCAGCGGTAAAATCGCTTGGAAATGACGATCGCGTCCTTGTTTTGCAGATCCACCCGCAGAGTCACCCTCTACGATATAAATTTCACTAATTGCTGGATCTTTAGAAGAACAGTCTGCCAATTTCCCTGGTAAACTTGAAACTTCTAAAGCACTCTTTCGGCGAGTTAGCTCACGAGCCTTTTTAGCTGCTACACGCGCACGCGCTGCCATCGTTCCTTTATCTACAACTTTACGTGCAACATTGGGATTTTCCAGTAAGAACTTTTCAAAAGCCTCTGAGAATACTGACTCCGTAATCGTTCTCGCTTCACTATTTCCAAGTTTCGTCTTCGTTTGCCCTTCGAATTGTGGATTTGGATGTTTAATTGACACGATTGCTGTTAAACCTTCACGAACATCTTCACCAGTTAAATTACTATCCGCATCTTTTAAAATGTTATTTTTACGGCCATAATCGTTAATCACACGTGTTAGGGCAGTTTTAAATCCTACCTCATGTGTACCACCTTCATACGTATGAATATTATTTGTAAATGAGTAAATATGATTTGTATATCCTTCGTTATATTGAAGCGCAACTTCAACTTGAATACCATCTTTTGAACCCTCTACATATACAGGCTCTTCATGAATTGGTTGTTTTGAACGATTTAAATGTTCAACATATGATTTAATTCCACCTTCATAGTGGAACTCTTTCTTTTGTTTATGTTCACGTTTATCTTCAATTGTTAATTTAATATTACGATTTAAAAACGCCAACTCACGCATACGAGTCGCTAGCGTATCAAATTCATATTCTGTCGTCTCTTTAAAAATTTCTGGATCCGGTTTAAAGCGAGTTATTGTTCCAGTTTTATCTGTATCACCGATGACTTTTAAATCTGCAACCGGAATACCTCTTTCGTATTTTTGGTAATGAATTTTACCGTCACGATGTACAAATACTTCTAGTTCTGTTGACAAGGCATTTACAACAGATGCACCAACACCATGCAAACCACCAGAAACCTTATAACCGCCACCGCCAAATTTACCACCAGCGTGGAGGACAGTCATAATAACCTCAACTGCAGGACGTCCCATTTTTTCTTGTATACCAACTGGGATACCACGGCCATTATCCGTTACAAGAATACTATTATCTTCTTCAATACTAACGTTAATTTCATCGCAATATCCTGCTAATGCTTCATCGATACTATTATCAACAATTTCCCATACAAGGTGGTGAAGTCCTTTCCCACTCGTAGATCCAATATACATACCTGGACGTTTCCGAACTGCCTCTAGTCCTTCAAGTACCTGTATCTGACTTTCATCATATGCATTTTCTTGCATTTGTTTTTGTTCCATTGACACAAAGATCACCTACTTTTCCATTTAAACAGGGGTTTATGCCCTATCTATTTCACAATCTACCGTGCCGTTCGTTACATGAATTGTTTTCGCGTCTTTCAATGTTTCGTGTTCAATTCCGTCGACACTCGTCGTTGTAACAAATGTTTGCACCTTTCCTTGAATTGTATTTAACAGATGTGATTGACGATAATCGTCTAATTCTGATAAAACATCATCCAGCAAAAGGATTGGATATTCTTTAACCTCTGAATAAATCAATTCAATTTCAGCTAATTTTAGGGATAGTGCAGTCGTTCGTTGTTGTCCTTGCGAACCAAAGACTTGAACATTTTTACTATTAACGAAGAATTGTAAATCATCACGATGAGGACCAATTAAAGTCGTACCACGGAAAATTTCACGTTGTTTCACAGATTGAAAACTTTCATAGTATACTTCTTTTATTTTCGACAAATCCATTGATTCTGATACATCTACACTCGGTTTATAAATAATTTCTAATTCTTCTAATCCACGGCTTATACCACGATGAATTGGGGCTGCCCATTCTTGCAGTAAATGTAAAAAATCAAAACGTTTTTGCAATATTTTTGCACCGTGTTCAATCAGTTGCAGTGTAAATACATCCAACATCGTTTCCTCATTTTTACTATTCCCTTGCATTTTTTTTAGCAAGTGGTTTCGTTGCGTGAGCACTTTTTGATATTGACTTAATTCATACAAATAAACAGGAGCTATTTGTCCTAATTCCATATCTAAAAAGCGTCTTCTTACTTGAGGGCTTCCTTTTACAAGATTTAAATCTTCTGGGGCAAACATGACAACATTCATTTCGCCAATATATTGACTCAACTTTTGTTGTTCAAGTTGATTTAATTTTGCCTTTTTACCTTTTTTCGAAATATTTAATTCTAAAGACAAAGAATTATTTCTCTTTTGTAATTTCCCTTTAATTTGACCAAAATCTTCATCCCAACGGATAAGCTCGCGGTCATTGGAGGTTCTATGAGATTTCGCCATCGCTAACACATAAATAGCTTCCATCAAATTTGTTTTCCCTTGCGCATTTTCACCGATAATTACATTCACTTTATCTTCAAAGGAAAGCTCTAATTTTTCATAATTGCGATAGTTTTTTAATTGTATTTCTGAAATAAACAAAGGGCTCCCCCTTTATGCCTGAACTTGGAAAGTTCCGCTACCCGGAATTTCAATAATATCGTTCGCATATAACTTGCGACCTCTTCTGTTTTCAAGTTCTTGATTCACGTACACTTCATATTCTTGTAAAAACCATTTTACAGCGCCACCTGTATCGATTACATCAGCTAACTTTAAAAATTGTCCTAGTGTAATATACTCTGTTGAAATTTTAATACGTTTCATAAAATCGCTCACTTTCTCAAAGTGTTCATTCTTTCATTGTACTAAATAAACTAGCATTAGGAAAGTAATACCCCAAAATCAAATAAGGGCTACTAGCATCTTTAAACTAGCAACCCTTATTTTCTATCTAGTAAGTACGAACTGGTAAAATTAATTGAGTAATTGAATCATCATTTACTGTACGAATTAAGAATGGTCTCATTGCCCCAGTAAAGCTAATCTTAATCTCTGTACTATCTAAAGCTTTTAATGCATCCATCATATATTTTGCACTAAAAGATATTTTTAATTCTTCCCCATCTACGTTTTCACATTGAACTTCTTCCACTACTTTTCCGATTTCCGGAGAATTAGAAGAGATTTCTAACATTTTTTGTTCTAACGTTGATAATTTTACAACATTATTTCGGCCGTCTCTTGCTAATAGTGAAGCACGATCAATAGCCTGTAGAAATTCTTTTGTATTCACAAAAATATCCGTCTTACTCTCTGCTGGAATTAGACGTGTTGTATCAGGATAATTTCCTTCTAACAATCTTGAGAAGAATAATAAATGTTTTGTACGGAATAATACTTGATACTCCGTAATAACGATATCTACCATTTCTTCCGACTCATCTAAAATTTTACTTAATTCATTTAGGCTCTTACCTGGAATTACAACATTTGCTTGAAACTCATCTGCAATATTATATCCTTCGATCTTTGCTTTTCGAAGTGCTAGTCTGTGACTATCTGTTGCAATACAAATTAATTCGCTGTTATATACCTTCCAGTTTACACCTGTCAAGATCGGTCTTGTTTCCGAAGTAGAAACTGCAAATACAGTTTGTCTAATCATATGTTTAAGTAAGTCTGTTGGAATCTTAAAAACATGATGTTCTTCAATCTGTGGTAATAATGGATATTCAGCAGAATCTAAACCATTTAAGTTGAACTCTGATTTTCCAGATTTTATTTTTGTCATAAAATGATTTTCTACAGAAATTTCGACAGTGTCTTTAGGTAATTTTTTTACGATCTCACTAAAATATTTTGCTTGTAAAACAATACTTCCTGATTGTCCGATTTCTACAATCTCTTTTCCGTCCTCTTCGACTGGAATAAACGATTCAATAGAGATGTTTGCATCGCTTCCTGTTAATGTAACCCCTTCTTCAGTAGCGACAACTTTAATTCCTGTAAGAATTGGAATTGTTGTACGAGAAGAAACAGCCTTCATTACATCCTGTACACTTCTTACAAGATAGTCTTTTTGTATTGTAAAACGCATAAAGAAAAACCTCCGGTAAGTATAAGATTTTATTTAATTAATAAAGATAAAAAAATAGTAGTAATAGTAATAGGGCTTGTGGATATGTGGATAACTCAGTTGAAAGATGTAAAAACAGTCTATCTACATGTGGATAGACTGTGCGTAAAACAAGGAGAGTTATTCACACTATTCAGCTACTACTTTAAAATATCATTAATTTCTTCGACTTGTTTTTGCAATTGCGTATCCGTTTTTAGTAGCTTAGAAATTTTTTCATGGGCATGGATAACGGTTGTATGGTCACGTCCACCAAATTCTTCACCTATTTTAGGTAAAGAGGAATCTGTAAGTTCGCGTGATAAATACATTGCAATTTGACGAGGAAACGCAACTGATTTTGTACGCTTTTTCGCTTTAAAATCTTCTAATTTTACTTGGTAAACGCCCCCGACAGCTTTTTGGATATCATAAATAGAAATAATTTTTGGTTTAGAATTTGGAATAATATCTTTAAGTGCTTCAGCTGCTAAATCAGCATTAATATCTTTGTTAATTAAAGATGAATAAGCTACAACTCGGATGAGCGCACCTTCTAATTCACGAATGTTTGAATCGATTTGATTTGCGATATACAGCATAACCTCGTTTGGTATATCAAGTCCTTCAGCTTTTGCTTTTTTACGTAAAATCGCAATTCGCGTCTCTAAATCTGGTGGCGTAATGTCCGTAATGAGTCCCCATTCAAAGCGAGAACGAAGACGATCTTCTAAAGTTGGAATTTCTTTTGGTGGCCGATCACTTGAAATTACAATTTGTTTGCTTTCTTCGTGTAATGCATTAAATGTATGGAAAAACTCTTCTTGAGTTTGTTCTTTTCCAGCAAGAAATTGAATATCATCTATCAATAAAACATCTACATTGCGATATTTATTACGAAAATCGACTGCTTTATTATCACGAATAGAGTTAATGAATTCATTTGTAAATTTTTCGGATGATAAATATACAACTTTCGCGTTTGGATTGTGTTCAATTACATAATGACCGATCGCATGCATTAAATGCGTCTTTCCAAGCCCAACGCCCCCGTAAATAAAGAGAGGATTATATGCTTTAGCTGGAGCCTCGGCTACAGCTAATGAAGCAGCATGGGCAAAACGGTTACCAGAGCCAATAACAAATGTATCAAATGTATATTTTGGATTTAGCATGCTCTGTGGTAAATGAGTAGAATCATCTTGTGCTCGATTTTTTTTAATAGGAGGAAGATCGATATCCTCTTCAGCTTGACTTTGGGGAATAATAAAGCGAATAGCCAATTTTGCCCCTGTTAAATCATAAAGTGTTTCCGAAATGAGTTCTGAGTAATGAGATTCTAGCCAATCACGAGCAAATTCATTTGGAGCTGTAATCGTTAATACGTCTTTCTTTAAGTTATGTGCTGTTGTTGACTTCAACCACGTTTCATAACTAGGTTTACTGACCTTTTTTTCAAGTTCTTTTAAGGCACTATTCCATAAATCAGAGATGTTTTCCAAAGGTGTCCCTCCTTTACTAAGATGGTAAAAGAATAAGGTTGCGCAACAAATGTACAACCCAATAAATAGTAAATGTATATTTATACGAAACGTCTTTTAAAACCTAAAAACGTCGTTTGTATATGAAATAGGGTTTTCGACAAAAAAAGCAAATGTGGACAACTATTTACCCACATGTGATTAAAACTGTCCACATGTTATACACAAATTGTGGATAAAATAAACATGTGGGAAACTTATTCAAAGTGAAAACACAACTATAATATCAAAAAAAAGTAGCTATAGCAATGAAATTAAGAAAGTTATCCACAAAATCAATACCTTGTGGAATAAACTTGTCCACAATACGATATACTGTGTAAAAGTAAGAAAAAAGTTTGTGGATATAAAAAACAGAAAAAAACATTTATCCACAAGGAAATATAAGAACTGTGAAAAAGAATGTGAACAGGTTCAAAATGAATATTTGATGAAAATTTCGAGAACCATTGACATTTTCCTAGTTGATTAACTATAATTTATAAGACTGTCTTTAACAGATATTCCTCAGGGAGGTGTCATATAATGAAAAGAACTTACCAACCAAATAAACGTAAGCGCAGCAAAGTACATGGTTTCCGCAGCCGTATGAGCACAGCGAACGGACGTAAAGTGCTAGCAGCTCGTCGTCGTAAAGGAAGAAAAGTATTATCTGCGTAGACCACTGATCGTTCAGTGGTCTTTTTTTCTAATAATAGTGAATTTCCGCTGATGAAATACAGGAGTGTCAATTGATATGAAGAAAAAAAATCGTATAAAGAAGAATGATGAATTCCAGGAGGTTTTTCAAAAAGGAAAATCAAATGCGAACCGTCAGTTTGTTGTATACCAACTAAATAAAGAAGAACAGCCAAATTTTCGCATCGGCCTTTCTGTTAGCAAGAAGATAGGAAACGCAGTAGTTCGTAATCGAATTAAGCGTATGATCCGTCAGTCCATTACAGAATTGAAAGATGAGATAGATTCTGGAAAAGATTTTGTTATAATAGCAAGGAAGCCTTGTGCAGAGATGACATATGAAGAAGTAAAGAAAAGCTTAATTCATGTCTTTAAACGCTCTGGTATGAAAAGAATAAAAAAGTAGCGTAAGGAAATGAATTACACTATATACATACCGAAACAAGGAGGAGCAGGCTTTGAAAAAGAAAATAGGTTTACTGGCCATGGTTATTACATTAATGGCAATTGCTACCGGCTGTAGTGAAACGGGTCAGCCAATTACATCGAAGAGCACTGGGATTTGGAATGAATATTTCGTATACCCGCTTTCTCAGTTAATCACGTATTTTGCGACATGGCTTGGTGATAATTACGGTTTAGCGATCGTTATTACGACCCTTATTATTCGTTTTACATTATTACCATTAATGATTAAGCAAACGAAGAGTACGAAAGCTATGCAGGCGTTACAACCAGAAATGGTAAAGTTAAAAGAGAAATATAGCTCGAAAGACCAAGCAACACAGCAAAAATTACAACAAGAAATGATGCAGTTATATCAAAAAAATGGTGTAAATCCATTAGCCGGTTGTTTACCAATATTTGTTCAGATGCCTATTTTATTCGCATTTTATCATGCGATTATGAGAACATCAGAAATTAGTAAACATACATTTTTATGGTTCGATTTAGGACAGGCAGACCCTTACTATATCTTACCGGTTGTTGCAGCGATTACGACATTTATTCAGCAAAAGCTTGCAATGGCAGGAACTGCTGGTCAAAATCCACAAATGGCAATGATGATTTGGCTTATGCCGATTATGATTTTAATCTTTGCAATTAACTTCCCAGCGGCATTATCACTTTACTGGGTTGTTGGTAATATCTTTGGTATCGCTCAAATGTACTTTATCAAAGGGCCAGAAATTAAGGCTAGTAAGGCTGGAGGATCAGGTAAGTGAGTGTAATTACTGCTAAAGGACAAACAGTCGAGCTGGCAGTAGAAGATGCTTTAAGGCAATTAAACACTTCAAAAGATCAAGTTGATATAAATATTATCGATGAGGGTAAAAGGGGATTCCTAGGCTTATTTGGGAATCGTCCTGCAGTAGTAGAAGTTGTATTGAAGAAAGAGCCCATTCAAGAATGTGAAGAGTATTTAAAAAATGTTATTCGCAACATGGGTGTGGAAGTCGAGATTAGTAAAATTGTAAAGGGACGCGAAGTTGAATTTACAATTTCTGGTGATGATGTAGGTGTTTTAATTGGAAAAAGAGGTAATACGTTGAACTCTTTACAGTATTTGACAAAACTTGTCGCGAATCGCCATACGAAACAGTATATTGGTATCACACTAGATGCTGAAAATTATCGTAGTAAAAGAAAAAGTACGTTAGAATCGCTTTCTTATCGATTAGCAAAACAAGTGTCTAAAACGAAAAAAAGAGTTGTTTTAGAGCCGATGCCATCTTTTGAACGAAAAATTATCCATCAAGCATTATCTAATCATCAAGATATCAATACAACTTCTGAAGGAAATGAACCACATCGGCATGTTGTAATATCTTCCAAATGACCGGTTACTCAAATGAGTGCCGGTTTTTTTGAGGGGAAAACAGATGTGGATAACTAAAAACACTAAACTTATCCACTGTGAATAAGTTTAGTGTTTTTTACATGAGGACATAATAAAATGAGTTATTATTCTTTTGTAGATAGGTTCGTTATGGTATTCTAATAATTTAGTGAAGAAAATAATCGTGTTGAAATAGAGATAAATAAGCAAGTGAGGTGAAAGGACATGGAATTTGATACAATTGCTGCGATTTCCACAGCGCTTGGAGAGGGCGCAATTGCCATTGTTCGAGTAAGTGGGGATGATGCGGTTGAAAAAGTTAATCGTATTTTTAAAGGGAAGGACTTAACAGAGGTTCCTTCTCACACAATTCATTATGGCCATATTGTTGATTTAGATACAAATCAAGTTATTGAAGAAGTTATGGTGTCTATTATGCGTGCGCCAAGAACTTTTACACGCGAAAATATAGTAGAAATTAACTGCCACGGTGGACTTGTTTCGGTAAATAAAGTATTGCAGCTTATTTTAGCGCAAGGAGTACGATTAGCAGAGCCTGGTGAATTTACAAAACGTGCTTTTTTAAATGGTCGTATTGATTTATCACAAGCAGAAGCTGTCATGGACTTAATCCGTGCAAAAACAGATCGTGCAATGAACGTAGCGATTAATCAAATGGAGGGGCGATTATCTAAATTAATTGGCCGCCTGCGTCAGGATATATTAGAAACGCTAGCTCATGTTGAGGTAAACATAGATTACCCAGAATATGATGATGTAGAAGAGATGACACATAATATTTTAATTGAGAAAGCGACACATGTTCGTGCTGAAATTGCAAAAATATTAGAAACATCGAAGCAAGGGAAGATTTTACGTGAAGGTATTGCTACTGCAATCATCGGTAGACCTAACGTTGGGAAGTCATCGCTATTAAATAGTCTCGTTCAAGAGAAAAAGGCAATTGTAACTGATATTGCAGGAACAACTCGTGATGTTATTGAAGAGTACGTTAATGTGCGTGGTGTACCACTTAAACTTATAGACACAGCCGGGATTCGTGAAACGGAAGATGTTGTTGAACGAATTGGTGTAGAGCGTTCGAAAGAAATGATGAGCCAAGCTGATTTAGTGTTAGTTGTCGTTAATTATAGCGAAGCTTTAACGAATGAGGATGAAGAGCTATTCCGTGCCGTACAAGGAAAAGATTTCATTGTTATTGTAAATAAGACAGATTTACCGCAAGTAATTGATATGGAACGTGTTACAGAATTGGCAGCGGGAAATCGTGTTATTACGACGTCGTTAATTGAGGAACAAGGAATAGATGAGCTTGAAAAGGCGATAGCGGACTTATTCTTTGAAGGAGCAATTGATTCTGCTGATGTGACATATGTTTCTAACGCGAGACATATTGGATTATTAACACAAGCAGGAAAAACAATTGGAGATGCAATTGAGGCGATAGAAAATGGTGTTCCAATTGATATGGTGCAAATTGATTTAACAAGAACGTGGGAAATACTTGGTGAAATTACTGGTGATACCGTCCATGAAAGCTTAATTGACCAGTTGTTCTCTCAATTTTGTTTAGGAAAATAATATAGTGATGCTTTAGAAAGATAGAGATTATTAGGAGGAATAAACAATGGGATACAATGCCGGTTCATACGATGTCATAGTAATCGGTGCAGGTCATGCAGGATGCGAAGCTGGTCTTGCGGCAGCACGAATGGGCTCCAAAACATTAATGTTAACAATTAATTTAGATATGGTAGCGTTTATGCCATGTAACCCTTCTGTTGGTGGACCAGCAAAAGGGATTGTTGTTCGTGAAATTGATGCATTAGGCGGAGAAATGGGACGCAATATTGATAAAACGTATATTCAAATGCGTATGTTAAATACAGGTAAAGGACCAGCTGTACGCGCACTTCGAGCACAAGCAGATAAGTTCTCTTACCAACATGAATTAAAGAAAACAATTGAAGAAACACCAAATTTAACGTTGTTCCAAGGAATGGTAGAGCGTTTAATTGTTGAAGATGGCGAATGTAAAGGGGTAATTACGCAAGCTGGTGCTGAATATACAGCGAAAACAGTCGTAATTACGACTGGAACGTTTTTACGCGGTGAGATTATTATGGGAGATTTAAAATATTCGAGCGGTCCGAATAATCAACAACCATCTATTACTTTATCAGAACATTTAGAGGAACTTGGATTTGATCTTGTTAGATTTAAAACAGGTACACCTCCGCGTGTAAATAGTAATACAATCGATTACAGCAAAACAGAAATTCAGCCAGGTGATGATAAACCACGAGCTTTCTCTTTTGAAACGACAAAATTTATTATGGATCAAATTCCATGTTGGTTGACGTATACAAGTACGGAAACACATCGTTTAATAGATGAAAACCTGCATCGCTCAGCTATGTATTCTGGTATGATTAAGGGAACAGGACCTAGATATTGTCCTTCAATTGAAGACAAAGTAGTAAGGTTTAATGATAAACCACGTCATCAAATTTTCTTAGAGCCAGAAGGACGTAATACACAAGAAGTGTATGTACAAGGTTTATCAACAAGCTTACCAGAAGATGTGCAGCGTGATATGCTTAGAACAATCCCTGGTCTAGAAAACGTTGAAATGATGCGTACAGGTTATGCGATTGAATATGATGCGATTGTGCCAACACAACTATGGCCAACACTTGAAACGAAAAAAATTAAAAATTTATATACAGCAGGACAGATTAACGGAACTTCTGGTTACGAAGAGGCGGCAGGACAAGGGCTTATGGCTGGGATTAATGCAGCATGTCGTTCTTTAGGTGAAAAAGAAGTTATTTTAGGTCGCGAGGATGCTTATATTGGTGTCTTAATTGATGATCTTGTAACGAAAGGTACAAATGAACCATATCGTTTATTAACGTCTCGTGCAGAATATCGTCTATTATTACGCCATGATAATGCTGATCTTCGTTTAACTGAAGTTGGTCGTGAAATTGGATTAATTAAAGAAGAGCGCTATGAGCGATTTACAAATAAAAAATTACAAATTGAACAGGAAAAGGAACGTTTAAGCAGCATCATTATTAAGCCACGTCCTGAAGTTCAAGAATTAATTCGTAGCATTGGTGGAAGTGAATTGAAAGATGGAATACGTGCAAGTGACTTATTACGTCGTCCAGAGATGACATATGAGCATATTCATCTTTTAGTACCAAGTGAAGTAGAACTAAGTGATGAAGTGACAGAACAAGTTGAAATCCAGATTAAGTACGAAGGATATATTGAAAAATCTTTACAGCAAGTAGAGCGTATGAAGAAAATGGAAAATAAAAAAATACCTGTGGATATTGATTATGATGCAATTTCTAGCCTTGCTTCAGAAGCTAGACAGAAATTGAAAGATGTTCGTCCACTTTCAATGGGGCAAGCTTCACGTATTTCTGGTGTAAATCCAGCGGATATTTCCATTTTACTTGTGTATATTGAACAAGGAAAAATTGCGCGCGTATCGAACCAATAAATAGTAAGGAGATATTGTTAGATGAACATAGAACAATTTCAATCTATGCTAGAAGAGAAGGGGATCACTCTCTCTTCTAGACAGTTAGAGCAGTTCGAAATCTACTTCGAAACATTAGTAGAGTGGAATGAAAAAATGAATTTAACGGCTATTACGGAGAAAGAAGAAGTATATTTAAAACACTTTTTTGATTCGATTACAGCTGCTTTTTATTATGATTTTTCAAAACCATTCTCAATTTGTGATGTTGGTGCAGGAGCTGGATTCCCAAGTATTCCTTTAAAAATCTGTTTCCCGCATTTAAAAGTGACAATTGTAGACTCATTGCAAAAACGCATTAATTTCTTAAATCATTTAGCACAAAAGTTGGAATTAAGTGACGTTGCGTTTTGTCATGATCGTGCTGAAACATTTGGGAAAAAAGAAGGTGTACGTGAATCGTACGATATTGTAATGGCACGTGCAGTTGCGCGTCTTTCTGTATTAAGCGAGCTATGTTTACCACTTGTAAAAGTTGGAGGAACATTCATTGCTATGAAAGGTGCCGCGGCAAACGAAGAAATTGAAAATGGCAAGTATGCTTTAGAGGTGCTAGGCGGGGATCTAAAAGAAATGTCTACGTTCCAATTACCGTTTGAAGAAAGTGAACGTAATATTTTATTAATCGAGAAAAAGCGCAAGACACCAAAGAAATATCCACGCAAACCGGGAACACCCAATAAATTACCTATTGAAAAATAAATCTTATTAGACGTAAGATTAAATTATATAAATGAAAACGTAAATGTTTCATAGGAAACATTTTATGTAGAATAGTCAATAGGCCTAAAAGGTGGTGGAATATGTATGAAAAATACGTTTTCTCGTTTATTTGGCTTTGGAGATAAAGAGAGCGAATTCGAATTACAAGACGAAAGCCATGAAGAAATAGATAAAAAGGTATATGAAGAAATACAAGAAATTCCGATCGTAAATATTACTCCTAATCGTTATCAACCACGAACGGTTTTTGACGATGCACGTATCGACGAGTTGGCATTAACGATTCGTACACACGGGCTCATTCAGCCGATTGTTGTGAGGCAGTATGAGGATGATAAGTACGAGATTATTGCTGGAGAAAGACGTTTTCGCGCAGCAACGAAGTTAGGCTGGGAAAAGGTCCCTGCGATCATAAAGAACTTAAATGATACAGAGACAGCTTCTGTAGCGTTAATTGAAAATTTGCAACGTGAGGAATTAACAGCAATCGAGGAAGCTGTCGCATATCAAAAGCTGATTGAGTTACATAATTTAACGCAAGAAGCATTGGCACAACGACTTGGAAAAGGACAATCTACAATCGCAAATAAGTTGCGATTGTTAAAGTTGCCTGAAGAAATAAAAAGTGCATTGTTAGAAAAAAGTATTACAGAACGTCATGCTCGTGCTCTCATTCCTTTAAAAAATAAGGAATTACAACTGAAAGTTTTACAAGAAATTGTGGAAAAACAACTCAATGTAAAACAAACAGAGGAACGAATCGCGAAATTACTAGAAGAAGTAAAACCGAAGCGCAAGGCGAAGCAAAAAGCAGTAAGCCGAGACGCGAGAATTGCTATGAATACAATTAGGCAATCATTACAAATGGTGGCTGACAGTGGTTTAAATGTTAATTCTGAGGAAGAAGAATTTGATGAGTACTATCAAATTACGATTAAAGTTCCGAAGAAAAAATAATAATGATGTGTTAGAGACCTTATCCCACTGGAGAGGTCTCTTTTGCTATATTTTCTTGTTAATGAAGAAGGAGTTTAGAAATAAATTTTGAAGTTTAATAAGGACGGAAAAGAAAAACTTTTATTTCATGTTACAATAAACATAATTGTTACTAGAATAAGATAGAAAGGTTGAAAGTAGGTGACATCATGGGAAAAATCATTGCTATTGCTAATCAAAAAGGCGGTGTTGGAAAAACAACAACATCTGTTAATTTAGGGGCTGGATTGGCGCAAGTAGGTAAGAAAGTCCTTCTCGTAGATATTGATGCTCAAGGAAATGCAACGACTGGTGTGGGAATTGAAAAGTCAGAATTAGACCAATGTATTTACAATGTTCTTGTGGAAGATGCAGATGTTCAGGGAGTTATACGGAAAACCGCAACTGAAAACTTAGATGTTCTACCCGCTACAATTCAATTGGCTGGTGCTGAAATTGAATTGGTACCGACTATTTCCCGGGAAGTACGTTTGCAAAGGGCATTACAGCCAGTTCGTGATGAATATGATTACATTATTATCGACTGTCCCCCGTCTTTAGGGTTATTAACGATTAATGCATTAACAGCAGCAGATTCTGTTATTATTCCTGTTCAGTGTGAATATTACGCACTCGAAGGATTAAGTCAGCTATTAAACACAGTTCGACTTGTACAAAAACATTTAAATAAAGATCTAGCAATTCAAGGTGTATTGTTAACAATGCTAGATGCCCGTACAAATTTAGGGATTCAAGTTATAGATGAAGTGAAGAAATACTTTAGGGATAAAGTATACCGTTCCATTATTCCACGTAATGTTCGCTTAAGTGAGGCACCAAGTCATGGGAAACCGATTATGCAGTATGACGCTAAATCAAGAGGGGCAGAAGTATATATAGATTTAGCAGAGGAAGTGATTGCAGGTGGCTAAAGGTTTAGGAAGAGGGATTAATGTGTTTTTTCCTGATTTAGATGTGAAAGAAGAAGAAACGATTCAGGAGATTATCGTAACTGAATTAAGGCCGAATCCATACCAACCGCGTAAGCACTTTAATAAAGCTGCGATTGAGGAATTAGCGGCTTCTATTAAAGAACACGGCATATTACAACCGTTAATTGCTAGAAAGAGTATTAAAGGATATGAAATTGTTGCAGGTGAAAGAAGATATCGTGCTGCCAAAGAGGCTGGACTTGAAAAGGTACCTGCCGTTGTAAGGCAATTAAACGAGCAGCAAATGATGGAATTTGCTTTGTTAGAAAACTTACAACGAGAAGATTTAAATCCGATGGAAGAGGCAATGGCATACCAGATGTTAATGAATGAGCTAAATGTAACGCAAGAACAATTAGCGAAACGTCTTGGTAAAAGTAGACCTTACATTGCAAACTATACTCGGTTATTAAGCCTCCCTTCTTTCGTACAAGATATGATTGCAAATGGTCAACTTTCAATGGCTCATGGGAGAACTTTACTTACAATCAAAGATGAAGAACAATTGAAGTCCTTATTGAAACGCATTGAAAAAGAAGGATTAAATGTTCGTCAATTAGAGAAAATCGTCCAAGAGATTAATCAACACGTTTCACGTGAAACAAAACAAGTGAAAAAAGAGCGAAATATATTTTTCGTAGAACGTGAAACGTTCTTAAGAGAAAAGTTTGGTACAGATGTGAAAATTAAAGAGACGAAAAAAGAAAAAGGTAAAATCGAAATTGAATTTTTTAATAAAGAAGATTTAAATCGTATTTTAGAATTATTATCACATAAAAATTAAAAAGCAAACCATCTTATTATTTATAGATGGTTTGCTTTTTTTAATGCAGATAATTTTTGATCCGTCTCTTTTATACTTTGTGCGATTACATCGGCCATTTTCATCACTAAACTTAATCTCGTATTTTGAAGAACAAAAAACTCCATAAAACCATTTAAATTGACGATGCCGTGTATATGCAAATCACCAACTGCAGGTAATTTCTTATTCATCGCAGCACCAGGTTTACTAGGTCCTTTTCCAGTAGTAATTGAACCGATATTTTGAGACTTTCCTAAACATGCATCAACGGCAATTATAAAGGAAGTAGGATTTTCTTTCTGTATATTTTGAATTTTCTCTTCTAGATTCAGTGCATGCACTGGTTCATCTAGTGTGCCGAACACTTGGAAGTTTTTGATTTCTACTTGTTCTAGCTTAGTGCCAACTAATGGGCCGAGTGCATCACCGGTGGAACGATCTGTTCCGATACAAACGAGAATAAGTGGTATATTAGTTTGAATAGGAATATGGGAAAGCAAGAAGTTACTGATTGTCTCGGAGGCTTCTAAGTCTTGGTGCATAACATTTTGAGTTTCTTTTTCGAAAAAAGGTAAGCGAAAACTTCCAATATTCATGAAGCACCCATCCTTTTAATAAATTTTCAAAATATGTTATATGGCGAATAAAATGGAAAACTATAAGTGCGTACTTTTTGCAAAATGTAAATGAAAACGGAAATAATAGTACTAGTATATATATATTCGTTCCATTTTATACCTGGATAGAAGTTAACAAATGCAATTAAAGTTATAAATTTTTTCAGCAATCAGAGAGACTTCTGATACAATAAGAAGAATAACTAAAAAGAAATTTTGGCTGGAGAGGTAGAGATACATGGATTTATTAACGAAGTGGTTTAATTCTACGAAACAGTATTTATTGGATGCTGATCGTTGGGCTCATATTGGAGTTGCGACATTAAAAATATGTATTATTTTAACAATTGGTGCAGTTGTTGTGCGAGTTGCAAGAGCGGTTGTACGAAATGCGTTTCGCATGGGGAGCCGTTCTCCAATCCAAATTTCAGAACGTCGTACAGTTACGGTAGCGAAATTACTTGAAAATATTGTAGCATACGTTGTTATGTTCATTATGCTAATTGCGATTTTAGGTGTGTTTGATATTAATGCATCAGGTTTATTAGCGGGTGCCGGGGTAATTGGTTTAGCAGTCGGATTTGGTGCTCAAAGTTTAGTGAAAGACGTTATTACAGGTTTATTTATTTTGCTAGAAGATCAGTTTTCAGTTGGCGATTATGTTAAAATCGGTCAATTTGAAGGAGTCGTTTTAGAAATTGGACTTCGTACAACGAAAGTAAAGAGTTGGACAGGTGAAATTCATACTTTACCAAACGGAAGTATTGTTCAAGTTACTAACTACTCAGTTAGTAATAGTGTAGCATTTGTTGATGTATCTATTTCATATGAGGCTGACATTGCGAAAGCAGAGCAAGTTATTGAGGATTTATTAGTAGAGTTACCTGCACAATACGAAAAAATGGTAACGACGCCTCAATTATTAGGTGTGCAAACATTAGCTGCATCAGAAGTTATATTACGCGTTATTGCTGAAGTAGAACCGATGCAACATGCAGTTATTGCAAGAGCACTTCGTAAAGAGATTAAAAATCGTCTAGATTTACATGGAATTGAAATTCCATATCCACGTATGGTTTTATATAATCGTGAAGAACTGGTTAGTGGAAAAGCACTTTAGTATCGAGAGGGGTTTGGAGAGTGGAGCAAAAGGAATATAACTTGTACGACGTTGTGGAAATGAAGAAAGCCCACCCATGTGGTGAGAATCGTTGGAAAATTATTCGTATGGGAATGGATATCCGCATTAAGTGCGAGGGATGTGACCATTCAGTAATGATTCCTCGAAGAGAGTTTGATCGTAAGGTGAAAAAAATACTTGTGAAGCACGAAGAATAGAGAAAAAGTAACAGTTGCAGTAGGTGGCTGTTGCTTTTTTCATTTGGAGGAAACTTGTCATTTTTTTCGTTACTATCTATAATGATGAAAGATTGAGACATAGGAGTGAAAAATATGGGATTAACGGCTGGGATTGTTGGATTACCTAACGTAGGGAAGTCCACTTTATTTAATGCAATTACACAAGCAGGAGCAGAATCTGCGAACTATCCATTCTGTACAATTGATCCAAACGTAGGAATTGTAGAAGTACCAGATGAGCGTTTAAATAAATTAACGGAATTAGTAGAACCGAAAAAGACTGTTCCGACTGTATTTGAGTTTACTGATATTGCAGGTATCGTAAAAGGTGCAAGTAAGGGCGAAGGGTTAGGAAATAAATTCTTATCTCACATTCGCCAAGTAGATGCAATTTGCCAAGTTGTTCGTTGTTTTGAAGACGAAAATATTACGCACGTTTCAGGAAAAGTAGATCCAATTGATGATATTGAAACAATCAACTTAGAGCTAATCTTAGCAGACTTAGAGTCTGTTGATAAACGTATCGAGCGTGTTGCGAAATTAGCAAGACAAAAAGATAAAGAAGCAGTATATGAGCATGAAATTTTAGTGCGTTTAAAAGAAGCTTTCGAAGAGGGGAAACCAGCTCGTACTGTTGAATTTACAGAAGAGCAAATGAAGATTGTTAAAGGCCTTCATTTACTTACAACGAAAGAAATGCTATACGTAGCAAACGTAAGTGAAGATGATATTATGGATCCTTCTGAAAATAAATACGTACAAATGGTAAAAGAATTTGCAGCAAATGAAAATTCACAAGTAATTGTTGTATGTGCAAAAATTGAATCAGAAATCGCTGAGTTAGATGAGGAAGAGAAAAAAGTATTCCTGGAAGAACTAGGCATTGAAGAATCTGGTTTAGATCAGTTAATCCGTGCTGCATATGACTTATTAGGACTTGCTACTTACTTCACAGCTGGTGTGCAAGAAGTGCGTGCATGGACGTTTAAACAAGGTATGAAAGCACCACAATGTGCGGGCGTAATTCATACAGATTTTGAGCGTGGATTTATTCGCGCAGAAACAGTTTCTTATGATGATTTAATGACAAACGGTTCTATGACAGCTGCAAAAGAAGCTGGAAAAGTACGTTTAGAAGGAAAAGAGTATATCGTAAAAGACGGAGATGTTATGCACTTCCGTTTTAACGTTTAATTTAATATTTCCTAGGAAAAATAAAGATATGAACTTGGCAAATATATTATGTGTTTGCCAAGTTTTTTACGTATTGGTGAGTTGATTCATATAACTTACTATGATATAATCTAAACTCGTGAGTAATTACTATAAATTAATTGCTCCTTGCCCATTATGGGCCGTTTAGACCAAAAGGAGGTGAAAGTGTAATGAGAAAGTACGAAATTATGTACATCATTCGTCCTGGCGTTGAAGAAGAAGCTCAAAAAGCTTTAGTTGAACGTTTTGCAGGTGTTTTAACAAACAATGGTGCAGAAATCATTAACACGAAAGAGTGGGGTAAGCGTCGTTTAGCTTACGAAATCAACGACTTACGTGAAGGTTTCTACATGATCTTAAACGTGAACTCTAACGCAGAAGCGATTAACGAATTCGACCGTTTAGCTAAGATCAACGAAGATATCCTTCGTCATATCGTTGTTAAAGAAGAAGAAAAATAATTGATATATAAGGGAGAGTGGTTCGATTGATGAATCGTGTTATCCTCGTTGGTCGTTTAACTAAGGACCCTGACTTACGTTACACGCCCAATGGTGTTGCAGTAGCTACTTTTACGTTAGCTGTGAATCGCGCATTTGCGAATCAACAAGGTGAGCGTGAAGCTGACTTTATTAATTGTGTAATATGGCGTAAACAAGCAGAAAACGTGGCAAATTATTTGAAAAAAGGTAGCTTAGCAGGCGTAGACGGACGTCTTCAAACTCGTAATTACGATGGACAAGATGGTAAACGTGTATATGTAACAGAAGTTCTTGCGGAGAGCGTACAATTTTTAGAGCCGCGTAATGGCGGTGGGGAGCAACGTGGTTCATTCAATCAGCAACCATCAGGAGCTGGTTTCGGTAACCAAAGCTCTAACCCATTTGGTCAATCTAGTAATTCAGGCAACTCAGGTAACACTGGAAACTCTGGATTTACGAAGAATGACGATCCATTTTCGAATGTTGGTCAACCGATTGACATTTCGGACGACGATTTACCATTTTAATGGTATGAATCGGCTATTTTTAACAAAGAATGGAGGGAATAGACATGGCAGGACGCAAAGGTGGACGTGCGAAACGTCGTAAGGTGTGTTTCTTCACATCTAACGGCATCACTCGCATTGACTATAAAGATGTTGATTTATTAAAACGTTTCGTTTCTGAACGTGGTAAAATTTTACCTCGTCGTGTAACAGGAACAAGCGCAAAATACCAACGCAAACTTACAGTTGCAATTAAACGTGCTCGTCAAATGGCACTTTTACCATATGTTGGTGAATAATAGCGTATGAAATGCACAGTAGAGTCGGACTCTACTGTGCATTTTGCTATGCTTTTCTTTTTTGAAAGAGAGGTTAAATCATGAAACAAACAAAATTTATTACTGAAGGCGCAGCGTTATTAGCTATATACGCGATATTATTGCTTGTGTCTTTATACGTTCCGGTTTTAGGTACAGTTGTAACTTTCGCATTACCATTACCGTTTATATTGTTTACGATAAAATATAGGTTATCCAATGCTTTTATAATTTTTACAGCTGCGCTTTTTATTACCGTTATTGTGAGCCAGCCCTTGAATCTAGTGAAGACAATAATGTTTGGATTGATAGGGATTGTTTTAGGATCCATGTATAAAAAAAGAAAAAAGCCAATAGAGATCTTGATGGCAGGAACCCTTGCATATTTAATTGGTTTTGTGCTCATTTATGTTGCAAGTATAAAGTTTTTTAACATAGATTTAATGAAGCAAATACAAAATATGTTTAATGAAGGTATGGCGCAAAGTGAAAAGATGGTAAGCGCTGCAGGTATGCCAATTAGTAAAGAACAAAAAGAGTTATTTGGACAATTCAATGAGATATTACAAACACTATTCCCGAGTTTACTTGTAATGGTTTCTGTTTGTTTTTCTTGGATTACAGTGCTCCTATCGGGTAGTGTCTTGAGGAAGTTAAAGTATGACGTTATATCTTGGCCTAAATTTAAAGATATACAATTGCCAAAGAGCATTGTCTGGTATTACGTTATATTTATTTTGTTAGCAACTTTTATAAAGGTAGAACCAGCATCATATTTATATATGGTATTTTCCAACCTATATGTCATATTTGCACTATTGCTCGTACTGCAAGGTCTGACATTTATCACCTTTTTAGCGCATAGAAAAGGATTTACTAAAGGTGTTCCTATTATTAGTTTTATTGTATGCATGTTTATTCCGATGATGTTTCCTCTTGTAACAATCTTAGGTATAATTGACTTAGGGATTTCATTGCGTTCTAAAATAGGGGGATAAAATAATATTCCTTATACTATTTTAATCTGTAAAACTAACTGGAAAGTGAGTTAGTTTTACTTTATAGGAGTTGTATACATGCCTGAATTTTATAAGAAACAGTGGTTTTTATATCCTGTTTATGTATTGGCATTTTTTGTATTTGTGCTAATTTCACTCCTCTGTTACTTTCATTTAATTATGGGAATATCAGCCTTTTTTATCTTTTGTATTGTACTTTTTGTCGTTATACGATTCGAACTTACTTTCCAAAGAAATTTTGAAAAACATACGACAGATATGATTACAAGGGTAAAGAAAGTGAGTAATGAAGCATTTAACCAAATGCCAATTGGTATTTTGTTATACAATAAGGATTATGGGATTGATTGGGCAAATCCTTATTTATCATCATGTTTGGGACAGCATGCATTAGCCGGTTGGCACCTTTACGATGTATCAGAAACATTACTCCTTTTTATTAAGGGGGAAACTTCTGACGATATAGTTTCTTTAAATAATCGAAAGTTCCGTGTTTTTGTAAGGAAAGAAGAAAAGCTAATTTATTTCTTTGATGTAACGGAACAAACAGAAATTGAAAAGATGTATGAAGATCAACGCACTGTTTTAGCTGTTATTTATTTAGATAACTATGATGAAGTTACACAAGGATTAGATGATCAATTACGTACGAATATAACAAGTCTTGTGACGTCACGTCTAAATGAATGGGCTGTTAAGTATGGCGCTTATTTAAAACGTGCATCTTCAGAGAGGTTCTTCGTTGTACTAAATGAAAGTATTTTAGCACAAATGGAGAAAGGCAAGTTTAACATTTTAGATCAAGTGCGTGAAGAAACATCTAAAAGGAATATACCACTTACGTTAAGTGTGGGTGTCGGATCAGGTGATATGCCTTTATCAGAGCTTGGAGCAATGGCTCAATCTGGTTTAGACCTTGCGCTTGGACGTGGTGGGGATCAAGTAGCTATTAAACAAGCGACAGGTAAAGTTAAATTTTACGGCGGTAAAACAAATCCAGTTGAAAAGCGTACTCGTGTACGTGCTAGAGTTATTTCGCATGCATTGAAGGATTTAGTATTAGAAAGTAGTAATGTCATTATAATGGGACATAGGGCCCCTGATATGGATGCAATTGGTGCTGCGATTGGTATTTTAAAGGTAGCTCAATTAAATGAGCGCAAAGGATATATTGTGTTAGATGAAAATGATTCCGATAAGGGAATTAAACGTCTGATGGATAAAGTGAAACAAAATGAAGAACTATGGTCTCATTTTATTACCCCAGATCAAGCGATGGAATTTGCAAATGATGAGTCCTTACTTGTTGTTGTGGATACACATAAGCCTTCTATGGTGATGGAGGAAAAACTGGTTCGTAAAATTGAAAATGTAGTGGTGATTGACCATCATCGTCGTGGAGAAGATTTTATTGAAGATCCATTACTTGTTTACATGGAACCATATGCTTCTTCGACGGCAGAACTTGTTACAGAATTACTTGAGTATCAACCGAAAAATTTAAAGATGACAATGTTAGAAGCGACGGCATTGTTAGCTGGTATTATTGTTGATACGAAAAGTTTTACGTTCCGGACGGGTGCTCGTACGTTTGATGCAGCTTCTTATTTACGCTCGCATGGTGCAGATACTGTACTTGTACAAGAATTGTTAAAAGAAGATATGAATCAGTATTTACGAGTTGCAAAAGCTATTAAAAATGCGTACATTTATAAAAATGGAATTGCTATTGCAAAAGTTGATAGTGATGACTATTACGATCAAGTGCTTATTGCACAATCAGCGGACACGCTATTAACGATGACGGGTATTATTGCATCATTTGTTATAGCGAAACGTGGGGAGAATTTCATTGGAATTAGCGGCAGGTCTTTAGGTGAAGTGAATGTGCAGCTAATTATGGAGAATCTAGGAGGTGGCGGGCATTTGACGAATGCAGCCACACAAATGAAAAATGTTACAGTAGATGAAGCTGAGGAGAAGCTTCGATTTGTTATTGATGACTATTTACAGGGAGGCACACAATCATGAAAGTAATTTTTCTAAAAGACGTAAAAGGTAAAGGTAAAAAAGGAGAAATAAAAAACGTACCAGATGGTTATGCAAATAACTTTTTACTAAAACAAGGATTAGCTGCTGAAGCGACAAACAGCAGTATGAAAACTTTAGAAGCTCAAAAGCGTAAAGAAGAAAAAGATGCAGCAGCAGAGCTTGAGAATGCAAAAGAGCTGAAAGAAACTTTAGAGAAATTAACTGTGGAACTGAAGGCGAAATCTGGAGAAGGTGGCCGTTTATTTGGTTCTATCACAAGCAAACAAATCGTAGACGCAATGCAAAAATCACATAAAATCAAACTTGATAAACGTAAATTTGAAATGGATGATGCAATTCGTGCATTAGGTTATACAAATGTGACTGTAAAATTGCATCCGCAAGTAACAGCAAAAGTAAAAGTTCATGTTAGTGAACAATAAAAATAAATTAAACAAGGAGGATTGCGTATGAGTGATGTAATGGCTGATCGTACCCCTCCGCATAATATAGAAGCTGAGCAGGCAGTCTTAGGTGCCATATTGATTGATCAAGATGCGTTAACGTCAGCATCAGAACTATTGGTACCTGACTCATTTTATCGAACGAAACATCAAAAGATCTTTGAAGTGATGCTTGGCTTGTCTGATAAGGGAGAGCCAATTGACTTAGTAATGATGACGTCAGCGATGGCTGATCAAGGATTACTAGAAGAAGTTGGTGGGGTTTCTTACTTAGCAGAGTTAGCAGAGATTGTTCCAACTGCTGCTAACGTAGAGTATTATGCACGAATCATCGCTGAAAAGGCGCTTTTACGTCGTTTAATTCGAACGGCGACTCATATCGTGTCTGATGGATATGAGAGAGAAGATGATGTGGACGGCCTTTTAAATGAGGCTGAGAAAAAAATATTAGAAGTATCTCATCAAACGAACGCTAAAGCATTCCAGAATATTAAAGACGTTCTTGTGGATGCTTACGATAAAATCGAACTTTTGCATAATCAAAAAGGTGAAGTTACAGGAATACCAACTGGATTTACTGAATTAGATAAGATGACCGCAGGTTTCCAACGAAATGATTTAATCATAGTAGCGGCGCGTCCGTCAGTAGGGAAAACTGCATTTTCATTAAATATCGCACAAAACGTAGCGACGAAAACGGATGAAAATGTAGCGATCTTTAGTTTGGAGATGGGCTCTGATCAGCTTGTTATGCGTATGCTTTGTGCAGAAGGTAATATTGATGCGCAAAGACTTCGTACTGGGTCATTAACTTCTGATGATTGGGCGAAGTTAACAATGGCGATGGGAAGCCTTTCAAATGCCGGTATATATATTGATGATACACCAGGGATTAAGGTAAATGAGATTCGAGCAAAATGCCGTAGATTAAAGCAGGAACAAGGTCTTGGGATGGTTTTAATTGACTATTTACAGCTTATTCAGGGAAGTGGGAAGTCGGGCGAGAACCGTCAGCAGGAAGTATCTGAGATTTCGCGTACATTAAAAGGGATTGCGCGTGAATTACAAGTACCTGTTATTGCCCTTTCACAGTTATCCCGTGGTGTTGAATCTCGTCAAGATAAACGCCCTATGATGTCTGATATTCGTGAATCGGGGAGTATTGAGCAGGATGCTGATATTGTAGCATTCTTGTATCGTGAAGATTACTATGACCGTGAAACGGAAAATAAAAATACGATTGAAATTATCATCGCAAAACAACGTAATGGTCCGGTAGGTTCAGTAGAGCTTGCGTTTGTTAAAGAATTTAATAAGTTCGTTAACTTAGAACGACGCTTTGAGGATGGGGCATAAAGGCAGTATAAAAAAGAAACACATTTCTTATAATAAGATGTGTTTCTTTTTTTATAGAGTAAAGATAAGGCTTTCATAAGGTGAAAATATAATTCTTACGAACGAAAATGATTTTTAATAAAAAAATGTTCGCTTTTTTGGTTGACTTCTTTTTCGGTTTTGGTACAATTATATTGTTTGAATAGATCGTTTGAAAATTGCGGAGGTGCTTTAATAATGTCTTCAGTAGTAGTTGTAGGAACACAATGGGGCGACGAAGGAAAAGGTAAAATCACTGATTTTCTTTCTGAGCATGCGGAAGTAGTTGCAAGATATCAAGGTGGAAATAACGCGGGACATACAATTGTTTTCGGCGGAGTTAAATATAAGTTACACTTAATTCCATCTGGTATTTTCTATAAAGAGAAAATTTGTGTAATCGGAAATGGCTTAGTAGTAGATCCAAAAGCATTACTTGAAGAGTTAAAATACTTACACGACCGTGGTGTAAGTACTGATAATTTACGTGTAAGTAACCGTGCACACGTTATTTTACCTTATCATTTAAAACAAGATGAGTTAGAAGAGGCTAGTAAAGGTGATAACAAAATCGGTACAACGAAAAAAGGTATCGGTCCTGCATATATGGATAAAGCTGCTCGTATTGGTATCCGTATGGCTGATCTTTTAGACCGTGAAGCATTTAAAGAGAAGCTTGAGCGCAATTTAGTAGAGAAAAATCGTTTATTTGAAAAAATGTACGATACAGAAGGTTTCAGCGTAGAAGAAATCTTTGAAGAGTACTTCGAATATGGACAACAAATCGCACAATATGTATGCGACACATCTGTTGTATTAAATGATGCACTAGATAACAATCACCGTGTATTATTTGAAGGTGCACAAGGTGTTATGCTTGATATTGACCACGGTACGTACCCATTTGTTACATCTTCTAACCCGATTGCTGGTGGTGTAACAGTTGGAACTGGAGTTGGTCCGGCGAAAGTTACTCGCGTTGTAGGTGTATGTAAAGCATATACAAGCCGTGTTGGTGATGGTCCATTCCCTACTGAACTTAATGATGAAATTGGTCATCAAATTCGTGAAGTTGGTCGTGAATACGGAACAACAACTGGTCGCCCACGCCGTGTAGGTTGGTTCGATAGCGTTGTTGTAAGACATGCGCGTCGTGTTAGTGGTTTAACGGATTTATCATTAAACTCTATTGATGTATTAACAGGTATTCCAACTCTTAAAATCTGTGTTGCTTACAAATATAACGGAGAAGTTATAGATGAAGTTCCAGCAAACTTAAACATTTTAGCGAAATGTGAGCCTGTATATGAAGAGCTTCCAGGTTGGGAAGAAGATATTACTGGTGTGAAATCATTAGATGAGCTTCCTGAAAATGCAAGAAAATACGTAGAGCGTGTTTCTGAATTAACAGGAATCCAATTATCTATGTTCTCAGTTGGACCAGATCGTAACCAAACGAATATCGTTCGTAACGTATACGAAGTTTAATTGATATTTTTAAGAAAAACTCATGTCCGCATGAGTTTTTTCTTATCTTTTATAAAAAAACAAAAAAAGTATTGCAAAAGTGAAAGATGATATGTTATGATACATCTTGTCGTCACGAAAATATGACGTTGGTGAGTATGAGCCATTAGCTCAGTTGGTAGAGCATCTGACTTTTAATCAGAGGGTCGAAGGTTCGAATCCTTCATGGCTCACCATTTTATTTTTCGTGGCCCGTTGGTCAAGTGGTTAAGACACCGCCCTTTCACGGCGGTAACACGGGTTCGAATCCCGTACGGGTCATGTTTTTTTATGTTTATTTTTGGTCCCGTGGTGTAGTGGTTAACATGCCTGCCTGTCACGCAGGAGATCGCCGGTTCGACCCCGGTCGGGACCGCCACTTTTGTTTATACCACCATTAGTGGTTTTATATATAGTTTTGGCTCGGTAGCTCAGTCGGTAGAGCAGAGGACTGAAAATCCTCGTGTCGGCGGTTCGATTCCGTCCCGAGCCACTCTCAGGATATTAAGTGGGCCCACTTAATATCCTTTTTATTTTGTGTAGTTTTACAAATGTGGGTAGTTATTTTACAATAGGATGAGGAGCCTCTAGCAGTTGAAGCTAGAGGTTTTTCTGTAGATCGTATAGGATTCCGTGTAAAGGTGGATCATACATGAGTCTATGAGAATAGAGGAGAGAACACTTAAATAAAGGTTGCTGTCATATAGGGATATACTATAGAAACATCAATATATTTAAGAATCATTGACCATATTTTTATGAGGAGGAAATAGACGATGATGGGAAAGAAAATTTTAGTAGTTGATGATGAAAAGCCGATTGCAGACATTTTGAAGTTCAACCTAGAAAAAGAGGGTTTTGAAATTGTAATGGCACATGATGGTGATGAAGCAATTGAGAAAGCTAATGAAGAACAGCCAGATATGGTTTTATTAGATATTATGCTACCAGGAAAAGATGGTTTAGAGGTTTGTCGTGAAATACGTAAAAACTCAGAAATGCCGATTATTATGCTTACAGCGAAGGACTCTGAAATTGATAAGGTATTAGGGCTTGAGCTTGGAGCAGATGATTATGTAACGAAGCCATTTAGTACGAGGGAATTACTTGCTCGTGTGAAGGCGAATTTACGCCGCCATCAACAAGGTGGTGCAGCAGAAAAAGAAGAAAATACTGAAATGGTTATTGGACCAATTATTATTAATCCAAATGCTTATAGTGTAACAAAGCGTGAGGAAAATATTGAGCTTACACATCGTGAATTTGAATTGCTACATTATTTAGCAAAACATTTAGGACAAGTTATGACACGTGAACATTTATTGCAAACAGTTTGGGGTTATGATTATTTTGGAGATGTGCGTACAGTGGATGTAACAGTACGTCGTTTACGTGAAAAAATTGAAGATAATCCAAGTCATCCTACTTTAATTGTAACTAGACGTGGGGTAGGGTATTACTTGCGTGACCCAGAGCAGGAATAATATATGAAAAAGGTTGGTTTTTTTCAATCCATTCATTTAAAGTTTGTGCTCATATATATGCTATTAATATTAATAGCGATGCAAGTAATCGGTGTATATTTTGTAAGAGAATTAGAAAAAAGTCTTGTACAAGGCTTTAAGGATTCTCTGACACAACAAACGAATTTACTATCGTATAATTTAAAGCAAGAATTTACAAAAAGTCGTGAAAAAACAGATCCAGAATCATTAGATGACGCTATAAAAAATTCGATTCAAAAGTTTGCATCGGATCGTAAGAAAGATATTCAAGAAGTAAGTGTATTTGATTCTAATAGAAAATTAATGGCGATTTCAGACACGGCTAAGCAAAATAAGATAGGCAGAACATCGACAGATATAGCTGTTCAACGGGTAATTGTACAAAATAAACTAGAATCAAAAATTGAGAAAGATGGAGGAACTGGCCATCGAGTTCAAGTGATGATTACTCCTATTCAAAGCGATAAAGCTGGGGAGGTACTTGGTGTCATTCGTATTGTTGCATCTATGGAAGATGTATACAAACAAATGAAGGATATAAATCAAATTTTTGCTACCGGAACAGTGATTGCTTTGTTAGTAACGGCTGTACTTGGGATTTTACTAGCTCAAACAATTACAAGACCAATTTCAGATATGCGAAGGCAAGCAATTGAAATGGCAAAAGGAAATTATTCGAGAAAAGTAAAGGTCCATAGTCATGATGAAATTGGCCAATTAGCATTATCTTTCAATAATTTATCAAAAAAGCTACAACAAGCTCGTTCTTCAACAGAAAGCGAAAGACGTAAATTATCATCTGTTTTATCACATATGACAGATGGAGTAATTGCTACTGACCGAAAAGGGGATATTATTTTATTAAATGACCCTGCGGAAAAGATGCTAAATGTTTCGCGTGAAACGGCGCTGGATCAATCGGTTTTAGAAGTATTGGGGATACAGGAAGAATTTACGCTCGATCATTTATACGAAGAGCCTGATTCTGTTTTATTAGATTTTAGTACGAGAAATGAACCATACATTTTACGTGCTAGTTTCTCTGTTATTCAAAAAGAGACGGGGAAGGCAAATGGTTTAATTGCTGTATTAT
This sequence comes from Bacillus cereus group sp. N11, assembly GCF_016483605.1. Classification (NCBI taxonomy): domain Bacteria; kingdom Bacillati; phylum Bacillota; class Bacilli; order Caryophanales; family Bacillaceae; genus Bacillus; species Bacillus cereus group sp. N11. Next base: position 32,152 of record NZ_JAEHBN010000006.1, read on the forward strand.
ACGATGTAACGGAGCAGGAGCGTATAGAAGGGGAACGCCGCGAGTTTGTGGCGAACGTCTCTCATGAATTAAGAACACCATTAACAACGATGCGTAGTTACTTAGAAGCGCTGACAGATGGTGCATGGCAAGATCCAAATATTGCACCGCAATTTTTAACAGTTACACAAGAGGAAACAGAAAGAATGATAAGGCTTGTAAATGCGCTGTTGCAACTATCTAAGCTTGATAGTACAGAACATCGTTTGATGAAAGAGTGGGTCGACTTTACTGACTTCTTTAATAATGTTATTGATCGCTTTGAAATGTCTAAAGAGCAAAATGTAAGTTTCAAACGATCTTTCTCTAAAAAATCTAGATTTATTGATATGGATACGGACAAAATTACACAAGTGTTGTATAACATTATTTCTAACGCATTAAAGTATTCGCCAGAAGGTGGAACAGTAACATATCGCTTACGTGATCGAGGGGAGTTATTAGAGATTAGTGTAAGTGACCAAGGTATGGGTATTCCGAAAGAAAACGTAGATAAAATCTTCGAACGTTTTTATCGTGTGGATAAAGCCCGTTCAAGACAAATGGGTGGTACAGGTCTTGGATTAGCTATTGCAAAAGAAATGATTGAGGCACATGGTGGTTCTATTTGGGCGAAGAGTGAGGAAGGAAAAGGAACGACGATTTATTTCACACTGCCACTGGCACCAGATGAAGAGGACGATTGGGAATGAGTATGGAAAACTTTAAAACGATAGTTCTAATTAATTTAGTTGTTATTAGTCTATTTTTAACTTTTAATTTATGGACATATGTTCCCGATTCCACTTCTGTGCAAAATACAAAATTTGTTCAAGGTAATGAAGAGATAAATCCGATAAAGATTTCAGGAGTTGTTCGCCCATCCTCTGTTATTGTTCATAAAGAAAAAAATCATTACGTAAGTGAGAATACGAACAACGTGAACTCACTTTATAAAATTCTTGAAAATGGAGAATTACATGATTTTAGGGAAATAACAGGCACAGTTCCTAAAGGGGATTTTCTTTCTTATGTACACGGAGAAGAAAAGATTGAATTTGTTTTTCCTACAAATGTGCCACTTGAGACGATTAAAGACATGTTCAATATTAAAGATAAAAATTTAGAATCTAATAGAAGTTTTAATCGCATTGTAATCGATCCTTCTCGAAGCAAGGACCAAGAAATTAAAGTTAATTTTATTTCTTATGATAATCCTCGTAGAATATATCAAGCGATGTTGAGTGGTGCTTATGTAAAGGATGTTATAAACGACCAAAATCGATTTATTACATTAGCAAAACCATATTTTGAATATCAAGTAAATGATACGAAAAAACTGTTTTTACCAGATGGAATTACGGAATTAAATCAGATAGAGTATTTTGTGTCTGGGTTAGATGTGGATTCATTTAAAAATGTTTTATTTAGTGATCCGCGTTATTTAAGTCCTATTACCGAGAAATCAAAGGAAACATTTACAGATGGTATTCGATCTATGGAAATTGATAAGTTGAATTTAATGTTGAAATATAAAAATTCCGCAGTATATAGTGATAAAGTTACAGATAATGCGATGCTTTTGAAGAAAAGCTTCGACTTTGTAAGTGGGCACAGTGGTAACTTAAATTCTTATCGTCTTGATTATATTAATAAGGGGAAAACCTCATTCCGTTTATACGAGGGCGGTTTACCTGTATTTAATGCAGATGGAATGGCTGAATTAAAACAAGCATGGGGTTCAGGCGAAATCATGCAGTATGAGAGATCTCTTTTTGATTTCAATATTCCTTTACCTAGTACACCCACTTCTCTTGCATCAGGTCGTACAGTGATGACATCATTAGAGAATAATCCGGAAATTGACAAAAATTCAATTCAGGATGTTGGTATTGGTTATAAAATGTCATTGAAATCTTCCGTGAACGGAGGTCCTGTGAACGGAGGAGAGATCAGTATTTTACAGCCGATATGGTATGTAAAATGTGATGAAGAGGGTAAACAAAAAATATATGAGTGGAGTGAGGGAGGACTAAATGGATTGGGATCGAATTAAAACGATATTTATTGTGACCTTTTTTGTTTTAGACCTCTTTCTTATCTTTCAGTTCATTCAAAAGCAAGATAGTAATCAGTTGGAAATTGTGACAGAAACAAAAATTGATCAACAATTAAAAGAATCTAAAATTACTATGGGGAGTTTTCCTAAAGAGCCGAAAAAAGAGTCATTTATTATGGCGAAAAATAAAAACTTTAAAGAAGAAGATGTGCAATCTTTAAAAAATCAAACAGCGCATCTGCAAAATGAATATACAATAGAAGGTAAGTTGAAAGAGCCATTTTTAAATGCAAAATCATTATCTAAGGATAAATATAATGATTTCTTAAAAAACAGTGTCCTTGATGGGCAGAAATACGAATTTGGAGCAATGAAAGACTCTAAAATTTATTTCTTCCAAAAGTATAAGGATAAGCCGATTTTCCACAATAATCATGCAATGATTGTTGTGGATTTAAATGAAAAAAACGAGCTTGTTTCGTATACACAAACAATGTTAACGGATTTGAAGGAAATGGGCGAAAGTGAAAAAACGAAAGAACAAGAAATTATCACTGCTCAAACAGCTTTGGAAAATATATATTTAAAAAATAAAATTGCAGAAAATACGCACGTGAAAGAGGCGCAGATTGGATATGCGGCTCTAGCTGAATCATCTTCTAATATACAAGTGCTAGCTCCAACTTGGAACTTAAAGACAGAGCAGAAAAAGGACTTTTTTGTGAATGCAATTGAAGGACAAGTTATGGAATTAGGGGAAACTCAAGTGCCGGAAGAACATAATGGAGTGAGAAAGAATGAGTATGCATTTTAGTGTGCTTGCAAGTGGAAGTACAGGGAATATGCTATATGTAGGAACGGATGAAAAAAAATTACTCGTCGATGCAGGTTTAAGTGGTAAAGCAACAGAGGCTTTATTTAAACAAGCAGAACTGAATATAAATGATGTATCAGGTATTCTTGTCACACATGAGCATAGTGACCATATTAAAGGATTAGGTGTATTGGCGCGTAAATATGATTTACCAGTTTATGCGAACGAGAAAACATGGAATGCAATGGAACATTTAATAGGAAATATCCCAACTGAGCAAAAGTTCATTTTCTCAGTTGGGGATGTGAAAACATTCGGTGATATTGAGGTCGAGTCATTTGGAGTTTCCCATGATGCGGCAGAGCCGATGTTTTATGCTTTTCATAACAATAATAGAAAATTAGCCCTTATTACAGATACAGGATACGTGAGTGACCGTATGAAAGGTGTTATTAAGGGAGCTAATGCTTTCGTATTTGAAAGTAATCATGATGTGGAAATGCTTCGTATGGGACGTTATCCGTGGAGCATTAAAAGACGTATTTTAAGCGACGTTGGTCACGTTTGTAATGAGGATGCTGCGTTAGCGATGGTAGATGTAATTACAGATGAGACAAAACATATTTATTTAGCACATTTAAGCTTAGATAACAATATGAAAGAACTAGCGCGTATGTCAGTATCGCAAGTGTTAGAGGAAAAAGGATTTGGAGTGGGAGAATCCTTTGAAATTCATGATACAGATCCAAAAATGCCTACGAAAATTCAATACGTATAATTCTTCATTTTAGTAAACAATAAAGGTGAATATAGTTGTTTTCAGGAAGATAGGTGAACAAATATGTCCTTTATTGATGAAGAAAAGTATCGTATAAAACGTGCAGGTAAAAAGAAGCATAAAGGTATTGTCATTTCTAGCATAGCAGGAACAATTGTAGGGGCTTCATTATTTGCATTTGGGGCGCCTTTATTTTCGAATCATGCTGGCGCGCTTCCGCAAGCTGAAGCAAGTGGAAGTAACATGGCTGAAGCTCAAGGGATTAAACAGGTTAGCTTTGTAGACGCTGTTGATCGCGCTTCTGAAGCTGTTGTTGGTATTATTAATATTCAACGAGACAATTTTTCAGAGGCAGATTCAGAAGCCGGTACAGGATCTGGTGTCATTTATAAAAAGACAGATGGACAAGCTTACATTGTAACAAATAACCATGTCGTTGCTGGAGCAAATCGTATTGAAGTAAGTCTAAGTGACGGTAAGAAGGTCCCAGGGAAAGTATTAGGAACCGATGTAGTCACAGATTTAGCTGTACTAGAAATAGATGCGAAGCATGTGAAAAAAATAATTGAGATTGGCGATTCTAATAAAGTTCGTCGAGGAGAACCGGTCATTGCGATTGGAAATCCACTCGGACTGCAATTTTCGGGGACCGTTACACAAGGCATTATTTCAGCTAACGAGCGTATTGTTCCTGTAGACTTAGACCAAGATGGTCATTACGATTGGCAAGTAGAAGTATTACAAACAGATGCAGCGATTAATCCAGGTAATAGTGGTGGTGCACTTGTAAATGCGGCAGGACAATTAGTTGGTATTAACTCAATGAAAATTGCTGCAAAAGAAGTGGAAGGAATCGGATTAGCTATTCCGGTTACTAGAGCCGTTCCGATTATGAATGAACTTGAGAAGTACGGGAAAGTAAGAAGACCTTATGTTGGAATTGAACTTAGATCATTAAATGAGATTCCGAATTATTATTGGTCCAAAACATTACATTTACCAGGCAATGTAGCAGAGGGAGTTTGCATTTTAGATGTGAAAAGTCCTTCACCAGGCGCGGATGCTGGTTTGCGAGAACATGATGTTATTGTAGCGGTAGATGGAAAACCAGTAAACGATATTATTGGGTTCCGTACGGCCTTATATGATAAAAAAATTAATGATAAAATGACTCTTACGTTTTATCGTGGTACAAAAAGAGCAACAACAACGGTGAAATTAGGCATTCAAAAATATTAAAAACAGGAGGGCCTACCTCCTGTTTTCTATTGTAGAAAAGTGAGGTGAAGAATATGAATTTACCTTGTTGTTTAGAACATGTTGAATTAGCGTTAGATATTATTGTTGATGAATGTGAAGTTGCACCGGTTATCAACAATGTGGATAACTCAGAAAAAGAGAAAAAAACATGTGAATTTTGTCAAAATGAGGCGACATATGTTGTATCGAACACAGATTCTCACACAATATGTGGGTAACATTTGTGGATATGTGGATAAGTTATGTGGATAACATGTTTGTAAGGTGGGGAATAAATGTGAATATCTCGATTATTTCAATCGGAAAATTAAAGGAAAAGTATTTAAAACAAGGTATAGCAGAATATTTAAAACGATTATCTGCGTACGCAAAAGTAGAAGTAATTGAATTGCCAGATGAAAAAGCACCAGAAAATTTAAGTGAAGCAGAAATGTTAATTGTAAAAGAAAAAGAAGGTATACGTATACTGGATAAAATTTCTGATGATACGCACGTGATCGCATTAGCGATAGAAGGAAAACAAAAGTCATCAGAAGAATTTGCAGTAAGCCTAGATCGTCTTGCTACATATGGAAAGAGTAAAGTTGCCTTTGTAATTGGTGGATCACTTGGACTAAGTTCAGAAGTAATGAAGCGTTCCAATGAATCTCTTTCTTTTTCAAAAATGACATTACCACACCAATTAATGCGATTAGTATTGCTTGAGCAAGTGTATAGAGCGTTTCGTATTAATCGTGGTGAACCATATCATAAGTAAATTTCCATTTGTATATAAAAAGAGTAAAAAAGACCATTGGATAAAAATCACCGATGGTCTTTTAAACATTAATAGGTGGTATGCAGATTTCCTAAAATAAGTATGTTTCTATTTCTAAAAAAGTATGCTGTAATATGAAGAGGAAAAAATTATAAGTAGTCAGAGAAGTGAGGAATTAAAGGTGAAGAAGTTTAAGAAGTTTTACTTAGAGATTACAAGTGTATGTAATCTTGCGTGCAGCTTTTGTCCGCCGACGGAAAGGCAGAAGCAATTCATTTCTGTGGAGGATTTTGCTAAAAGATTAGACCAAATTAAACCTCACACAGACTACATTTATTTGCACGTGAAGGGTGAGCCGTTGCTCCATCCAAAAATAGATCAACTGCTAGATTTAAGCCATGAAAAAGGATTTAAAGTTAATATTACAACGAACGGAACGTTAATTAATAAGAGAAGGCATAGACTGTTAAATAAGCCTGCTCTAAGACAAATGAACTTTTCCCTGCACAGTTTTGATGGACATCCAGGTTCGCAAGATAAAGAGGGCTATGTAAGAAGTATACTTGCCTTCATTAGGGAAGCAACAAGTCAATCAGATTTAATTGTTTCGCTAAGGTTATGGAATTTAACTCAGGATAATAAGACAAATGCTGAAATCCAGAAAAATAGAGAGCTATTATCCATAATTGAAAATGAGTTTGATCTGCCTTATCAAATTGAAGAGAAGCTTACACCAGGAAAAGGTATAAAAATTGCGGAACGTGTCTTTATTAATCAAGATTATGAATTTCAATGGCCGGCATTGCATGAAGAAGAGGATGATGGAAAAGGATTCTGTCATGGTCTTCGAAATCAAGCGGGTATTTTAGCAAATGGAACGGTTATTCCTTGCTGTTTAGACGGTGAAGGGATTATTAATCTTGGGAATATTAATAATGATTCATTTTCTAACATTATAGAAGGTGAAAGAGCAACAAACATTGTCGATGGATTTTCGAAAAGAGTTGCAGTCGAAGAGTTATGTAGGAAATGTGGATACCGTAAAAGGTTTGGAAAGTAAATATGAAATAAGCCCTCATAAAGAAGCGAGGGCTTATTTTTTTATCCCGCATTAACGGGCAGTAAGATCCCCACCTCAAAATTCAGCGGAAGCAAAGAAGTTAGGTAGGGAATCAACTGCCCGTAAAAGCCCGATTGGTTCAACTAATAATCAGTGGGGGATGGACACCCCCCACTGATTAAAGTTTCACTTTATTCTTGATAAGAACGCTCTAATTCATCAATTAAGGAGCCAACGTAAGAAACAGCTTTACGGATTGCATCTGGTTTTGCCATATCTACTCCGGCATGTTTCATTAATTCAAGTGGTTTCATTGTACCACCAGCGCGAAGTACATCTAACCAGCGATCAACGGAGGGCTGCCCTTCTTCTTTAATCATTTGGGCTACTGCGGTAGATGCAGTTAGACCTGCGGAATACGTGTAAGAATATAAGCCCATGTAATAATGAGGTTGGCGCATCCAAGTTAAGCCGGCACCTTCATCGATTTCTACAGAATCCCCCCAGAATGTAGAAAGGACATTTGTTTTTATTTCGGTTAAACTTTTAGCTGTAAGTGCTTGTCCTTCTTCTGCTAGAGTATATACTCTTCGTTGGTATTCGCCCTCAAGTAAGTGAGTAACAAAGTTATGATAATATGTGCCAAGTAGTTGTAGAATGACCCATCTGCGCATTCTCTTATCGTTAGTTGTTGCAAGTAAATGTTGGGCTAGTAATAATTCATTCATTGTTGATGGTGCTTCAACAAAGTACATAGATGGACGTACATTCATAATGCGCTGGTTTTTATTTGCTAAATAAAAATGCCCAGCATGACCAAATTCATGTGCTAATGTGAAGCATCCGCGCATCGTATTTTGCCATGTAATTAAAATATATGGATGAGAACCATATGGACTTGAACAAAATGCTCCTGTTGATTTGCCTACATTATCTGCAAGATCTACCCATCTTTCTTTGAAGCCTTTTTCGATAATGGAACTATATTCATCTCCTAATACTTTTAAAGAATCTTGAATGAGTTTGCCTGCTTCTTCGTAAGTAATTGCTGGATTAAATTCAGGATCTAAAGGTGCATGTAAGTCGCAGAAAAGCATTTGATCGAGTCCTAATACTTTCTTTTTTAAATCTGCAAAACGGCGCATATGAGGCGCTAATTCTTTATAAATAATATCAAGTTGATTGTTATACATTTCAAGTGGAACTTTTTGCGGCTCTAAAAGCATATGAGTAACGGATTCATATTTGCGTAAACGAGAAAGTGTCACTTGTTTTTTTACTTCAGTAGCATATGTTGTGGCAACTGTATTTTTATATCGCTTCAAAGTGGAAACAAACGATTCATATGCTTTTCTACGTATGTATGCGCTTGGAGAGAATTCATAATTGCTTTCAAATAATGCAAATGACAAAGGGAATTCGTTTCCTTGTTCGTCTTGTATAGGATTGAAACCCATATCGGCCAATTTAGTCATGCCGTAAATTTTGTATGGAGAACTATGAACTTCGCCAAGTGCAGCAAGTGCTTCTTCTGTTTCAGGTGAAAGAGTGTGCTGCCTTTTGCTCAGCACTTCTAGTAATGATTTACGAAAAGGGTTGAGTTTTATCTCCTCAATTAAATATTTTTCAATCGTGCCTTCTTCAAATGAGAGAATTTCATTATGAATAAAGGCTAGTGCTGTATGTACTTTCGTTCCTAGAGCAGAAACTTTGGAAGAGTTCGCTTGAATAACTGGATCTGTCCGATCAGCAGATTCTTTTAGATTTGCATATGAGCTCAGTTTTGTTAATTTCATTAAAAGCTCTTCCTCTATAAGTAAGCAATTTAGTAAAGTAGTGGAGCTAGTATGCAAGCGTCCTTTAAATGCATCAAGTTTCTGTATATCATTTTCTAATACGTTTAATGCAGCGTGCCACTCGGCATCAGATTTATACAAATCAGAAAGATCCCATGTTAGTTCAGTAGGAACTTCTGCGCGAATAAGGCGATTTTCAATTACATTTTTCATTTATTATAGCCCCCTTATTTTAAGTATTTAAAAATATGATACTAGAAAATTCAGTAAAATAAAAATATTTAACGGTTTTATACATAAAAAAGAAGGACAGGCATACACATGCTTGTCCTTCGAGCTGAATATAAGAATTAATATACTTTATCACCGTTGAAAATAGAGTTTTTCACGACAACATAATCTACAGTACGAATAGCATCTAATTTTGTTCCACCAGCGTAAGAGATAGAAGATTGAAGATCTTGTTCCATTTCGATTAAAGTGTCTTCTAAAGAACCTTTATGCTCCACGAACATTTTCTTACCTTCAACGTTTTTCTTCTCACCTTTTTGGAATTCAGAAGCTGAACCGAAGTATTCTTTATAAAGCTTTCCATCTTTTTCGATTGTTTCCCCTGGAGACTCTTCATGACCAGCGAATAGAGAACCGACCATAACCATAGTTGCCCCAAATCGAATAGATTTAGCTACATCACCGTGTGTACGAATACCACCGTCAGCAATAATCGGCTTACTTGCAGCTTTTGCACACCAGCGAAGTGCAGCTAACTGCCAACCACCAGTTCCAAAGCCTGTTTTAATTTTAGTAATACAAACTTTACCGGGTCCAATACCAACTTTTGTTGCGTCAGCGCCAGCGTGTTCTAATTCTCTTACCGCTTCTGGAGTTCCAACGTTTCCAGCGATAACAAAGCTTTCTGGTAAATGTTTTTTAATATGTTGAATCATGTTGATCACAGCATTAGAGTGACCGTGTGCGATATCGATTGTAATGTATTCAGGTGAAAGTTGCTCAGCGGCTAATTGTTGTACGAATTCGTATTCGTCTTCTTTAACACCAACGCTGATTGAAGCAATTAATCCACGTGATTGCATATCTCTAATGAATGAGATTCGTTTCTCTGGCTGGAAACGATGCATGATATAGAAGTAATTATTTTCAGCTAAATAAGTTGCGATTCTTTCATCTATAATCGTTTGCATATTTGCAGGTACGACAGGTAATTTAAATTTATGTTTTCCTAAAGTGACAGTTGTATCACATTCAGATCGACTGTTTACAATACATTTTGCAGGAATTAATTGAATATCTTCATAGTCAAATACGTTTTCCATCGTTTACACCCCTAAAATACGAATATTTTATTTGTTTCGTTCGAAAATGTTCGTCCAAAGGATAATTTACATTATTTTCACTAATAAGTCAAAGGTTTTAATGTTTATATAAAAAAATTAAGTTGATTTAAGTCTACTGTAGGTTTATATCGTCAAAATTTGTTTTAACATAACATGATTTAATGTAAAATTATGTGTGGTATAGGAAAAATCAAATATGTAAATTTAGGAGAGCTATTAATGAAACGATTAGTGTATATGGACTGGTTGCGTGTGTTAGCGACAATCGCAGTAGTTACAATTCATGTCTCCGCTGGTTATGTTTCCACATTGGATGCAAATAACGTTTCGCGTTGGTTGTCTGGGAATCTTTTTGAGTCACTTTCACGCGCTAGCGTTCCAATCTTTGTGATGATTAGTGGAGCTTTATTATTAAAGGGTACGAAAGATATTTCTATTGGAGAATTTATACAGAAACGTGCAAGTAAGGTAATTATACCTTTTGTAGCTTGGAGTGTTTTATTTTATTTATACGGAGCTTATGCAGGATATTTCCCACGTTCTATAAAACAGGGGATAAAATATTTTCTAACAGATAGTATTGGTGGACATTTATGGTTCATGTACATGATTGTAGGGATATACTTAATTACACCTTTACTGAAAATTTTTGTGAAGAATGCTCAAAAGAAAGAGATAGAGTATTTTTTAATTTTATGGTTATATGCATCTGTTGTCGTTAATTTGGCAAAATATTATTATCCTATCAACTTTAATATTGAATTATTTTACGTTACAAATTATGTAGGCTATTTCCTGCTTGGTTATTATTTATCCAATTATGATATTGTGAAAAAGTGGAGGAATTTTGCTTACATTGGAGGAATTGTAGGATTTATTATTACATTCTTTGTTACATATTATTATACAGTTCAGGCAAACGGACAATTGGATCAGTTTTGGTATGGATACTTTTCTCCAGGTGTTGTACTTATGGCAATTAGCTTATTTGTATTTTTTAAATATTCTTTCGGAAATTCAGAAAAAAAATTACCATTTGTATTACGCGGTATAAATCAAGCGAGCCTTGGTATTTATATCCTTCACTTTTTCTTATTAAATAACTATCTGTACAGAGTATTTCCAAAGGTGAATGAACATGCACATGCAATATTGGCAATACCTATTAATGTAACAATCACAATTGTTCTTAGTATGGTAATTACTTTAGTATTGCAAAGAATACCAGTTGTAAAAAAATTAGTTCCATAAAAGATGAATACAATTTAGAGGGGCAGACTTATAATTAAGGCTGTCCTTTATTATTTAAGAATTATACGTAGATAAATTGAAACTTAAATGAATTGAAAACATTAATTTAATATAGTATCTTGGTATAACTTGACGTTAGATATGGAGAGTATAGTTATTTAAATATAAAATTCAAATGAGGTTAGTATATGAGTAAAAAAGAATTTAGTAATTATGCATTAAGTAAAGAAATAATACGAGCACTTACTGGTTTAGGATATGAACATCCAACAGAAGTGCAAGGAGAGGTTATTCCAGTTGCATTGAAAAAGAAGGATCTTGTTGTAAAATCGCAAACTGGAAGTGGAAAAACAGCTTCATTCGGTATTCCACTTTGTGAAATGGTGGAATGGGAAGAGAATAAGCCACAAGCATTAGTTTTGACGCCGACGAGAGAACTTGCTGTTCAAGTGAAAGAAGATATTACGAATATAGGCCGCTTCAAAAGAATTAAGGCTGCGGCCGTTTATGGTAAGTCTCCATTTGCACGTCAAAAATTAGAGTTAAAACAAAAGACACATATCGTAGTGGGGACTCCTGGCCGTGTGTTAGATCATATTGAAAAAGGTACCCTTTCTTTAGAATGTCTGAAGTATTTAGTCATTGATGAAGCAGATGAAATGCTAAATATGGGCTTTATTGATCAAGTAGAGGCAATTATTGATGAATTACCTACACAGCGAATGACAATGCTATTTTCGGCAACACTTCCAGAAGATGTTGAAAAGTTATCCCGTACGTATATGGATTCGCCAACGCATATTGAAATTAAGGCTGCCGGGATTACCACAGAAAAAATTGAACATACACTTTTTGAGACGAGAGAAGAGGAGAAGCTTTCACTTCTTAAAGATGTAACAACAATTGAGAATCCAGATAGTTGTATTATTTTTTGCCGTACACAAGAAAATGTAGATCACGTATTTAGACAGTTAAACCGTGTTAACTATCCTTGTGACAAAATACATGGTGGTATGGTGCAAGAAGATCGTTTTGAAGTTATGGACGATTTTAGAAAAGGAAAGTTCCGTTATTTAGTAGCAACAGACGTAGCTGCTAGAGGAATTGATATTGATAATATTACACATGTTATTAACTATGATATTCCGTTAGAAAAAGAAAGTTATGTACATCGTACGGGAAGAACGGGACGAGCTGGCAATAAAGGAAAAGCTATTACATTCATAACTCCGTATGAAAATAGATTTTTAGAAGAAATTGAGGCGTACATCGGCTTTGAAATTCCAAAGGCATATGCACCTTCAAAAGAAGAGGTTATGAAAGGGAAGGCAGTATTTGAGGAAAAAATACATGCTAAACCAATTATAAAGAAAGATAAAAGTGCAGACTTAAATAAAGGGATTATGAAGCTGTACTTTAATGGTGGGAAGAAAAAGAAAATTAGAGCGGTAGATTTTGTTGGCACAATTGCTAAAATTAAAGGTGTTACAGCAGAAGATATAGGAATTATTACGATACAGGACAATGTTTCTTACGTTGAAATATTAAATGGAAAAGGACCAATTGTTTTAAAGACCATGAAAACTACAACGATTAAAGGGAAACAATTAAAAGTCCATGAAGCAATTAAGTAAATAAAAAAACTATCCACTGTAACAGGTGGATAGTTTTTTTATTTACGATTCTTTTAAATCGTCCACTAACTTCTCTGCCAATCGTCTGTACATATTACTCATCGTCACGAAGGATGTTAGTAATAAAAACTTTTCTAGCTTTTGATCTTCTAAGGAGGAAATCTCATTTACTTCCCTAATACGGTTATTTACGTCCTGGTTAAAGGTTTCCACATTGGTTTCAGTAAGAGCAAGATAATCTTTATAGAGAGTATTTAATTCGAATGTATCATCGTTTAGTAAAGGTACATTTATATTTTCTAAGGAGCTTTTTATGTCATTAATGGAAAGGGCTCCTTTTAATTGGTAAATTAAGCTAATTAAAATCATATGCTCTTTTGAATACTTTTTATTTTTAATAGGGATGAATAGTTTCCCTTTTGCGTAATTGTTAATCATTGTTTTTGTTAATACTTTTTCATCATCAGTTCTTGTTGTATCCGCATAAGTATTCTCAAATAGTTGAACAACTTGGTCTACATATAAGTCGACATTTGGGATATCCTCAAGTTTAATATTTTTTTCTAAATGTAATGATTCAAGTAATTTATTTATATTTTCCACGTAAAACCCCTCACTTTTATAACTTAGTGGAACTGAATGTTTAGTATATCTTTAAATATGGTATTACGAAACAAGTGAATTGTAAATGTTGACTAGTATAAATAATACGTATATAATTACATGTAGTTATTAAAACTACATGTAATTATATGAGGGGTGTTTATATGAATGCTTATGTAAGAGAACCGGTTAATGCATTTACTCACTTAGGAGGAGCTGTATTAGCATTTATTGCATTATTAGCTATGCTTGTGAAAGTTTCTGTTAAGATGCCATCTTTTGCTGCAATTACAGCTGTTATTTTATTCGGTATTGGGATGATGGTCCTTTATATGGCATCAGCTGTGTATCATAGTGTTGTAGCCAGTGAACGTGTTATTTATTTCTTTAGGAAGTTAGATCATTCTATGATTTTTATATTAATTGCAGGTACATATGCACCCTTTTGCTTAATTACATTAAGTTCGGCAAATGGTTTACTACTATTTTGTTTGGTTTATGCAACTGCGATTTGTGGTATTGTTTTTAAAATGTTTTGGTTTAATTGCCCAAGATGGTTATCGACAGGAATTTATCTTCTGATGGGTTGGTTAATTGTTCTATTCTTTGTACCGCTAGCTGAGAATTTAAGTACAGGAGGTATCCTTTTCTTAATACTTGGAGGTATTTTTTATACAATTGGTGGGTTTATTTATGGTGCTAAGCCAAAATGGTTGGAGTTTAAATATATGGGACACCATGAAATTTTTCATGTTTTCGTATTATTAGGAAGCCTGGCACACTTTTTAAGTGTATATTGTTACGTAATTTAACAAATCAGAACGTTTGGATAGCTTTTACTAAAATTTTTGGGTAATAAAAAATGATATAGAAAAATATAGATGTTGAAGAGCTACATAACTTAAAGGTTATGTAGCTTTTTATATAAAAGAAAATTTAAAATATTTAGAATTTATATCTTGGAATATGATAGGATAGATGTGTATTGAGATTATAAAATTTTATAATTGATGATAAGTGGGGGACTATATATATGGCGATACTTATAACGGGTGGAGCAGGATATATTGGTAGTCATACGTGTATAGAATTATTAAATAATAATTATAAAATTATAGTCGTAGATAATCTTTCAAATAGTTCAATAGAGTCTTTAAACCGAGTAAAAGAAATAACAGGGAAACAATTTAAATTTTATAATGAAAGTGTTTTAAATCGTGAAAAAATGAATGAGATTTTTTTGGGAAATAACATTGAAGCAGTTATTCATTTTGCTGGCTTCAAAGCAGTTGGGGAATCTACTACAATTCCGCTTACATATTATTATAATAATATTATAAGTACGATTATATTATGTGATGTAATGCAAAAACATAATGTGAAAAAATTTATTTTTAGTTCGTCTGCAACTGTATATGGAATTCCAAAAACATCACCAATTACGGAAGAATTTCCATTAAGCGTGACAAATCCATATGGGCAAACAAAGTTAATGATAGAGCAAATTATGCGTGATGTTGCAAAAGCTGATGGTGAATGGAGTATCGCGTTACTTCGTTATTTCAACCCATTTGGGGCGCATCAAAGTGGTCGTATTGGAGAAGATCCAAATGGGATTCCTAATAATTTAATGCCATATGTAACACAAGTAGCAGTAGGGAAGTTAAAGGAATTAAATATATTTGGAAATGACTATCCAACAAAAGACGGGACAGGTGTTCGTGATTATATTCACGTTGTTGACCTTGCAAAAGGACATGTAAAGGCACTTGAGAAAGTGCTTGAAACTACAGGAATAGATGCATATAACCTTGGTACAGGGAAAGGGTATAGTGTATTGGAGATGGTTAATGCTTTTGAGAAGGTTTCGGGCAAAAAAATACCTTATAAAATTATCGGGCGTCGTCCTGGGGACGTAGCGATATGTTTTGCTGATGTATCTAAAGCGAAGCGAGAATTAGGATGGGAAGCGGAATATGGATTAGAAGAAATGTGTTTAGATTCTTGGAGATGGCAGGTAAATAATAAAAATGGCTATCAAATGATTTAAGGAGGATACTTTATTTTTATTGTATTTATGTATAATAAAGGAACCAAAGGTCAGTAATAGTTTTCGTTGAGGAAAAGAAAATGAAAGAGAGTATTACTGACCATAGCACTTCAATAGGAATTTAATCTATTGAATGCTTTTATAAATTGGTGATTTGGAAAGAGAACTTAATGAATTCGAACAAGTTGTTTATGATATACGGTATTACCTTCTTGGCTTGCGTATGGCGGTATGCTTCGTCCAAAACAATTTGCGATAATATGGGAGTGGCTAGGATAAGAAATACGAATTTCATACAAGTCAACAGCGTCACCTAAATTAGCATAAAAAACTGCTAAGTTGTTCCCTTGTAAAATATATGGAAATACTACTTCCGCATTTTCACCAATTAGTACAGGTAATTTTACAGGATTAGAATAGTTAGACCAATCCCAAACCTCTATACTTACATAGTGTGCGTAAAATGCATCTAAATTTACAATGTTTACTACTGCTGAAACAGTTGCAGGCTCTCTTGTTAATACACCTGTGGAGTGAAAAACAGGTTGATTTGGATAATGAAGAGGCATAAATATCAAACCTTCCTTAAAATGATATGATTGTACTATATTTTATGCTAGGCATTAGTAGAATGAGATAGGGAAAATGTATCATTCTATTCATTTTTTATAGAAATTAAAAACGTATGATTGAAAAGTATTCCAACACTTGTATCCTTGTTAGAGTCCGTTTATAATCAAGGAATCCTATTGCATATTTTGATAGGTTTATTTATTATTGAAAGCGTTTTAAGTTTGCTCTTTTTTAAGGTAGGAAGTCTGACTTATTCAGATGAAAAACTATGTATGTAGTTTTAAATGGGAAGAAAAATAATATAGGTATCACTTTAAAGTGTGGGGAGGTTAAAAGTGTGAAAAGATAAGATTTTCACACGAATATATATGGGTTATGTAGGATTATTACTTTCAGGTGCAGCTTTATTTTTAAATAGTCTTGTTATATTAGGAAAAGCAGAGATGAAAAGCGCAGGTGTTTTTAATTTATTTGTGGGGGCATTACAAATTATCATTCCGTTCTATTTGATTATGATTTCTGATCAAAGTAATTGGACGGTATATTCATATGCAGCTACCTTTTTATTTGGATTAACTTATTTATATGTAGGTGTTACTTTTATAAAGGGAATGGATAGTAGTGGTCTAGGATGGTTCTGTATTTGGGTAGCGATTATTGCTTTATTCTATATGGTCGTTTCATTTGTTCAATTCAACGATGTTGTTAATGCGTTAACATGGTTTATGTGGGCATTACTTTGGTATTTATTCTTTGTATTAAATACACAAAAAAAGAATATCAATCAATATCTTGGAAGAATTGCTTTCGTACAATCATGGGTAACATTGACACTGCCTTCACTCTTTTATTTTATGGGAGTTTGGGGAGAGGGATTTGTATATGAACTATGGGTTTATGTATCAGTAATTTCTATTTTATATTTCTGTTATTGTATTTTTAAATATCGAGTACGTTAATGCGTCATATGTAGAAAAAACATGGAATCGTTAAACTGATTCCATGTTTTTTTATTTTAGCATTTATAATAAGGGAGGTAGTATTTTACAATTTATGAAAACGGGGATGATGAAGGTGAAAAAAGTATTGGTACTAGGGGGAACAAGATTTTTTGGTAAACATTTAGTAGAAGTACTGTTGCAAGTTGGACATGATGTAACGATTGCGACGAGGGGAGTTACTAAAGATTCCTTTGGAAGTGCAGTAAAAAGAATCATCGTAGATAGAGAAGACGAAAAAGAACTAGCAAAGCGTTTAGAAGGTAAAAGTTATGATATTGTATACGATAATTTATGCTATAGCTCAAATGCAGCGAAGAGAGCATGTGAAGTGTTAAAAGGAAAAACTAAGAAGTATATTATGACATCTTCAATGGCTGTCTATGAGCCTGCGCTAGGTCTGTTAGAAGAGGACTTTAATCCATATGAGTATGCAATCACGTATGGAGATAGGAATGATTTTAATTATAGTGAAGGTAAGAGATTAGCTGAGGCAGTTGTATTTCAACATGCAGCATTCCCAGTTGTTGCAGTGCGTTTTCCAGTTGTTATTGGAGAAAATGATTATACGAAAAGATTACAATTTTACGTTGAACATGTTGTGAAACAAGAGCCTATCGTTGTGGATCATGTAGATGGAGATTTGGCATTTATACATGAGAAAGAAGCAGGAGAGTTTTTAGCTTGGTGTGGGATGAAAAACATAGAAGGGCCGATTAATGCTTGTAGCAACGGGGTAGTTTCTACCAGAGAAGTTATTCGTTTCATAGAAGAAAATACGGGGATAAAAGCTCTCATTCAAGAAGTAGGAGATAATAAAGCGCCTTATAATGAAGTAATTAATTGTACGTTACATAATGAAAAGGCTCGTGAATTGGGATTTCCATTCCGAGAGTTGAAACTAGAAATGAAAAATATTTTACGCCATTACATAAATACAATGAAGTAATCATAAATCCCCCGGTGGCAATCCGGGGGATTCTGGAGGATTTCGACAATACTGATTTTACATTACCAAATTTACCTTATACGCACGACTAATGTTTTTGTGATTGAATTGCTTGTAAATATTTCTCGTTTACCCGGTCCCAGTTCACTGTATGCCACCAGTTGGTAACAAACTCTGGGCGCCGATTTTGATACTTTAAATAATAGGCATGTTCCCATACATCAATGACGAGTAACGGGATCTTCCCTTCTTGCAAAGGTGTATCTTGATTCGGTGTACTCATAACAGAAAGTTCTTCACCGTCAAGAACAAGCCATCCATATCCACTTCCAAAACGACTAATGGCCGCTTTGGACAGTTGGTCTTTTAAGTTGTCAAAGGTATTGAAATAATAATCAATTCCTTTTGCAACGTCTCCATTAGGCTCGCCGCCACCTCGAGGGCTCATCACTTCCCAAAAAAGACTATGACAATAATGACCACCACCGTTATTTCTAACTGCTGTAATAATTTCCATTGGTAAATCATCCAAATTACATAGTAACTCTTCTAAAGATTTATTATGTAATTCAGTATAGTTTTCTAAAGCAGCATTTAAATTGTTTACATATGTCGCATGGTGCTTTCCGTGATGAATAGAAAGTGTATTGCTATCAATATATGGCTCTAATTCATCATAGTCATATGAAAGCTTTGGCAATTGAAATGAAGACATAATATTACCTCCTTTCTAGTTTAAAAGTTGGTCTAGGTAAAAATATTTTACCTGAGTCAAAAATACACTTATTTTTCATAGAAGTCAAGAGAGATTTCTATAATTTTCTGAAAATATTACAATAAAAGTAACACTTTCACTTTCGTTTGTGACTATTATCCTTTTTGCTTATACTGTAAATTAGTAGCGTTTGTTGAAATAGAAGGAGATTGTTTATGAGTAAAACGAAACAATTAATAGAGGAAGCGAGTAATTTTATTACTACTTGCTATAAAGAGCTTAATAAAGAGCAATTCATAGAAGAGCGTATAAAAGAAATTCACATGGAAATAGAGAGAACGGGAACGTATGAGCATACATTTGAAGAACTTGTTCATGGTTCGCGAATGGCATGGCGTAATAGTAATAGATGTATTGGAAGGTTATTCTGGAGTAAGATGCACATATTAGATGCACGTGAAGTGAATGATGAAGAAGGTGTATATAATGCGTTAATTCATCACATTAAATATGCAACGAACGACGGGAAAGTTAAACCGACAATTACAATTTTTAAGCAATATGAAAGTGAAGAAAATAATATACGAATTTATAATCATCAATTAATTCGATATGCAGGATATAAAACAGAAATGGGAGTAATCGGTGATTCTCATTCCGCTACATTTACGGATTTTTGTCAGGAACTTGGCTGGCAAGGAGAAGGTACGAATTTTGATGTATTACCGCTTGTATTTTCTGTTGATGGAAAAGAGCCTATATATAAAGAAATTCCAAAAGAAGAAGTAAAAGAAGTACCAATTGAGCATCCAGATTACCCAATCTCATCTTTAGAAGTGAAATGGTATGGAGTGCCGATGATTTCAGATATGCGTTTAGAGATTGGTGGTATTTCTTATACGGCAGCTCCGTTTAATGGATGGTATATGGGGACGGAAATTGGAGCTCGGAACTTAGCTGATCAGGATCGTTATAATTTACTTCCAGCAGTTGCAGAAATGATGAATTTAGATACATCAAGAAATAGCACGTTATGGAAAGACAAGGCATTAATTGAGTTGAACATTGCTGTATTATATTCATTTAAAAAACAAGGAATTAGTATTGTTGACCACCATACTGCTGCACAACAATTTCAGCAATTTGAGAAGCAAGAAGCTGCCTGTGGTCGCGTTGTAACAGGAAATTGGGTATGGTTAATACCGCCATTATCGCCAGCTGCCACTCATATTTATCATAAACCGTATCCGAATGATATTTTGAAGCCAAATTTCTTTCATAAATAATATTTAGTATAGGGGGATTTCCTGTAAAATATAAAATTTTTTTAATTACTGTTATGTAGCAAATGGAAGCCTTTACTCTCGGTTATTTTTGGCAGGAGCTTTTTGAACCAGGGAGTTCCTTATGTTATAATCAAATTTCTGTTTCGAAGACCTTATAGACATATAAGGTCTTTTGTTTTGCTTTTTTATGTAAGAGGAATAGAATGTTTCTTTTAAATAAGGGATTTAGCATATTTTTAGGGACAACATAAGTATGTGGAAAATTGATGAATTATTATATTTATATAGTAATTGTGTTTTGGATTTAAACAAGAAAACATAATAAAGTTGTTTTTTTAGATTGCTGAGGAAGGAGGATGTGTAAATGAGGATGAAGAATCAAAAAACAGATTGGCCTGTATTTCTTATTAGTGGTGGTTCGCTTTTATTATTTGTAATCGCAGTTTTCTTAAATAAAGGTTATGTAGAGGGAGCTATTAATCGCAGTTTTGCATTTTCAATTAAGTACTTCGGGGCTTTTTGGCAGATTTTATTGTTAGGTACATTTATTGTTGCGATGTGTATGGCATTCTCGAAATATGGGAAGGTCAAACTAGGTAATTTAGAAAAACCTGAGATTAGTACGGCGAAGTGGCTTGCTATTATTATGTCTACACTACTTGCCGGAGGTGGCGTTTTTTGGGCAGCGGCAGAGCCAATGTACCATTTGATGACGGTGCCACCGATACATGAAGGTATATCTGCTGGAACGAAAGAAGCAGTCATGCCTGCTTTAGCACAAAGTTATATGCATTGGGGATTTTTAGCTTGGACGATTTTAGGTACAATTAGTGCGGTAGTTATGATGTATGGACATTATCATAAAGGTATGCCGTTAAAACCTCGTACGCTTTTATATCCTATTTTTGGAGAGAAATTGCGAAAGAGTTTGCTTGGAACGATGATTGATGCATTTGCAATTATTGCAGTAGCTGCAGGAACAATTGGTCCGATCGGATTTTTAGGCTTACAAGCAAGTTATGGCTTACAAGCATTATTCGGAATTTCCGACGTGTTTACTACTCAATTAGCAATTATTATTTGTGTGGTAGCTGTTTCTACTATATCTGCGGTAACGGGTATTGATAAAGGGATTCAAATAATAAGTGATTTAAATGTTAAACTAGCGATTTTATTGATGGTGTTTGTGTTATTCTTTGGACCAGGTGGATTTATTATTGATTCATTTGTTTCTTCGTTTGGGTTTTATATAAATGAGTTTATACCAATGAGCACATACCGTGGGGATACAGGTTGGTTAGGATCTTGGACAATCTTTTTCTGGGGATGGTTTATTGGATATGGACCAATGATGGCAATTTTAGTGAGTCGAATTTCAAGAGGAAGAACGATTCGCGAAATCATCGTTGCAATTGGAATTATTGCACCTATTATTACAACGTTCTGGTTCACTATATTGGGGGGATCGGGTGTATTTTATGAATTAATGAAGCCTGGATCTATATCGAACGCTTTAAGTGAATCTGGTATGCCAGCAGCTATGATTGCAATTACAGAGCAACTGCCACTATCTAATATTATTGGACCGGCATTTCTTTTATTAACAATTTTATTTGTAGTAACAACAGGAGATTCAATGGCTTATTCCATTTCAATGGCAGTGACTGGAGATGGAGATCCTAGAATTAGCTTGCGAATTTTTTGGTCGCTTATTATGGGAGCAGTTGCAGCAATTCTTTTATATATGGGAGAAGGAAGCATTAATGCATTACAATCTTTCATTGTAGTGACAGCTGTTCCGGTATCAATTTTGTTATTCCCGATGCTGTGGCTGGCACCTAAAGTTGCAGGAGAATTAGCATTGAAGCAAGGCATTGTACAAGAAAAAGATAAAACTGCTTTCTTATTCCAGAAAGCTAGTAAATCAAAATAAATGATAAATAAACACTGAAAAGAGGAAGCATTTTAAATGAGATGCTTCCTCTTTTTCGTTTAGTCTAATACTTTTCCCTTTGTTTCTGGCACACATAATAACATTGTAATTAATCCGATTGGATAGATGATGAAAATTAAGGATAATGCTCCAAGTAAATTTCCGCCTGTAGCGAGTAAACCGATAATAACAGGGCCAAATCCAGCTAAACCACGTCCTGTACCGAAAATAAAGTTTTCCGCTGTAGAGCGAGCTTCGGCGGGATAGTTTTCAGCTAAAATGGCTCCGAATCCGCCCATCATTCCATTTGCAAAGAATCCGAGCAATGCACTTCCCCATAATAATAATGTTGAATCTGTGAATAGGAAGAAGTAAATAAGACAGTATATAGTACCACCGATATAATAGATTGCAAAAGTTTTACGACGACCAATTTTATCAGCCAGAATACCAAAGGTTGCAATTCCAATGAGCATGCCAATCGTAGAGATGAACATCCAACCGCTCGCCTTTGCTAATGTATAGTTATATTTATTTGCTAAAATAGTTGGCATCCATGTGAAAATCCCATAATATCCGAAGTTCTGGATAAACGACATAATAATAAGACCAATTGTTGTTATTGTTACTTTTTTATTTGCAAATAACTTTTTAAGTGGGAATTTTTTTATTTGTTTTAGATGTTCTGCTTCAGTAGTTGTTAAAATACCATCAGCTTCTTTTTGTAACAATTCCTTTTTGTATCGTTGTTTTTGCTCCCATATTTTCGGTTCACTTAAACTTTTACGTACATAAACAGCTAGTAAAGCTGGAATTAGTCCGAATAAGAAAACAGCTCTCCATCCAAAATGCGGGACAATAAATGCTGGAAGAAGTGAAGCTACTAAAACACCAAATTGCCATCCAAGTGCAACGACCGATGTTGCCTTAGCACGCATTTCTTTTGACCATGTTTCAGTTACGATGGCCATTCCAATTCCGAATTCACCACCAACTCCCATTCCAACTAAAAAGCGAAGAATTAATAATTGCCAGTAATCTGTTGCGAAATAAATGAGTGCTGTTGCTAGTGAAAATAGTAAGATGGTGAAGGCCATTGTACGGATACGACCAAATAAATCAGCGATAAACCCAAATAAATAAGAACCAATTAGCATACCAATTGTCGTAGCTAATGTTAAGTTCCCACCTTCAACAGGGCTTAAATGAAACTCTTTTAAAATATAGACGAGTACGAAAGATAAGAGCAGCATATCTAAACCTTCTGCGGCGTATCCTAGTGCAGAACCAAACAGTGTTTTATATCTTTTCTCTTTCGTCTCCTCTGTTGTTTGTACATCAGTGGTGATGTTCATTATTATTCCTCCTTATTTTCTTCTACAGTCGCTATGGAAGAATAACAAAAGGCCTTCTCACCTGATATGATGAGAAGGCCCAAAAAGCATACGTATCTCTAAAAAAGAACATACGTATATAGTATTCCGACTTCCTTCTCAACCTCACGGGGTTGGGTTAAAGGACTGTATGATATTACTTTATTTTTAGCACTCTTCTATTACATTGTCAAATAAAGAGGAGATTTCCATGTGTAAAATATTTCAAAAAACATTTCATTCTTCTTGACGCCTACTTCGTTATTTTCCCATAATAAAACTAACTAAATAAAAAGGAATGAATCAAAGATGTTAAATTTAGTACTCATGATGATTGAACGCGTCGGACTTATCGTTATTTTAGGATTTTTACTCTCTCATATTAAAACGTTTAGGCGCCTTCTCCATAGGCAGGACGGATATGTAGATAAGCTTAAGCTTATTTGTATTTTTTCTGTGTTTACAATTGTAAGCAATTACACTGGTATTGAAATAGCAGGAAATACGATTATGAATGAAAATTGGCTACAAGGTGTTTCTTCATCAAGTACCATTGCGAATACACGTATTATGGGTGTGGGTATTAGTGGTTTACTTGGTGGACCAATCGTAGGAGTTGGGGTAGGAGTTATCGCTGGTATTCATCGTTATATGCTCGGTGGTACGACAGCGCTAAGTTGTGCAATTTCTTCTATTTTAGCAGGGATTATAACAGGGTATATCGGATACATTTTCAAAAAATATAACCGTACAATTACACCTAAGTTTTCAGCAATTTTAAGTGTTGTTATCGTTTCTTTAGAAATGATTATGATCCTATTAATTGTAGAGGATGGAATTAGTATTGTGAAAACAATTGCGATACCAATGATCCTTGTAAATAGTTTTGGAAGTTTTATTTTACTTTCTATGATACAAGCTATTTTGCGTCAGGAAGAGAACGCAAAGGCACTTCAGACCCATAAGGTATTACGTATTGCTGATAAAACGTTACCGTATTTTCGCCAAGGCTTAACAGAAGAATCGTGTAAGCATGTGGCACAAATTATTCACCGCTTTACAGGAACAGATGCGGTATCCTTAACAGATACAGAGAAAATATTAGCTCATGTTGGATTAGCATCAGATCACCATATTCCTTCACATAGTTTAATAACTGGTTTATCGAAAGAAGTGTTAAACACAGGGAAAATAATGAAAGCAAAATCACGTGAGGTTATTAATTGTCAACATGAAGGTTGTCCCTTGCAAGCGGCGATCGTTATTCCACTCACTTCACATGGAAATACGATAGGGACATTAAAACTGTATTTCAAAAATCCTAACCAATTAAGTCGTGTGGAAGAGGAATTAGCAGAAGGGTTGGCAAAAATATTCTCTACACAACTTGAATTAGGTGAAGCTGAATTGCAAAGCAAATTATTGCAAGATGCGGAGATAAAAGCATTACAAGCACAAATTAACCCGCACTTTTTATTTAATGCGATTAATACAGTATCAGCTTTATGCCGAACCGATGTAGAAAAAGCAAGGAAGTTATTATTACAGCTTAGTGTGTATTTCCGCTGTAATTTGCAAGGGGCACGTCAGTTATTGATTCCACTAGAACAAGAATTAAACCATGTACAGGCATACTTATCACTAGAACAAGCAAGGTTCCCAAATAAGTATGGAGTAAAGCTGTATATTGAGGAAGAGCTAAAGACAACTCTAGTACCACCATTTGTTCTTCAATTATTGGTTGAAAATGCATTGCGGCACGCTTTTCCAAAGAAACAACCAGTATGCGAAGTAGAAGTGCATGTGTTTGAAAGAGAAGGTATGGTTCACTTTGAAGTGAAGGATAATGGGCAGGGAATTGAGATAGAACGTTTAGAACAATTAGGGAAAATGGTAGTTTCATCAAAGAAAGGGACTGGAACAGCTTTATATAATATTAATGAACGTCTAGTCGGTTTATTTGGGAAAGACACGATGCTTCATATTCAAAGTGAATTAAATAAGGGGACGGAGGTTACCTTTATAATTCCAAAAAAAGTAGGGGAGGAAGAACGGGTTGTTAAAAGTATTAGTAGTTGATGATGAGATGTTAGCACGTGATGAGCTAAAATATTTATTAGAAAGAACGAAAGAAGTTGAGATAATTGGTGAGGCTGATTGTGTGGAAGACGCATTAGAGGAACTAATGAACCATAAACCAGATATTGTATTTCTGGATATTCAATTATCCGATGATAATGGATTTGAAATCGCAAATATATTAAAAAAGATGAAAAATCCTCCTGCGATTGTATTTGCAACGGCCTATGATCAATACGCATTACAAGCATTTGAAGTAGATGCGTTAGATTATATTTTAAAACCATTCGATGAAGAACGCATTGTACAGACATTGAAGAAATATAAAAAGCAAAAACAAGCGAAAATAGAAACGAAGCAAGAAATAAAGGGGACAGATGTAACAGCAGAGATGCATAAATTAGCACTGCCAATTGAGGAATCAATCGTACTTGTAAATATTGAAGATATTATATATGTAGGACTCGTAGATGGAAAAGTAACAGTAAAAACAATGAGAGAAACATATGTAACACACGATACACTTGTAATTTTGGAAAAGAAGTTACCACAAACAAGTTTTATGCGTGTTCATCGTAGTTTTATTGCAAATATTAATCATATTACAGAAGTGCAGCCGTGGTTCAATTCTACTTATAATTTAATTATGAAAGAAGGATCAAAAGTACCTGTTAGCCGTACATATGCAAAAGAACTTAAAAAGCTGCTTCGTATTTAAGAAGCAGCTTTTGTATTTCATCCTCTTATTTTTGTAACTGATTCTGTATATGTGACGCTCTGTTTTGTAAACGCTTACTAAAACGTGTACATCTTATACAATAAAGGTACCAAATCGAAAGAGGTGGCCAAAATGAGTAAGAAAAAAGTATATAGTTTTTTATCACAAGCATTCATATTCTCAGCTATTATGTTAATTTCTAATATTATTGCAACACATTTACCAATTCCGATGCCTTCATCGGTAATCGGGTTAGTCATTTTATTTAGTCTATTATGCTTAAAAGTTATTAAATTAGAGCAGGTTGAATCACTCGGAACAGCTTTAACAGGTATTATCGGATTCCTTTTCGTCCCATCAGGTATTTCAGTTATTAATTCTCTTGGTGTAATGGGACAATATTTTGTACAAATACTAACTGTAATTGTTGTCGCAACAATTATTTTACTCGCTGTAACAGGGTTATTTGCACAATTTATTTTAGGAAAAGATGACAAAGAAACAAAAGATACAAAAGAATTGAAAGTAGTCAATAAAGGACGCAAGCACGGAAAAGTTGCGTAACCATTTTAGTATATATTGTTAGGGGGGAATGAACATGGCAAGTACAATGACTCCATATTTCGGAATCGTCGTTTCATTAATCGCATACGGAATCGGCACATTATTATTTAAGCACTCAAAAGGATTCTTCTTATTTACACCGTTATTCGTGGCAATGGTATTAGGGATTGTCTTTCTAAAGGTAGGTAATTTTACTTTTGAAGAATATAATACTGGCGGAAAAATGATTAGTTTCTTCTTAGAGCCAGCAACAATCGCATTTGCCATTCCATTATATAAACAAGTTGATAAGTTAAAAAAATATTGGTGGCAAATTTTATCGGCTATCGTGGTTGGATCTATTTGTTCAGTAATTGTCGTATTCATTGTAGCAAAGGCAATTGGTTTAGATACAGCAGTAATGAATTCAATGTTACCACAGGCAGCAACAACAGCGATTGCATTACCAATCTCTGAAAGTATTGGTGGTATTCCAGCCATAACATCGTTTGCAGTTATTTTTAACGCAGTTATCGTATACGCATTAGGAGCATTATTTTTAAAAACATTTAGAGTGAAACATCCAATTGCGAAAGGTCTAGCACTTGGAACAGCAGGTCATGCATTAGGTGTTGCGGTAGGAATTGAAATGGGTGAAGTAGAGGCAGCTATGGCAAGTATTGCTGTAACAGTAGTTGGGGTTGTAACAGTTGTCGTCATACCGATGTTCATGCCATTCATTGGATAGTAAAACTTACTTAAAAAATGAGAAAAGCAAGCTATTTGTAGGACACATTCCTACTGATGGCTTGCTTTTTATGTTACAGTAGTGGTAAGACCTATTGTTAGCAAAATGCAAGTTTCCTTAAATCTTCATTAATACTGTGTAGAATACGTTTTGAATTAGGTCATTGTATTGTAAAATAAGAAGTAAGCTACTGTATGGTTTTAGGAATTATATGATAGCTCATCTTCATATGAATGAATAAATTATAGGTAGAAAATAGAGAGAAATCTACTTATTAACGTTTTACTTTATAGGACAGGAGAGAGTACTCGTCGATTATGCAAATAAAAAACCTGTTTCAAAGCAAAGGATTTCAGAGGTTACTCGTATTAGTAATACTTGCTCTCGTGTTATATGGGTTGCAAAGTATGTTGAATTTAATATTAATTACGTTTATTCTTACGTATTTAATGGATCGATTCCAAAAGTTTATTTCTCACAAATTAGATAATTTTATGCCCATTAATCGAAAACTCATTATAGCATTTCTATACGTAATGTTAATTGGTGGAATTGCTATTACACTATTTAAATATTTACCAGTATTAACGATACAAATTTCACAATTGATTTATCAATTTAACGTATTTTTAAGAAATCCACCGGATAGTGAATTGATTAAGTATGCGGTTAATGCTGTCAATCATATGGAACTTTCGAAATATGTAGGACAAGGCGTAGACATTTTGTATAAATCTATTACGAATGTTGGGAAGTTCGGTCTTCAAGTTTTACTTTCTTTAATTTTAAGTTTATTTTTCTTGTTGGAAAAGGCCCGTATCGTTGCTTTTACTGCAAAGTTTAAAGAAAGCAGGCTTGCAATTTTCTATCATGAAATTGAGTACTTCGGAAAGAAATTTGCACGTTCATTTGGAAAAGTAATTGAAGCACAATTTTTAATTGCGGTTGTTAACTGTGTTTTATCTGTTATTGCATTATGGATATTAGGATTTCCACAATTATTAGGTTTAGCGTTAATGATCTTCTTACTTGGTTTAATTCCAGTAGCTGGGGTTATTATTTCGTTATTCCCGCTTTGTATGATTGCTTACAATATCGGCGGTATTATGTACGTTGTTTATATTTTAGTTATCGTAACAGTTATTCATGCACTTGAAAGTTACGTATTGAATCCGAAGTTTATGTCCCAAAAAACAAATTTACCGATTTTTTATACGTTTATGGTATTAATTTTCTCAGAGCACTTTTTAGGTGTGTGGGGACTTATTATCGGTATTCCGATCTTCATTTTCTTATTAGATGTTTTAGATGTAACGAGTGATGAAATGGAGAGGGATATTGAAAAAAATAGAGTGAAGTAAAGAAAAAGTATCGATATTCGATGCTTTTTCTTTTATAACATTATGTTTCTTATGCCATACTGTAAGAAGAATATAGAATAGGGGTGAAATAATGGCTGTAAATGAAAAGATAGAATTGGCTACATTTGCTGGCGGGTGCTTCTGGTGCATGGTTTCGCCATTTGAAGAGATGGAAGGTATTATAAAGGTCGTTTCTGGCTATACAGGTGGTCATAAAGAAGATCCAACCTATAAAGAAGTTTGTTCAGAAACGACGGGACATTATGAAGCGGTACAAATTACATTTGATGCAAATAAAATGCCGTATGAAGAGTTGCTTCAAATATATTGGAGACAGATTGATCCAACTGACGTCGGCGGACAATTCCACGACCGTGGACAGTCTTATGAAACGGTGATTTTTTATCATAATGAAGAACAACAGAAAAAGGCAGAGGCTTCAAAAGAAGAACTTGCGAAGAGTGAGCGATTTTCAAAGCCAATTGCGACAAAAATATTGCCAGCTGCTACATTTTATCCAGCTGAAGAATATCATCAAGGATATCATAAGAAAAATACATTCCGCTATGAGTTATATCGTAAAGGATCGGGACGAGATGCTTTTATTAAGCAACATTGGCCAAAGGATAAAACTCATTTAAAAGAAAAACTCAATGAGATGCAGTTTCATGTAACACAGGAAAACGGTACAGAACCACCATTCCGAAATGAGTATTGGAACCATAAAGAAGAAGGTCTTTATGTAGATATCGTTTCAGGCGAGCCATTGTTTACTTCTATAGATAAATTTGATAGTGGATGTGGCTGGCCGAGCTTTACGAAACCGGTGATGTCAGCTAGTGTGAAAGAAAAAATGGATGTTAGTCATAATATGACGCGCACGGAAGTGAGAAGTAAGGAAGGAGATTCACATATTGGGCATGTATTTCCAGACGGCCCAGGACCAAATGGCCTTCGTTATTGTATAAATTCAGCAGCTCTTCGATTTATCCCAAAAGGGGAGTTAGAGAAAGAGGGATATGGAGATTGCCTAATCTTGTTTGGAGATAAAAAATAACCTCGCTAATTGCGAGGTTATTTTTTTATTATTTTACTTTTTTCTTTTTAAACTTGCTTAATACTTCATAAACGATTGGAACGATAAGAAGTGTTAATAACGTTGAACTCGTTAATCCACCAATTACAGTTACACCAAGTCCTTTAGAAATTAAGCCGCTGCCTTCAAATCCTAATGCAAGCGGGATAAGAGCCCCGATTGTTGCAATTGCAGTCATTAAAATTGGACGAAGGCGTGTAGCACCAGCTTCTAGTAATGCTTCACGTGTGGATAAACCTTCATTTTCTTTATGAATAACACGGTCAATAAGCACGATTGCGTTTGTTACAACGATACCGATTAACATAAGCGCACCAATCATTGCAGATACACTTAACGTTTCACCAGAGATTAGTAAGGCAACGAGTGCACCAATGATTGTGAATGGTAGCGAGAATAAGATCGCAAATGGTGCAAGGGCACCACCAAATGTAACGACAAGAACGAAGTATACAATGGCAATCGCAGCTAACATCGCTAAGCCAAGTTGTTTGAATGATTCTTGAATATCCTTTGTAACGCCTCCCATAGAAACGTCTACACCAGAAGGAAGATCCATTTTATCTACTTCTTTTTGAACTGCAGCAGATGCTTTTGAAACGTCATCCGATGTTAATTTCGCACTAACTTCTGCATAAACGCGACCATCGCGATGTTTTACTGTGTTAGAAGTTTCACCTTCTTTTACAGTCATCACATCTTTAACAGCAATTTCATTGCCAAGTGGTGTTGTAATTTTTCGATTTGTTAAATCATCGATTGTATCATAATTTTGTTTTTCAGCTTCTACATATACATTTACATCTTTACCGTCTTTTTTAATTGTTGTTAAAATAGGGCGATCATGTTGATTAGAAAGACCCATTCCAATTTGAGCGGCCGTTAGACCCATTTTACTTAGCTTTTCTTGATCTGCTACTAAAGTGTACTCTGCATATGTTTTTGCAA
Source organism: Bacillus cereus group sp. N11 (assembly GCF_016483605.1). Lineage (NCBI taxonomy): Bacteria > Bacillati > Bacillota > Bacilli > Caryophanales > Bacillaceae > Bacillus > Bacillus cereus group sp. N11. Next base: position 62,907 of record NZ_JAEHBN010000006.1, read on the forward strand.
TACTAGAGTCTATGTCTTTTAAATCTTTGTTTTTCTTCATGATATTTTGAAGATCTTTTACGACAGGCTTAATGTCTTCCGAGCTATCTCCGTAAACGTATAGTTTAATTTCATTACTACCGCCACTTGCTCCGAAATCTTGGTTTTTCCATTCGCCTTTTCCAGACATCTTTTGTAAATCTTTCACGACTTGTTCTTTTTCTTTTTCAAAGTTTTTCGTATCGTTATCATATTGAACGAAGAACATTGCTTGATTTGATTGACCAGGACTCATTGGGTTTTCGCCACCTAATGAGAATTGAATTGTTTTGACGTCTTTATTATTTTGGAAGTGCTTCTCAGCTTTCGTTGCAATTTTTTCAACGTCTTCTAATGTTTGACCTGGCTCTGGATTGTATGTTGTAATAATCATTTTTTCTTCTTCAGAAGGTAAGAAGCTTACACCGATAATCGGCACAAGTGCGAGACTACCAACTAATAGAAGGACAGCGATACTTGATGTAATGATTTTATGATTTAAAGCCCATGCAAGTATGCGTTTATAACCGTTTGCTAATTTACTTGGTTTCTCTTCATGATGTACTTCTTTTTCTCTCATGCTCTCTTTTTTAAATAAAGAATGAGCTAGCATTGGTACGATTGTAACTGCTACTAGTAACGATGCTAATAAAGCGAAGACGATAGTTAAGGCGAATGGTAAGAACATTTCACCAATCATACCTTTTACAAGTCCAAGAGGTAAGAATACAGCAATGGTTACAATAGTAGAAGACATAATTGGGACAAACATTTCCTTCGTAGCTTCACGAATTAAATCTTTTCCGCGTAGTTTCTCTTCTGATAACGACATACGTCGATAAATATTTTCAATAACAACAATTGAGTCATCGACAACGCGTCCGATAGCGACTGTCATTGCTCCAAGCGTCATAATGTTAAGCGTAATATCCATTTGCTTTATAACTAAAACAGCAATTAATAAAGAAAGTGGTATAGAAACGACAGAGATTAATGTTGTTCGGATATTTCGTAGGAACAACATAATAATAACAATCGCAAAGATAGCCCCGAAAATTGCTTTGCTAAGCATTGTTTCAACCGATTTCTCAATCGGTGCACCTTGGTCGAATGTTGAGATGATTTCTAAGTCTTTATATTTTTTCTCAAGGTCTTTTACTTTATCTTTCACTGCATTTACAACATCAACCGTATTTGCATCAGCAGCCTTCACAATTTGAATTCCAATGGCTTCTTTTCCATTCGTTCGAGAAATAGATTCTGCTTTCCCAACTTCTTTAATGTCAGCAATTTCGTCTAATGTAACTGTTGGAATTCCATTCATAGCGGCTGGATTCATTTGCGGCGTTTGTGCACCGGCTCCAGCATTTTGATTACCTTGAGTGCTAGGTGCTGAAGGTACAGCTGGGATTTTTAGCTCTTTTAATGCTTTAATTGTTGTAATATTTCCATCTACAATAACTGATTTTTCCGTGTCTTTAAATGTATATAAGCCAAGTGGTAAAGATACATCCGATCCTTTAATCACATTTTTTACAGTATCTTCACTTAAACCTAATTCTTTCATCTTATCTTTCTTGAAAACAAGTTGTACTTCATCTACTTGTTGACCTGAAATTTGAACAGATGCAACACCATCAAGTCCTTTTAATCCTGGAACAACATTTTTTTCTACATTTTCTGTTAACGTAGCTAAAGATTCATTTTTACTTGCTACACTTAACGAAATAACAGGAAAAGCATTAAAGTTTACTCGTGAAACTTTCGGATCTTTTACGCCTTCAGGAAGTTTCACATTCGTGAGAGCTTCTTTAATTTCTGTTTCGGCCTTTTCCATATTTTTATCAAAATCATACTCTACTTGAATAGAAGATGCGTTTTGAAAAGATGATGAACTCACAACGTTTACACCGCTTAAATTTTGCAATTGCTCTTCCATCGGTTTTGAAACTTTGTCAGCTACTTCTTCTGGTGTAGCACCAGGATAAACCGTAGTTACTGTTACAACAGGTGTTGTAATATCAGGAATTGTTTCCAGTTTCATATTAAGCCCAGAATATATCCCTGCAATGGTAACAATAATGGTTAGTAGCCAAACTGCGAACTTATTTTTTAATGAGAAATTGATGATTTTGTTCATGTTTGCGCTCCCTTTATATCGTATTGACCAACTGGTCAGTCTAATACATAATATAACTGACTGATTGGTCAGTAGTCAATGAAAAGAGATGGTATAATAAAATCAAATTCGAGTTTATAATATGATGCGAGATTAAACGTAGGAGAGAAGATATGAAAGAAAAAGAGCGCTTAATTATAGAGATGGCTATGAAGTTATTTGCGACTAAGGGTGTAAATGCGACATCAGTGCAGGAAATTGTGACAGCTTGTGGTATATCTAAGGGAGCTTTTTATTTATACTTTAAATCGAAAGATGAGCTTTTATTAGCAACACTTCGATATTATTATGACAAGATTCAAAATAAAATGATGGATATTGAAAAAGAATCACTATTACCGCGTGAAAAATTTGAAAAACAATTGTGCTGCCAGTTTAATGATATACAAAAGCATAAGGAATTTATTATTATGCATGCGAGGGAAAATGCTATTCCATTTAATAAAGAAGTAGAAGAATTTATGATGCGGATGAAATTGGAATCTCATGCATTTTATCGAAATAGTTTGTTGTCTATTTATGGTGACAAGGTTATGCCGTATTTATTAGATTTAGTAATTATGGTAGAAGGGATCTGCCGTGGATATTTAGAATTAATTATTTTACAAGCGCCAGAAATTGATTTGTCCTATGTATCGGCTTTTATTTTAAAAAGGGTGGATCATTTAGTAGATGGACTTATAGAATCTTCGGAAGAACCTGTTTTACATGAAGAAAGACTTGGAGAGTTTCTTTGTAAATCAGAGCTTATTAAAGAACAAGTTAAGGAGCATTTTTTAAAAGAAATAATTGTTTTTAAGCGTACATTAGCTGATCAATTAGAAGATGATGAATTACTTATTACGCTAGATGTTTTAGAGGCAGAAATGAGATTGCCAAATCCAAGGGTCCCAGTCATTCAAGGGATGTTGTCTAATTTAGATGTATACCCAAATTTAAAAGAGTTCCGTTTGAGACTTATGGGGTATTACAATATAAAAAGGTAACAATGATAGTTTTCATTGTTACCTTTTTTATTATGCATTCACTTTTTCTTTTTTCTGTGCAGCCTCTTCTTGTTCAATATTGATTGTTTCTTTCACGATATAAATCGGACGGTTTTTACTTTCGTCATAAATACGAGCAATATACTGACCGACGATTCCAAGACCAAGTAACTGAATACCGCTAAAGAATGTAATAGCAACCATAATGGATGCCCAACCTGTTTGAGTACCATCACCGATGATTTTCACAGTAATTGTATACAGCAAGACAATTATAGAAATGAGAACTGATAATAAGCCTAAAGACATAACAATTCGTAACGGTTTTGTCGAAAAGGCAATGATACCATCTGATGCAAATTTAATCATTTTCTTTAATGGATATTTTGTTTCACCAGCAAAACGCTCGTCACGTTCATATTCAACATACGTTTGGCGGAAGCCAACCCAAGACATCATACCGCGAATAAAGCGATTTCGTTCTGTCATTTGATTGAACACATCAGCAACTTTGCGATCGATGATTCGGAAATCACCTGTATCTTTTGGGATATCGATATCAGACATATAGTTTAAGAATTTATAGAAATATTTAGCAGTTAAAAGTTTAAACCAAGTTTCACCTTTACGTTGTTTACGTTTTGCATAAACAACTTCATATCCTTCTTCCCATTTGGCAATAAGCTCAGGAATAACTTCTGGTGGATCTTGTAAATCTGCATCTATAATTACAATAGCGTCACCTTTTGCAGCAGCAATACCCGCTGTAACAGCTACTTGGTGTCCGAAGTTACGTGCAAAATTAACAATTTTTGTACGGTAATCATTTGCTGCAATCTCAGATAAAATGTCCATTGTACGATCTGTACTGCCATCGTTTACAAAGACAAATTCATAATTAATATTATTTTGAAGCATAACGGACTTTAAACGATTATAACATTCCTGTGCTACTTCTTCCTCGAAGTACATAGGAACTACAACCGAAATTAATTTTTCCATGTTGTATCCTCCGTAGTTTTAATAAGTTGCTTAAGTTTAATTGGTAGCCTGTTCAGTTTGGTTGAATGTCCAAATTTTATTAAGGATAAAATTTATAACCATTCCAACACCAATTGCGAAGATTTGTGCAATAAATGCATTAAAGGTAAGTTTATCTACTAATATAAACAAACATAATGTATTAAAAGCCAATACAATTAAATTTACAGTTAGAAATTTAAAGAACATTGACGTGCTTTTATTATTAGGTTTAAACACCCAATTTTTATTCCAATAATAGCTATTGGCAACACCAATTAAATAGGCAATGGTATTCGCAACAAGATAGTTCATCCCGAGCTTTACCAATATCCCAAAACTAATAATTGTAATGAGTGTATTAAAGATTCCTACTAAACCAAACTTTAAGAGTTTTTCCATAATATTATCCTCATTTTTATAGAATATATAAATAAAATAGGTGAACAGCGTTATTGTTTATATTTCACAATTACCAATTATAACATAGTTTGTATTAAGGTGTTATATGTTTTAAATGGATGTTATTTTGAAATTATAGAATAGTTTTTCTAATAATTAAGGAATTTTTATTTATAATTTGAATACTGCGTAATATAAAATCAAATATGGAAATTATGATTATATTAAGGTATAGTAGCAGGTAGTGTAATTCAAATATATTTTTTGAATGTGCGTCATTAATCAAAGAGTATAGAATGGATAGGAATAGACACTATAAAATTATATTTTGGGAAAATATAATTTTTTTTTTTATAAATAGTTTAAGGAGTGAGTTTTGGTGGAAAGGTTTTCAACAGGGTTATCAACTTTTTCTACGCGTGCTGTATATGGCATTTATAGTTTTTTCGTTGCTATATTAATTTTCGATTATTTCTCAAATGCTGGAAAATATAATTATGTAATGATACTAGTCGGATTTTTATTTTTATGTACAATCGGAAACTTTATACTTAGAAAGGGATCGCTATATCTTGAAAGAGTAAACGAGAAAATATGTCTTTCGGCATTGTTAATTCTTTGTGTAATAGTTAAATCGGCATGGATTCTTACCTACAAGATTCATCCAATTGGTGATTATGCAACCTTTTTCTATACTGCAGAGGCGTTAGGACAAGATTTTGTTATTAGCAGTAGATATGTAGCGTTATTTCCACATATTTTTGGTTATGCTTCATTCTTAAGTGTTTTTCTAAAAATATTCGGGTCAAGCTATATGATTCCACCTATTATTAATGTTGTTTTAACTACAATATCAATGGGATTAATATATTTTATAGCTAGAAAAATTGGTGGAGTGAGAACAGCTATAACAGCGAGTGTTTTATGGATTCTCTTGCCATCGCAAACAATTTATAATATGTTTGCAATTTCAGAACCGTTTTATTGTACAATATTGTTATTAACTTGGGCAATTATGTTAGTTATTCATGAGAAATTCCAAAATATAACTATTAAAAAGATTGTTGTGTACTCAATTCTATTAGCTGTATTACTTGCTTTAATGAATATGGTAAGGCCAATTGCAGCAGTACCAATTATAGCTTTAGCAATATGGATGTTTATTATAGATACAAAACATATCGGTAATAAAAAGATGCTTATTAACAAGATAACATATGTAGGTGTTATCGTTATTACATACTTAATGCTCTCTTCGGCAATAAATCATTATATAACATTACGTTTAGGTGAAGATATAGCATCAGTACCAGGGTACAATATTCATGTAGGATTTAATAAGGCGGCTTCAGGATCATGGAACCAAGCCGATTCAGACCTACTATTTTATTACAGTGATAAACCAGGATGGAGCGCAGACGATGCTCAAAAACAAATGCTGGAAGAAGCTAAAAAGAGGATAAAAAACGATAATATAGATTTCGGGAAACTATTTTATGATAAATTTATTATCTTTTTAGGTAACGATAGTCAAGCTGTCTCATATGCAGGGCCAGGACTAGATCATGAAGTACGATATAATATAATAACGAATGTTTTTTATTACTTTTTACTAGCTACTTCATTGTTCGGAGCATTATTAGCTATAAAAAACAAAAATAAATCTTCACTTTTCATTATTTGTTTATATACAATTGGGCTAACAATGGCACAAATGATAGTAGAAGTGGCACCGAGATATCATTATTCAGCTACAATACCTATGATACTTCTAGCTGCTTTTGGTATTAATTATATATACAACAAAAAAGAGATGTAGATATAGTAAGAGGATAAATAAAAAAAGCAATTGTTTCAAAAGGGAGCATATGAAACCTTTTGGAAGCAATTGCTTTTTTATTTTTAAAATTTGAAGGATAAGAATTTACATGTGTTTGGAAGGACAGCTTATCGAGAAAAATAAATATCCCCTTGTATAATTGATATACCATGTAAGGGGATATTTATTAAGAATTAAGCTTTTTGCTGAGCCCATTCTTCTATATTCCAAACTTTTGTTACCCAATCTTCATAAAAGTCCGGTTCATGGCATACAAGAAGAATTGTTCCTTTATATGCTTTCATCGCCTTTTTTAGTTCCTCTTTTGCTGTAACATCAAGGTGGTTCGTCGGCTCGTCAAAGAGTAACCAGTTGCTGTCTTCTCCCATTAGCTTACATAAACGAACCTTTGCTTGTTCACCACCGCTTAATTGGTTCAGTGGACGAGAAATATGTTCATTTTTCAAACCGCATTTTGCTAGCATTGCACGTACTTGGTGTTGGTCCATGCTAGGGAATGTATTCCAAACATCATCAATTGGTGTTATATTATCAGCTTTTACTTCTTGTTCGAAGTATGATGGATTTAAGAAGTCACCAAGACTTGTTTTTCCGCTTAATGGTTTGATCTTACCTAAAATTGTCTTTAATAGTGTTGACTTACCGACCCCATTACATCCAACGATTGCAATTTTTTCACCACGTTCGATTGTCATCGTTAATTTTGGTAATAACGGATGTGTATATCCAATCTCTACATTTTCTCCTTCAAAGACGAATCGGCTACTTGCGCGACTCTCTTTAAATGAGAATTCAGGTTTAATTGCTGTTTCAGGACGATCGATACGTTCCATACGATCGAGTTGTTTTTGACGACTCTTTGCACGACCTGTCGTTGAGTAGCGAGCCTTATTTTTCGCAATAAAATCTTCTTGTTTTTTAATAAATTCTTTTTGTTTTTCGTAAGCATTAATATGTTGGTTTTTATTAATTTCCGCAAGTTCTAGGAATTTTTCATATGTCGCTGTATAACGCGTCATTTTTGTAAACTCTAGATGGAAAATAATATCGACACATTTATTCATAAATTCCGTATCATGGGAAATTAATAGGAATGCATGTGGATATTCTTTTAAATAATTTGTTAACCAATGAATATGTTCAACGTCTAGATAGTTGGTAGGTTCATCTAATAGTAATACTTCTGGTTGTTCAAGTAGTAATTTTGCAAGTAACACTTTTGTACGTTGTCCACCACTTAATGCGGCAACATCACGATCTAAACCAATTGCGTCAATTCCAAGACCACGCGCTGCTTCCTCAATTTTCATATCTAATAAATAGAAACCCCCTGCTTCAAGAGCATCTTGTATTTCTGCCATTTGCTCAAGAAGCTCTTCTAATTCTTCAGGTGTAGCAGTTCCCATTTTTTCTGTAACTTCATTTAAAGCTTTTTCTTGTTCAAATAAAGGTAAAAACGCATCTGCTAATATGTCACGAATTGTGCGGCCAGGTGTTAAAATTGTATGTTGGTCTAAGTAACCATAATTTGTACCAGGTGTCCATTCAACTCGGCCTTCATCATGGATAAGTTGACCAGTAATTATATTCATAAATGTTGATTTACCAACACCGTTTGCTCCAACTAATCCAACGTGTTCTCCTGCGAGTAAGCGCATGGATACATCTTTAAATAATGTACGATCACCAAATGTATGGCCTAATTTTTCAACAGTTAATAAGCTCATAATGTCCTCCGTTCAATTCTAAATAGTGTCTTGAATCATGATACTAAATTCTTCGATATAATGCTATCATTTCAAAAATGTATATTTTTTCAAATAAGTAGTTGCATTATTTTGGAAAAAATATATAATATAATTGAACAGTGGATAATTAAATCGTGAGGTATAAAAAATGTCGCCAAGAAGAGCAGTCAAACAAGAGTTAACAAGAGAAATGATTATGAACGTAGCAAGAAATTTATTTGTACAACAGGGATATCAGCACACTTCAATGCGTAAAATTGCGACGGAACTAGGGTATAGCCATGGTTCAATTTATTACCATTTTAAAAATAAAGCTGAACTTTTTTATGCGATGGTAGAACAAGACTTTCAATTGTTAAATGAAAAGTTAGATGAAATTAGTAAAAGAAACTTATCTCGAGAAGAGCAGTTAAAAGCAGTTTTATTTGGTTTTATAGAGTTTGGTTTGAAAAATCAAAGTCATTATGAAATTATGTTTTTAATTAAAAACGATGAGTTAAAGGAATGTTTGGCAGACGGCCCAAATGTTAGTTATGAAAAATTTGCAAAGGTTGTTTTTTCTTTATGTAATAAAAAAATAGATACAATGACGATATGGTCTGTCTTTTTATCATTACATGGGTTTGTCGCACATTATTGCGGAAGTGGGCAAACATTTGAAGAATTAAAGGGGCTTGCTCAAGTGCATGTAGAGTTTATTTCAAAATCGCTTCTAATGTAGGTGATTTTCTTTTTGTTATTAATTGAACAGTGGTTAATTAATTAGAGGGGGAACTTATGATGAGAAAAGCGTTAGTACTGGGAGCATCAGGAGCAATGGGATATGCGATTACAAAGGAGTTATGTAATAGAGGGATTGATGTAGTTGCCTTTGCAAGAAATAAGGAGAAGTTGGAGAATTTATTTCAAGGAGAGGAACATATACAAACAGTAGCAGGAGATGTATTTGTAAAAGAGGATATAATAGATGCGGCGAAAGGTGTAGATGTTATATTCCATGCTGTAAATATCCCATATTCAGATTGGGAAAAGAAGCAACATAAACTATTAAGAAACATATTGGAAGTAGCAAAAGAGAGTGATAGTAAGTTAGGGATCGTTGATAATATTTATGCATATGGAAGGCAAAATCAAAGGCTGGTTAAAGAAGATGCTGAAAAGAATCCTCATACGAAGAAGGGGAAAATACGATTACAACTTGAAGCGATGGCAAAGCAGAGTAGCGTCAAAATGTTTATTGCTCATTTTCCTGATTTTTACGGTCCAAATGCGGAAAGCACACTTGTTCATCATACTTTACATGGCGTACTTGCAAATAAAGTGTCTAGCTTTGTTGGAGATAAGAGAATTGCACGCGAGTATATTTTTACGCCAGATGGTGCAAAAGCGATGGTTGAATTAGCGTTATGTGAGGAGGCTTATGGACAACAGTGGAACATACCAGGTTGCGGTGTCATTACCGGAGAAGAGATGATGCAATATATACGCGAATTGACGGGATATACAAAACAAGTTATGACCGTAAAAAGAGGAATAATAAAGTTAATGGGTTTATTTGATAAGCAGATGAAAGAATATGTAGAAATGCTCTATTTGACAGAAAAACCGGTTGTATTAAGTGGAGAAAAATATGAAATGCTCATTGGGAAAGTACCTAAAACATCTTATCGCGAAGGATTAGAGGAAACAATCTTATCTATGCAAAAGAAATAAAAGGTGTAACCATTTCATAGAAATGGTTACACCTTTTTCATATGAGTTTATTTTAAATATCCACGAATAATCCCGCGTAAACGATTTGCATGGAATTTACGTTTATCATTAGAAATATTTTGTGTCATACGGAATGTGGCAGCAGCAATAGCACGTAAGAAATAAGGGAATCCATAATGTAAGCGAATCACTCTGCCAAAACCGCCAGCATAAGAAATGGCACGTTTTAATGATTGTTCATTTATAACTTCTTCTTTTACAGGATGGTATACGAACAGATCTTTTCTAAATAAACCAGTGTGGTCTTTTTTCATACCGCGTAGAACAAAGTCGGTTTCTTCACCAGCTCCATAAATCGTTCCAGAGCCAACACCTAAATCCTCGTCGAATGTACCTACATCTTGTACAAATTGTTTTGTAAAGAATAGTGTAAAAGATGGACCTAAAAATCCATATTTGTTATTAAGAATAATGTCTGTATTAGGTGCAAGTATTAAAGAACCAGTTCCTTCAACATTAGTAGTGTTTGTTGATATAAACTGAACATCGTTATTAGAGTTGAAAGTTTCTAATATACTTTCTAAAACATTTGTTTCATAAATACAATCGTCATCTGGAAAAGCGATGATATCGCCATCCGCTACTTTTAATCCAGTATTTCGAGCTCTAGATAACCCTTTAATAGGTGTATAAATGTAGTTAATAGAAAATTTTTCTTTATATTCATCAAAGAGATCCGAGATTGGAGTATCATTTTGATCTACTACGATGAGTTCAAAGTTTTGGTAAGTTTGTTTTTCAAGTGATTTTAGTAAGTCAAGAATATCATCACGTCTGCCACAAGTAGCCATGATTAAAGAGAATTTCAATTTTAACAGCTCCTTTAAGAATTACGTTTAAGCTTTTTTAAATCGTGCTTGTATTTTTTCTATTAGAGTAAAGAGAATTTCATCCTTTGTTAAGAAAAGGATAAGAGCATATGTTAATCCGCATGCTACCATGACTAGGAGAACTTGTAGTATTTGTCCAGATACGAACATACGAATAACGAATGCTATTGGTACAAATGTTAGTGAATAAAATAGATATTTAAGTTTTTGCATATCAAATAATGTATAATTCACTTTTAATTTCTTTTTAACATAAATATATTCAAGTACAATTAATAAACTGTTAGCAATTGTAGTTGTGAAAATTGCTGTCGCTGGTGTAAGCACATGGAAGAATATTAGTGCAATATTAGATGCTAGGTTAATAAACCCGCAAATGAATAAGAAGCGTACTAAAATACCTTCCTTCTTTTTAACATAAATAATTTGATTCGATAAAATCGATTCAATACCAACTGTAATCATATAGAAAGCGAACACAATTAATGTATTACCAGCCCCAGCAAATTCTGATCCACCATAAATGACAACAGCTCCGTGAGCAATGAGCATTAAACCAATTGCGGCGGGAAATAGGGTAATAAAATACACTTTTGAAATTTTGTTTAACAAAGATTCATACTCACTTTCAGATGCATTTCCTGATAAGTAAGAAAGCCGTGGAATCGTTACTTGTACAACGCTTAACATAAGTGTATTAATAATGGTCATAATTTGAAAAGCCATAACGTAGTAAGCGACCTCTGCTTTTCCGGCGTATTCACCTAACACAAGACGATCTAATTGTGTATATAAAATATTAGCATTTGAAAAAATGACGACTAATAGCAATGGTTTTAAATGCGGGATAATGGTTAAGTTAGAAAAATCAAACTTAACTTGGCGTTTCACATATACAAAGCTAATAGAATGATTTAAAAATGTTGATAGTGCTAATAAACCTGCGAATGTTTTATAATCATCCACTCCATGAACTAGGCAGAAAAGCAGTACAACATAAATTAGTCGAACAATAACTGTTTTTTTAGTGATGAAGTCATAATTTTCATACGCTTCATTGAACCATTCCACATAAAATAGATTGGAAATAAAATTGAAGCCAAAAATAAGAAGAACAGGAAATAAGCTTTCATTTCCATATCCAATATAACTAAAGGCTAAAAAAGCACATAAAGCTAAAAGGCTAGTTGTAACATTAATTACATAGAGACTTGTGAATAATTGAGAAACTTTCTTTTTATCATTTTTAATTAAGCTAACTTCACGTAAGCCATATTGATATACACCAAAAACCGCGAATATGAAAAAGTAATTAAAAATAGTTTCAGCAAAGTTAACAGTTCCCATTGAATTGGCTCCTAGCATGCGGTATGCGTATGGACCAACTAAGATGGGAAGTATAATGTTAAACGTATTGAGTAGTATTTTATAAAAAATATTTGAAACAATAGACTTTTGCATAGTTTCACCTTTCCATTAAAGTAATACAATTTAATTAAAATGCGTTTTATATTAAAGTTTTTAAGTAGGGATAATTACTTCAACTAAAATGAAATTGTTTTTCGCTGGTAAAGAATAATGATCGTTTTTTATTGTATTTTGATATAGTAAAAAACAAGGCGTTTTCTACACAACTTGCAAATTTTTAAATTAGTTTGCTGACCGCCCGTATAAGTGTACCTTACATAAACTTTGTAAAGCAACTATTCCTCGATTAGAAGCGAGTTATAAATAGAACTTTATACACTAGAAAAAGTTAATATTGAAATAGCCTAGCCAAGATATGTATAAAAATATTACATAGTATTTGTGAAAAGACGTAGAGATTGTATGAGAGACTTGAACTGTTTATAAAGAAATGAGCGAATACAATTTAGTTATCCGCTCAGAAGGTATTTTCGATATTGAAATTTTATACACTCCAAGGCTTATTTAAAGTTAATACCTCAGCCATTTCTTTGCTTTTTAAACGTCCTTTTTTTCGGGTCTCAGCACGTTCGGAACCAGTTTTATGCAACCAATGTTCTTCCTCAGTTTCTGGTAATACTTGAGGTACAGAAGAAGGTTTTCCATCTTGTAATGCTACGAATGTAATAAAGCAAGTAGCAGCGATACGGCGTTCTCCCTCTAATAAATTTTCTGCAATTATTTTTACGAAGACTTCCATAGATGATTTCCCAGTATAGCAAACAAATGCCTCATAACAAACAGAGTCAGCTTGATGAATAGGTGTTAAAAAATCAACAGAATCAATGGATGCTGTCACACAATGCTTGCGACTATGCCTTGCTGCTGCAATAGAAGCAATACTATCAATTTCAGCCAATAATTTGCCACCAAATAATGTTTGATGGTTGTTTAAATCATTTGGAAAAACACGTGTTGTTTTAATTGCTTTTGATTCTCTCATAAATTTCTTTTCCATATATTCAGCCCCTAGTGTACATTTTCAATCAGAGTGACATGTTCTTTATGACATAAAAGGAAGGTTAGTTCCTATTTGATTTTACCGGGTATTTAAACAAGTAAAATGTATGAGTAGAGGAGTAATAATACTTTTGAAAGTATATTCATGTAACTGAAAGAAAATTTATTTTGTCTAAAGTGTAGTGTAAAAGAGGATTCGCTTACATTGCAAGTGAAAAAGTAATGACTATATATTTGTCATAGAAATTCCCTATCAGCCGTGTACCTATTCATGATAGAATCGTTTTGTTATGAATGGAGATAGAGGTGCAATGGACATATGAATCATATACAAACAAATTTTTCGTCTTTTTTCAGTAAAATAATGATTGGTGCGATGCTCGCATTTTTTGTTTATAGTTGTTGGTCAGCGTTTGAAACAAGTAAGCAATTTTTTGGAGGAAGTACAACGAGTGTAACAATCGTATTGGCAATTTTCGTCATCCTCATATTGTTAGTGGCATCAATTTTACAATATCGTTTTACAGATAAACAATTTTTTATTTTTCTTATGAGCGTATCTATAGTTGTGAGAGTTAGTATGGTTTTATTTGTAGATGTTCCGATCATCGGTGATATGAAAGCGATGTATGAGTCTGCAAAGCAGATTGCAATTGGCAATAATATAGAGAATGTAACACAGTTACCCTTTATCATTTATGAATCGATAGTTATTCGTATATTTGGTGATACGGTATTTGTTTTACAGTTATTTAATATTTTGTTCTGTACAGGAACTGCATTTTTAATTTATCGTATTGCCGCTATGGTTTTTGGGGAAGAATGTGGTCGCATTGCGTCCGTATTTTACGCTTTATATATTCCAAATATATTTATGAGTTCCTTATTAGCGCCTGAGTCGCTCGCAATATGCTTATTTTATTTTGCTTGTTACATACTTTTATATAAAGGATTAGATCATCCTTATATGTGGGTGCTTTCAGCGACATTATTTGCATTTAGCAATATGCTGTTCCCAATGGGGTTATTTCTTCCTATTTTTATTGCGGTATATGTGTTGTTAATTGAATTGTTTCAATCCGCAACGAAACAAAAAATACTATTAAAGATGATAGGGATGCTTATTCTATTTTATAGTGTTCATTTTGGCGTGAGTTACGGAATTAAGACGATGGGAATGTCACAATATACGATTTCGAATGAGACGTATGTTCAATCGGTTTTAATCGGTAAAAATCAAAAAGAGGAAAAAATACCGGGAAATCAAACTGTAATAGAACATATTGATCAAAAGTTAAAAGAGATTGAGAGTGAAAGATTTAAACTGCTAAAACCAGTAATGAATCAGTTTTCAGATGAGGGGATAAATTCTATCCTATTCAAATGTGAAAAGCTGATATATATAGCAATAACATTATTCATGGCTATAGCTTTATTACATTTCCTTATTAAGAAACAAAAGAATGAAGGATACATGTTGTTCTTATTGTTGATTAGCGGATATGTATTGCTAAAAATCTTTCAAGTAGATATGGCATACTATAATATTATTATGCCAGCATTGTTTATTTTACAAAGCTTTGGTGTCTATATGAGTTATGTATATTGTCAAAAAATATTTTTTAGAAAATAAAAAGAATCCAAAATGGATTCTTTTTTTATTGTTAGATGATGAAAAATCGTTATTAATATAAGCTTGGCCTTATCGGTTTAGTTCTAGTTGTAGACTATCAGCTGTTAGAGCCATTTTTGAAGAATCGTCTTGAATGCCCTTCATTACTTGCGAAATAGCTTCTAATTCATTTTCAATTTTTTTATTCTGTTCTTTCGAATTAGACATATCTTTTACGATTTCATGGAAGTATTGATCTGTCGCGTACATACTATCAGTTCCTTCAGATACGAGAGAACTAATTTGTTTTACAGAAGAAGAAACATGAATAATCTGTTCATTTGTTTTTTCAACGAGTTTTGTAACGTTGGAGATCGATTCTTTCGTTTGCTCTGATAATTTTCGGATTTCTCCAGCTACAACAGAAAAACCTTTGCCAAACTCTCCAGCACGTGCAGATTCAATAGCAGCGTTTAGTGCTAGTAAATTTGTTTGCTCTGCAATTGATTTAACGATATCTATGATTTCGTTAATTTTGTTAGAAATATTGAGAAGTTCATGAGTATCTGTAATGATAGTTTCCATATTTGTTTGAATATATCCCATTCGTTTGTTTTGCTGATTTAATTGTTCTTTACCTTTATTAGCTTTTTCTTCTGATGTTGTTGCTAATGATGTACCGGTTTTGGCAATCTCTACAATAGTTTCGGATTTAGCAGTTAATTTTTGAATAGAAGAGCTTGTTTTTTCAGATACAGCTGCTAGTTCATTTGCAATATGTGTAATTGTCATAGCCGTTATTTCTTTTTCTTTTTCATGTTCTTTTTGAATTTGTTCATACTCAGATTCATAAGCTGCAAGAACAAGCTCTTGTTCAAGTGTGAATAATTTGTTTATTACATTTATAGAATATGAAAAATCATCGATTATTGTAATCTTTGTTTGTAAAATCTTTATGATGGAACGGAATAATTCTTGATAGGCAGCCGTATACCATTTTCTATGTAAGCCAATTTGAACATGTCTTTTGGCAATTCTGACACGTTGTTCAATAAAATCTTCGTGCATATCTCCACTGAATAATTCTTTAATATGTGTTTTTAAAGTTTGTTTTAGTTTTGGAATAGAGCTGTAACGTTCAATAATAGTAATTAAATTAGGTTGTTTTGTAATATTGGCATAGAATTTTTCTGTAATCCAATCTATTTCCTCATAAATTAAGGGCTGTAGTACTTTTACAATTTGTAAATCTTCCTTTGAAATATGTAGCATATCCATTTGAATCCTTAATTCGGAATTAGCAGGTACGTTAAAGGTTATTTGTTGTGCCTTACTTAATTCGATTATACTGGTGTTTGTTTTATGATTATGTTTTTTAAAAACCCCAAGCATCGTTCTTCCCCCTGTTTGTGAAGCGTTTTCATTTTTGTTTCTAATATAATTATATATTTTTATATTCAATTACTCTATATTTGTGTATAGAATAGTATATAAATTAAGAGAATTCTATGTAGAATTCTCTTAATGACCTTTATTAATTTTAGCATGTGTTTTAAAGAAAACAGGGAAATGTACATTATATATTACAGTGACGACACGAATAATGAATGTTACTAATAAACAAACATAGAAAGCTAATACGTGCGCCCCCATTGCATGTGTGATTAAGAAGCTAATTGCTCCTAATATAGAAGCGATTGCGTAAATTTCTTTTCGGAATACGTAAGGGATATCTTGGGCGCATATATCACGCAAAATACCGCCTCCAATCCCCGTAATGACTCCCATTGAAACAACTAAAAATGAGGCATCAACATGATGTGACATTGCCGCATTTGCACCAATGGCTGTAAAAACACCTAAGCCAACAGCATCAGAAAGCATAATAACGACTTGAAGTTTATTGATACGCTCAAAAAACATACAAGTAAATAGTGCTGATAATACGCTTACGAAAAAGTAAATAGGTTTTACAAATGCGACAGGAGGCAGGTTACCGATCATAATATCACGAATAATACCGCCGCCGAGCGCAGTAGCTACAGCTAAACAAAGGACACCGAATAAATCTAAATCTTTTTTTAAACCAACTAATGTACCAGAAATAGCAGCGGCGATAATGCCAAGAAACGTAAATATGTCGATTAATAACATGGCTGTAATCCCTTCCTCCTAAAGATGTTCCAGAGAAAAAATATACACTAAAGTTATGTAAATAACAATGCATTTTCGTTACATGTAGAAAAAAAGAAAAAATAAGGAAGGAAAGCGTTTGAAAATGCAAATTTACTTTTTTTATGAGGTAAGGTTGGATAGAAATGTGAGACGTTTAATTAAAAAATATATGTTATAATACATATTTGAGATGAGAAAAATAATAATAATTGTATAGAGTGAATTTAGGTATAAGTTATGGAGGTTCTAGATGTTAAGGGAAAATAGTACAAGTAATAAATTTGAAAATTTTCTATTAATCTTTATTTTGTTGCAACCCATTTTAGATTTGCTTACAGCATTCTGTATAATGGTTTTAAAAATTGATACGACTATTGGAGTTATTACACGTTTATTCGTTATGCTTCTAGGTGGAATATATATTTTAATTCAAACAAAGAAGAGAGAGAGTATAAAATATATATCGTATATAATTCTAGTTGGAATTATTTTCACTATTGGGTTAATAAATAATAAATTTACAAAGAACCCTATGGTGTTTACAGAAGAAGTTAAGTTTATAGCAAAAGCTTTATATCCGTTTGTTATGCTTACTTGTTATGTGTTTGTTTTTAAATCTTTAAAAGAAAAAAGACATTCAAAAATGCTTGAATATATTACGTATGCATCGTTAATCATAGGAATAGTAATGGTAGTTTCGATTGCAACGGGAACAGATTACAATAGTTATACGTGGTTGAAATTGGGGTCTCGTGGTTGGTTTTATGCAGGTAACGAGCTAGGATCTATTTTAGCCATCATGTGCCCAATTGTTATTTTATATTCAATTGAAAAAACAAAAAGTATAGGTAAAGTATATTATTGGATTCCTTCAGTTTTAGTTGTCTATTCACTATTTGCAATTGGAACGAAGGTTGGTGTAGGAGCCATCTTTGTGGCAATGGCT
This sequence comes from Bacillus cereus group sp. N11, assembly GCF_016483605.1. NCBI lineage: Bacteria > Bacillati > Bacillota > Bacilli > Caryophanales > Bacillaceae > Bacillus > Bacillus cereus group sp. N11. The sequence continues at coordinate 80,863 of NZ_JAEHBN010000006.1, forward strand.
ATTGCAGTTGTTATGTGCTTTATCCAGGCATATACACAGCGTAAAGATGGAAAGAAAAATGTCTATTTATTAAATGGTTTTATTGCAATGACTGTTTTTGTAGGCATAATGGCATATACACCTTTTTCGCCATTCATGAAAAACATGGGATTCCATTTCCAATTTATTGAACAGCAACAGAGTGCGAAAAATGAAGAGAGAAAGAAAGAGGAAGCGAAAGAGCATAAACCTCCAGTGACAGAGAAAGAAAAGGAACAAGAAAAAGAAAGAGAGAAAGAAAAAGAGAAAGAAAAAGTAGCTGAGAAAAAGGAAGAAACTCAAGCTATTATTTTTAGTGGACGTCAAATATTCGAGCAAATGTATAAAGATTTTTATAAGGAAGCCCCAATGTCTCAAAAATTATTAGGTATGGGTTATGCTGGTAACTATAAAGCAGATCCGAAATTAATTGAACGTGATTTTCATGATTGGTTCTATTCATTCGGAATTATAGGATTTATTTTACTGGTAGTTCCGTTCGTATACTTTGGTATTAAATTCATCGCATGTGTATTTACTAAGTTTAAACAAATATTTACAGTAAGGTACGCAATGGTAATTGCAGCAATCCTGTTAGGATTAGGTATCTCATTTATCGCGGGGCATATTTTAATGGCACCTGGAGTAAGTTTTTACTTAGTATTACTCATGGCATATTTAATAGTTGACTTGGAAATTGAATGATAGAAAAATAAAAGCTAGCATATGTTAGCTTTTATTTTTGTTATAGTAAATAAAAATAAAAATGGAGGATGTAAGAAATGAAAGTGTTGCATATTAATGCTGGTGCAGAAGAAGGTGGGGGGAAAACACATATTATTTCACTCTTATCTCAGTTTCCACAGAAAGAAGTGGAATTAATGGTATTTGAAGAAGGGGCGATTGCTAGAGAAGCGAGGAACCTTGGTATTCAAGTACATGTTTTTACTCAGTCATCTCGGTACGACCTATCAATTCTTTCAAAAATAAAATCATTTATTAATGAAAATCAATTTGACATTGTGCATACACATGGCGCACGAGCGAATTTCTACCTCTCCCTCTTGAAAAAAGGTATAAAAGCGAAATGGATAATGACCGTTCATAGTGATCCAACCTTAGATTTTATGAAGGGGGGATTAAAAGGATGGGTATTTACGAAATTAAATTTACGTTCTTTCAAGAAGGTAGATTTGTTTTTTGCAATTACGGAAAACTTTAAGGAAAATATAATAAAGCTTGGGGTATCAGAAGAGAAAATTTGTACAATTTATAATGGAATTGAGTATGATAATATTCCAGCAAAGGCTTATGATAAGAGTGAATTTGGTATCGATGAAGGAGTATTTACAGCGATCCAAGTAGCTCGTCTTCATCCTGTTAAAGGACATAGTATTTTATTTGAAGCGTTACAAAAAATTAAAATCCAAAATATAAAGATACTTTTGCTTGGTGATGGACCTATAGAAGCAGAATTAAAAGCGATGGTGAAACAAAAAAACTTAGAGGATAAGGTGATTTTTCTAGGTTTTCGTACAGATTCAAAAGAATTATATGCATCTGCACACATTAATTTGTTAACTTCTTATAGTGAAAGTTTCCCTCTTGTTTTATTAGAAGCAGCTAATCAACGCTTAACATCTATTGCAACAAATGTGGGGGATATGAGAAAGCTAATAGTTGATGATACATATGGATGGATTGTACCGATTGGTGATGCAGATTCGTTAGCAAAATCATTAGAAAATGCTTATGAAAAGTGGTTGAATGGGGAATTAGAAGAGATGGGAAATCGTTTATATGATTACGCATCTACTCATTTCTCGCTAAAGAATTTGTATGAAGATACTCGTAGTGCATATAAAAAACTTTTATTGAAATAGAGAGGATATTTAATTATGGCAGTACAAACAGTTGATATTCTAGGCGTTCCTTTCTCTACAATGACAATGGATGAAACAGTCCAATATTTAAAGGAACAACTAGAATCGGAGCAAAATGATACCTTTCAGGTAGTAACAGCGAATCCTGAAATTGTTATGTGTGCAAAAAAGGATGAAAAGTTCCATAAAACATTATTAAATACAGATTTAATTACACCTGATGGTATTGGGGTTGTAAAAGCAAGTGGTATGCTTGGTACACCTGTAAAAGAGCGTGTAGCAGGTTTTGATTTAATGTGTAATTTGTTTGCGAAGTTATCAGAAGAGAATAAACCAGTATCCGTTTTCTTATTAGGAGCAAAACCACATGTTGTACAAGCTGCAGCGGATCATTTAAAGAAGACATATTCAGCTGTATCTATTGTTGGTACGCAAGATGGGTATTTTAAGCAAGAAGAAGAAGAGAATATCGTTTCTCGTATTCAAGAAGCAAAACCAGATCTACTACTTGTTGCACTTGGTTTCCCAAGACAAGAGAACTTTATCCAAAACAATAAGCATCGTTTAGAAACGAAAATGGCTGTTGGAGTAGGTGGAAGTTTAGACGTATGGGCGGGAGAGGTAAAACGCGCACCAAAGTGGATTCAAGCGATTCATTTAGAGTGGTTTTACAGGTTATGTAGTAATCCAACACGCTGGCGTCGTCAGTTAGTATTAGCGGAATTTTTAAAAGAAGTAATGCGTTCAAAAAAGTAGCGAAATCTCGCTACTTTTTTTTGTTGATTTTTGATAAATATTTTAAATTTTGGGAATGATGAAGGAGAATTTTTTACACGAAAGTATTTTACTTATGTAATTCACACATGTAAAATGATGTGTAAAGACACCTGTGTGAGGAGGACTTCTTGTGGGCAAGGTAAAAGAAATTTCGAAGCGAAAGCTACTTGGCATAGCGGGGCTTGGATGGCTATTTGATGCAATGGATGTTGGAATGCTTTCATTTGTAATGGTGGCACTCCAAAAAGATTGGGGATTAAGTACGCAAGAAATGGGATGGATAGGTAGTATTAATTCAATTGGTATGGCAGTAGGAGCGCTCCTTTTTGGGATACTATCGGATAAAATAGGCCGAAAATCAGTCTTTATTATTACATTATTACTATTTTCTATCGGTAGTGGTTTAACTGCTTTAACGACGACACTCGCGATGTTCCTCGTTTTAAGATTTTTAATTGGTATGGGGCTTGGCGGTGAGCTTCCGGTTGCCTCCACACTAGTATCAGAGAGTGTTGAAGCACATGAACGAGGTAAAATAGTTGTGCTATTAGAAAGTTTTTGGGCAGGTGGCTGGCTAATTGCAGCTCTTATCTCATATTTCGTTATTCCGAAATATGGTTGGGAAGTTGCGATGGTGTTGAGTGCGGTTCCGGCACTATATGCTTTATATTTAAGATGGAATTTACCAGATTCTCCGAGATTTGAAAAGGTCGAAAAAAGACCGTCTGTTATCGAAAATATAAAGTCAGTTTGGTCTGGAGAATATCGTAAAGCTACAATTATGTTATGGATTTTATGGTTTTGTGTTGTCTTTTCCTATTATGGAATGTTCCTTTGGTTACCTAGTGTAATGGTATTAAAAGGATTTAGTTTAATAAAAAGTTTCCAGTACGTACTTATTATGACATTAGCTCAACTTCCAGGGTATTTCACAGCCGCTTGGTTTATTGAACGTCTTGGGCGAAAGTTTGTTTTAGTTACGTATTTAATCGGTACAGCGTGCAGTGCCTACTTGTTTGGAGTTGCAGATTCATTAACAGTTTTAATCGTGGCAGGCATGTTACTATCCTTCTTTAATTTAGGTGCTTGGGGGGCATTATACGCTTATACACCTGAACAGTATCCGACAGCTATTCGTGGTACAGGTGCAGGAATGGCGGCCGCATTTGGCCGTATTGGTGGTATTATTGGCCCGTTATTAGTAGGCTATTTAGTTGCTGCACAAGCTTCACTTTCGCTAATATTTACGATCTTCTGTGGATCAATTTTAATTGGAGCACTTGCTGTAGTTATACTTGGGCAAGAAACGAAGCAACGAGAATTAGTGTAAAAGGAGAGGGGGAACCGAGGTGGTTTCCTTTTTTCTGTTTTTTTAGATAAATAATGGTATAGTAAGAAAAAGGGATTGTTTCTTATTAAAGAGAATGTATACAACAGGACATACGGACAAAGGAATTAGGTGGTTGGATAAATGAAAATTTTACTTATCATGGAAGAGGCAGAAGAGCGAAGGAAATTAGTTGAGAACTTTACTGAGAATATTCGAAATATAGAATGTTTTGAAGCGAATACAGGAACAGAATCTTTGTTAATAATGAAAAAACATACACCAGATTTTGTTTTTTTAAGTTCGCAATTAATAGATGGTACTGGTTTTGAATATGCGAGTTTATTACGAGAAGTAAATTGCTATACGAAATTTATTTTTATGGGTGAGGATATAGAAGAATCCATTACAGCATTTCGTTTTCAAGCATTTTATTATTTATTACGACCATTTCGTGAAGAAGATTTACAATTTCTTTTATATAGAATGGGTAAAGAGCAAGGAGAGAGAGCAAAGAGTTATTTGCGAAAACTACCGATAGAAGGTCAAGAGGGAATTAGATATGTTTTCCCAGAAGATATTGTATATGTGAGTAAAAATAAGGAGAATAAGACGGTTTCAATTTATACAACAAATAATCAGTATATTTCAACATATACACTTCAGGAATTGGAAAATAAACTAAATGTATATGATTTTTTACGTGTGCATAAAAGCTATTTAATTAATATGTCATATGTACAAGAACTGAAACCATACTATAACGGCACGTATAATTTATATTTAGACAGGTATGATGAGCAACCGATTCCAGTCAGCCGTAATTATGTAAAGCGCCTTCGAAATAAAATTGAATTATAGTAGGTAATGAGAGTATTTTAACATGATAAACTAAAAATCCTTCATGATAAGGAGGATTCAACTTAAATATTCAGAAAATTTAGTACAATCTCCACTAAGAAGTAGTATTGGGGGGATTGTATGTGAAGACGTTGAAGTCGATTTTACTTTGGGGGGTTATTACGGCAGTAGGAGCAGGTGCTTTTGGTGTAATAGCTTTATCACAAGGTGAAACTATTAATGCTGTGTGGCTCTTAGTAGCTGCAGTATGTGTGTATGCAGTTGCTTATCGATTTTATAGTAGATTTATAGCGAGAAAGGTTTTTGATTTAGATAATAATCGGCAAACGCCAGCCCATACATTGAATGATGGAAAAGATTATGTTCCGACAAATAAGTGGGTATTATTCGGGCATCACTTTGCAGCAATTGCTGGGGCAGGGCCTTTAGTAGGACCTATTTTGGCAGCACAGATGGGATATTTACCAGGGACAATTTGGATTATTGTCGGGGTAGTAGTCGCTGGAGCTGTACAAGATTTTGTAATTTTATTTGCTTCGATGAGACGTAATGGTAAATCGTTAGGTGAAATGATTAAAGATGAGATAGGCCCTGTGACTGGGCTCATTGCCATGATAGGTATTTTAGGCATTATGATTATTTTATTAGCAGTATTAGCATTAGTTGTAGTAAAGGCACTTATCGGAAGCCCTTGGGGAATGTTTACGATAGCGGCAACGATTCCTATCGCTATTTTAATGGGAGTATACATGCGCTACATTAGACCTGGCCGGGTTGGTGAAGGATCGGTAATTGGTATTATTCTACTTATTCTATCTCTTATTGGAGGTCAGTATGTAGCTGAAAACCCAACGCTTGCAAGTATGTTTACGTTTAGTGGTGAAACAATTGCTATTATGCTTATCGTATATGGATTTATTGCATCGGCATTACCAGTTTGGATGCTTTTGGCACCGCGTGATTATTTAAGTACATTTTTAAAAGTAGGGACAATTGTTGGATTGGCAATCGGTATTTTAATTGTAGCACCAGATTTACAAATGCCAGCAGTTTCAAAATTTATCGATGGAACAGGCCCTGTTTTCTCAGGTAACTTATTCCCGTTCTTATTTATTACGATTGCCTGTGGGGCGGTGTCTGGATTCCATGCGCTTGTTTCATCTGGTACGACGCCAAAAATGATTGAGCAAGAGGGGCATGCACAGCCAATCGGTTATGGAGCAATGTTGATGGAGTCGTTTGTAGCAGCGATGGCTATGATTGCGGCTTGTGTATTAACACCAGGAACTTATTTTGCAATTAACAGTCCGGCAGCACTTATCGGTACGGATGTATCTCAGGCGGCCCAAGTTATTTCTTCATGGGGATTTGCTATTACACCAAATGAATTAAAAGATCTTGCTGTAAACGTTGGAGAACAAACGATTTTATCACGTACAGGTGGCGCACCAACGTTAGCGATAGGTATGGCATATATTTTCTCACAAGTAATAGGTGGGACCGCAATGATGGCATTTTGGTATCATTTTGCCATTCTTTTTGAAGCACTATTTATTTTAACAACGATTGATGCAGGAACGCGTGTCGGTCGCTTTATGATTCAAGATATTTTAGGACATGTATATAAGCCGTTTGCGAAAACAGATTCTACATTAGCGAATGTAATAGCTACAACGTTATGTGTATTAGGCTGGGGATATTTCTTATACCAAGGAGTAATAGATCCACTTGGTGGAATTAATACATTATGGCCGTTGTTCGGTATTGCAAACCAAATGTTAGCAGGTATTGCATTATTACTTGGGACGACAATTTTATTCAAAATGGGGAAAAAGGTATATGTTTGGGTGACACTTATCCCGACTGTCGGATTGTTAATTGTAACAATGACAGCTGGTTATCAAAAGCTATTTCATGAAAATCCAAAAATAGGATTTCTATCTCATGCAAAGGTGTTTCAGGGAGCATTAGATGAGGGGAAAGTGTTAGCTCCAGCTAAAAATGTCGCTCAAATGAAACAAATTATTTTTAATGATTATATCGATGCCGCACTTTGTGGGATTTTTATGATAGTTGTAATCGCCGTATTAATTTCTGCAATTCGAATTTGGATTCAAGTATTAAGAAATAAGCCGATGCCGTTAAAAGAGGCACCATATATTCCTAGGGATGAAAGTGAGTCGAGGAATTATGCTTAAAAAACTACGGCAAGTATGGGGCAAAAGGAAACACTTTATTAGTTTACTTGTAGGGGTACCAAGTTATGAAGCATATGTGGAGCATATGAAAAAGTATCATCCAGAAGAAGAGATTGTATGTCAGAAGCAATTTTTCGCTGAGGCGCAAGAAGCTAGATTTAATGCGAAAGGCGGCAAGATATCACGTTGTTGTTAATAAAAAAGGGACGAATCTTCGTCCTTTTTTATTTTTTTGCTGTTTCACGTGGAACAGCAAAAATAAATAAAAAGCTTTGGGAATTATAGGGAGTTCGTATACAATAAAGTAAGGAAAGGGATAGACGAAAAAGTAGGGAGATTATTTTATGTTAAGGGATTTATTTGTAAACACAACAATCATTCTTTCCTTTATCTTTATTGGAGGTCAGCTTTTAAGAGATAGTCCGTTAAAAGAAGGATTCTCTTTTTGGCAGAAATGCGTAGTAGGTATTTTTACTGGAATATTAGGTATATTACTAATGTATTTCGGTGTTCGTATTGGTACTATTCTATTGGATTTACGCTACTTAGCTGTCATTCTAGCTGTTATAATTGGAGGGCCAATAGCGAGTACTATAACAGTTGGTATGATTTTAGTAACTAGGCTATTATTTATGGATTATTCTTTAGCTTCTCAAGTGGCTATTTATACAATTATTGCGATAGGGATAGGTAGTATCTTTATTTCACGCATGAAGCTTTCTTTAGGAGAAAAGTGGGTATGGTTACATACGTATATTTTATCTATTCTAATCCCGGCGCTATATATATGGTTAATTAAAGATACCTACATTGTGGGGTTATATTTATTTTCTAGTATTCTTACAGGCTATATCACGTTTTTTAGTGCAAAATATGTATTGCAATCTAATCAATTATTCCAAACGATGAAACAGTATGCAACGATAGATGCTTTAACAGGACTTGGAAACGTAAGACATTTTGATTTAGAGATGAATCGTTACATCGGTAATAAGCATATGAAAAGTGGTTCACTTTGTTTATTACTTATAGATATTGATCACTTTAAGTATGTAAATGATACGTATGGGCATCCTGCAGGAGACGAAGTGTTAAAACAAATAGGGTGTATTTTAAGAGGAATTTCAACATTTCCGGATTTGGTTTTTCGAAAGGGTGGAGAGGAATTTGCACTTTTGATACCGCAGAGGGGACTAACTTATGGTATTCGTCTTGGGGAACAAATCCGTATAGCTGTTGAAAAACATTCATTTCAATTGTTAGATGGAACGAAAATAAAAATCACAGTGTCGGTAGGGATTTCAGAGTATAAAGGATCACAGGAACAGCTTATTCAAGCGGCTGATGACGCGTTATATTATTCAAAAAGAAATGGTAGAAATCAGGTCAATTCTGCATCTTAAAGGTAAGATGACCAGAAGATGTAAAATTTATTTAAAAAAACACCCACAGAGGCAACGTATTAGCTCTGCGGGTGTTTTTATTTATACGCTAGACAAGCTCTTTCGGTGCAACGAATTTACGATATGCACCATGATGAGTTGGTCCTACGTATTCGTTAATCTTGAATGAGTAACGAATAGCAGCTGTGATAAATTCTTTAGCAGTTTTTACTGCTTCTTTCACAGATTTTCCTTTTGCAAGTTCTGCTGTAATTGCAGCAGAATATGTACAACCAGCACCGTGTGTGTTTGTAGTATCAATTTTTTCTGATTCTAGAAGATCGAATGTTTCTCCGTCATATAGGACGTCGATTGCAGTTTCTGTACCTAGTTTGCTACCGCCTTTAATTAGGACGTATTTAGCACCTAAAGCGTGGATTTTCTTCGCTGCTTCTTTCATGTCCTCAAGAGAATTAATTTTCACGCCGCTTAATTGGTAAGCCTCAAATAAGTTTGGTGTTACAACTAATGCTTTTGGAACTAAAACGTCACGTAAGCAATCATTCGTTTCAGGATGTAATGCTTCATCTGCGCCTTTACATACCATAACAGGATCAACTACTACGTTTTTGAAATTATGCTTTTCAATTGTTTCTGCAACCATTTCAATAATTTCTACTGATCCAAGCATACCCGTTTTTAAAGCATCTACGCCAACACCTTCAATTGTTGTTTCTAATTGTGGTTTTAATGTAGAAGCTGGGATTGGGAATACGTTATGTGCCCAACCGTTATGTGGATCCATCGTTACGATCGTCGTAAGAGATGTCATTCCGTATACGCCAAGTTCTTGGAATGTTTTTAAATCTGCTTGTATACCAGCACCGCCACTTGTATCAGAACCAGCGATAGTAAGTGCTTTATTTAATGTCATTATGAAATCCCCCTCAAGTGATATAATGAAAACTATGTTTTCACCATTATATCAATGTTACGAATAAGTACAAAGTGAAAAGTAGATGATTTACTTTAGAGGCGATTTAAAATCTTGTATGTAGGAGATTGAGCATGTTTCGAGATAATCGTACAAATGAATTAGTTATATTAAAAGAAATTGCAGAAACACTAAATACATCAAATGATACATATCATGTATTGCAAGCGGTGCTAGAAAAATTGCTAAGTGTAACAGGTTTGACGACAGGATGGATTTTTCTTGCGGATGAAAATGGGAAGTATACGAAGTTGATCGATTACCAGTTACCAGAGGCACTGACATATGAAAACAAACGCCCGATGTGTGAAGGTGAATGTTGGTGTTTACGTGGATTTGTAGATGGGAAATTAGAACGAGCTGTTAACATTATTGAATGTAAAAGAATTAATAATGCAATTGAATACAATTGGGGAGATACAGAAGGAATTCTTCATCATGCTACAGTTCCTTTAAAAGCAGGAGGAGAAAAGTTTGGCTTATTAAATGTAGCGAGTCCAGGTAAAACACATTTTTCAGAAGAAGAATTAGTATTGCTCCAATCCGTTGCTTTCCAAATTGGGACGGCTTTAAAACGAACGAAATTATATGAAAATGAAAAACGAAGAGCACATTATTATGTGAAATTGGAACGTTTTATTCAAGATTTAAAAACAATTCATAGGTTTAATGTATTACCTGAAAAAGTTGTAAATCACGTAGGTGAAGTATTTCAATGGAATCAAGTGGCGTTTTTTATTAGAGAAGAAAAAGAATTATCTTTGCGAGCGTCTTTTAGTCAGGAAGAGTTACAAGAAGATGTAAAAGAAGCGGCAAAGAAGGCGCTAGTAAAAGGTGAATCGGTTCTTTTAAAACGTCAAATTGGTCATAATGTACATCTAAATGGAGCTGTTATTGCTACGCCAATACATATTCAAAGCCATGTATTTGGTGTTTTATGTGTAAGTTTAAATAATGGAGAATTTGATGTGAATACAATAGATGTAATCCAAGCGCTATCGAATCATATTTCGTTAATAATAGAGAATTTAAGATTAAACGAGCAGCGTCGTGAACTTGTACGAATGGAAGAAAGAAATCGATTAGCAAGAGATTTACATGATTCTGTTTCACAGAAATTATTTTCATTAACCTTTATGACAAAAGGTGCTGAGGCAGTCTTAAAAGGTCAAAACGAAAAAGTGGATCGATCTTTGCATGACATGCGTGAACTAGCGCAAGGGGCATTAAAAGAAATGAGGACATTAATTTGGCAGCTTCGTCCGGCAGGATTAGAAAAAGGATTATTACCTGCTCTAAAGCAGTACGGTGAAAACTTAGGATTGAAAATTAGGGAGCAAGTTACCGGTGTTCGTGACTTACCTCGTGTGGTAGAAGAGGCATTATGGCGCATTGGACAAGAAGCGTTAAACAATGTAAGTAAGTATGCAGGTGTAAAAGAAGCGACGGTTTATTTTACAGTGACTGAGAAAAATGTATCATTAGAAATAGTTGATCAAGGAAATGGCTTTGTAGAAAAAGATATAAAAGAGAAAAAATCACTCGGTATGACTACGATGCGTGAAAGAGTAGAATTAGTTAGTGGAACAATTAAAGTTGTAAGTAGCAAGAAACGAACGAGCGTAAAAGTAAATGTACCATTATGATGTGAAAATGAGGGAAGTTTGTGAAAATAAAAGTATTGTTAGTTGATGATCATACAGTCGTTTTAAAAGGGTTAGCATTTTTCTTGAGTACACAGGAAGATTTAGAGTTAGTTGGAGAAGCAAATAATGGGAAAGAAGCATTAGTGAAAGTAGGAGAAACAAATCCTGATGTTGTACTAATGGATTTATATATGCCTGAAATGGATGGCGTTGAGGCGACAGCTTGTATAAAAAATGAATATCCAGATGTGAAAGTAATCGTATTAACTAGCTTTTCTGATCAGGCACATGTTTTACCGGCATTAAAAGCAGGAGCAAGTGGTTATATTTTAAAAGATGTAGAACCGGATCAACTTGTTGAAGCTATTAGAAGCGCATATAAAGGTAATATTCAATTACATCCCGATATTGCGAGCACCCTTATCTCTCAAACATTGCCTCAAGAAGAGAGGGCAGAGGAACATTTCGTTCATGTAGATGTATTGACAGCAAGAGAAAACGAAGTGTTACAACTATTAGCAAAAGGGATGAGCAATAAAGAAATTGCCTCTGTTTTAGTTATTACAGAAAAAACGGTTAAAGCACATGTAAGTAGTATTTTGAGTAAATTAAACTTATCTGATCGCACGCAGGCAGCATTATATGCAGTGAAAAATGGGATTGTATAAGACGAAAGTCGTAAGACCTAGTTCGCCTTTAGGAGGTGGACTTTTTTTATGGAAAAATACGTCTATGTGAGGACGAAATTGTCTTGATATAAAGATAAAATATGTTTGTAAGCAACAAAACAACAATTACAAGGGATACCTTTTTTAAAAACATATAACAACGTAAGAGTGAGTATTAGGAGGAAGAAATAATGGCAACAGTTTTATTCGTAAAAGCAAACAATCGTCCAGCGGAACAAGCAGTTAGTGTGAAATTATATGAGGCATTTTTAGCAAACTATAAAGAAGCACATCCAAATGATACAGTAGTAGAACTTGATTTATATAAAGAAGAATTACCATATGTAGGCGTAGACATGATTAATGGTACATTCAAAGCAGGTAAAGGATTTGATTTAACGGAAGAGGAAGCAAAGGCAGTAGCAGTTGCTGATAAGTACTTAAATCAATTTTTAGAAGCTGATAAAGTTGTTTTCGGTTTCCCATTATGGAACTTAACGATTCCAGCAGTATTGCACACGTATATTGATTATTTAAACCGTGCTGGTAAAACGTTTAAATATACACCAGAAGGTCCAGTTGGACTTATTGGAGATAAAAAAATCGCATTATTAAACGCACGCGGTGGCGTATATTCTGAAGGTCCAGCGGCTGAAGTAGAAATGGCTGTTAAATATGTAGCAAGTATGATGGGCTTCTTCGGTGCAACAAACATGGAAACAGTGGTTATTGAAGGACATAACCAATTCCCAGATAAAGCAGAAGAAATCATTACTGCGGGTCTTGAAGAAGCAGCTAAAGTAGCAAGCAAATTTTAATTGAAATTATAATCGCCACTCAAAGAAACAGCATTAACATAAACGTTAATGCTGTTTCTTTATATTTTTAACTCATCAGCAAGTTTTTCTAATTGACTTCGATCTTGTATATAATATGTTCGGCCTTCTTTTTTTAAATAATTTTGCTGGCAAAACTGGTTTAATACGTATAAAAGGTGACGATAACTGACGCTTAAGTATTCTGAGGCTTCGGTATGTTTTTCGGTATAGCAATTATTTTGTTCTGTTAATAGAATAAACGCCGCTAATCGATTTTCGAACGGATAACTATTGTTTTTTGCATAACTTTCTGTTCGGGCAATTGTTTTTTCGCCAATGAATTTGCATAGTTTCTGTAAAAAGGTAGCATCTTGCAATAAAAGATGCTGACAATCTTTAAGAGGAAGTGCTAAGCAAATACAATCATCGATTACCTCAACTGCTTTAGTAAAGGATTCTACACCAATTAATCCTAATTCTCCAATGAACGAAGGTGCTTGAATAAAGTTAATTAATGAAACCTTTCCGTTTTTGTGACTCATATATATTTTTGCTTTCCCAGAAATTAAATAATAAAGATAAGGGAAATCAACCCCTTCAGTACATATCTTTTCTTTCTTTTGAAAGGAATGTAGCTCAGCATACGGTAAGACATCAAAAGAAAAAAGAGTGTGGAGATTGTAAGTTTGCATGTAATGAGAAATTTCTTCGTTGTTTTTGCTGACTTCCATATTTTCACCTCATATTTAGTATGAGATATCTCCTATTATTTTTACAAGAAAGAATGATACGATTTACTTAAATTTGTTTTTGTAGAAAAGAGAGTGTGAGAGGTTTATGAAAAAATATAAAACATTGTTGTTTGATGTAGATGATACACTGTTAGATTTCCAGAAGACGGAGAAAGTGGCATTACGTATGCTTTTTGAGGAGAAAGGGATTCCTCTAACTAGTGAGGTTGAAGCGCGTTATAAAAAAGTTAATAAAGGTCTTTGGGATGTTTTTGAAAAAGGCGAAATCAACCGCGATGAAGTTGTAAATACACGGTTTTCCATTTTATTCAAAGAGTACGGGGAAGAAGTAGATGGGATATTATTCGAAAATAATTACCGTAGCTACTTAGAAGAAGGAAATCAACTCATACAAGGTGCATTTGAATTTATAAATCAAATTCAAAATGAGTATGATTTATATATAGTGACAAACGGCGTTTCTAAGACGCAAGATAAACGTTTACGTAATGCAGGGTTACATTCATTGTTTAAAGGTATTTTTGTTTCTGAAGATACAGGTTTTCAAAAGCCGATGAAAGAGTATTTTGATTATGTTTTTGAACGGATTCCTAACTTTGCTTCTGAAGAAGGGCTTATTATTGGGGATTCATTAAGCGCCGATATTAAAGGTGGATATGTAGCGGGAATTGATACTTGTTGGTTTAATCCAGAAAAGAAATTAAATGATAGCGAGATTGTGCCAACATATGAAGTGCATAGTTTTGAAGATTTATACGCTCTATTGAAGCGGCATGTGTGACAAAAATAGGCAGTGGAATTTTTGTCCCTACTGCCTACTTTTATTAATTTGTAGTTTCGTTCCGTTTAGGAAGCGGAAATGCATTACCAATCGCTGCTGCCCCGAGCATTGGTAATAGTAAATTAAGCGGGAAAAACATAAGTAATAGCAAAGTTATAGCTATTGGCTTTCGTAACGCATAGCTCGAAATCGCTGTCGTTACGATGGCCACAGATGCTACTGGATCTATAGGAAGAATAGAAGCTATAGCGTATCCAATACTTGACCCTGAAAATATAATTGGGAAAATATGTCCACCCCGCCACCCCGTATTTAAACAAACGGCAGTAATGCATAGCTTTAAAACTCCTGAAAGAAGTAGTATCCAAAAGGATAAATGCCCCCATTCAACAACTAATTCTTTTAATTGATGTTCCCCTGAAAATAATGTGTACGGAAGAAAAGTGCCTACAATTCCTAATAAAATACCACCGATAATTCCAAGTGTAATTTTGTACTTTGTAAAAGGATGAATTAACTTCTCTAATATGAATTCTAATTTGAAATAAAAGAAACCAATTATAGCACCAATACTAGCAAGCGGGAGAAATGCGATCCATTCATTGAAAGAAAGTGAACCTTCTCCAAAATCAACAATAAAGGATCCTCGATTATCGAGTTTACTCAGTAGTAAATAAACAGAAAAACCTGCAAAAGTAGTAGTTAAGTATACAATTGCTTTTTTTCCTTTAGAAAATTCGTTAATTTGCTCACTCTCATTTTCATTTGGGGCCAAGTAACCGAATAATGGTGCATTAAAAATGACACTTAAAGTAGCACCAATTCCAACCTCTGTTAGTTCATTCATTCCCTTTAAAGCAAATTTAAAGCGATCACCAACCCATGTGCAAAGTCCGCCAATAATTCCAACAAGTGCGGCTTCTGGACCGAGACTAGCCCCAAATATTAAGACAATAATCGCAGTTAAAGTAGCTTGATGGACAAAACGGTATTCAATCCTACCTGTGTTTTTATATTCATCCATAACCTCTGGCATAAGACGTGGATATGTACCAAAGTATTTTTGTGATAAACCAACAAGAATCCCGCCGATTGTGGTTACGCAAAGGGTGTAATAAGGGGGGGAAGAGAAAACGCTAGGTAAATAACCCCAAATAAAATGGATTCCGATATTTATCGTAACTAAAAATAGCCAGACTGTAGCGCCTACTATGGATCCTAGAAGAATGCCATATAAGACGATTATATAATGCATGTCTTTTGTATTTGTCATGTTATACCTCCGTTATGCAAGTTTTAGTAGGAAAAGGTTGCAGATGTTAGTGTGAAATGGATTGAATATGTATAGTATCTTTTTGAGAGGATTGCTTATTCAACATGTAGGGCGATTTTTTGAATTTATAGTTTAAGTTACTTATTTAATTTTATAGATTGATTTGAGTTTTTTAAAGGTCTTTTTTGAAATAGAATGGAATATATTTCTTTTGTTGCTTTCTATAAAACTGTTAACATTTATTTTAGAACATTCGGAAAAATCGATTGACATTAGGAAATTATTGCTATAAAATCAACGGTAATTGCATAGTCTTATCAAGAAAAGGTGGAGGGACAGGCCCGATGAAACCTTGGCAACAGCCGTATAACGGAATTGTGCCAAATCCTGCAGGTGATAATCCTGAGAGATAAGAAAGAGCCTTTAGAGCGTGTTTTCAAACTGCTCCTTTCTTATTTTCAGGAAAGGGGCAGTTTTTTATTTTGTATAAAAGAAAGGAGAATGAGAGATGGGAGAATCATGGGGAAAAGGAACGATTTGTGTGCAAGGTGGCTATACACCAAAGAATGGTGAACCACGTGTTTTGCCGCTTTATCAAAGTACAACGTATAAGTACGATACGTCGGATGATTTAGCAGCACTATTTAATTTAGAGGCAGAAGGATATATATATACGCGTATTGGCAATCCTACTCTAGCTGCATTCGAGCAGAAGTTATCAGATTTAGAAGGCGGTGTAGGAGCGGTTGCAACAGCTTCTGGGCAGGCAGCCATTATGCTAGCAGTTTTAAATATTTGTAGTAGTGGAGATCATCTTCTTTGTTCTTCAACAGTTTACGGGGGGACGTTTAATTTATTTGGAGTAAGTTTACGTAAGCTTGGCATTGATGTTACGTTCTTTAATCCAAATTTATCAGCAGATGAAATTGTGGCACTTGCTAATGATAAGACGAAACTCATCTATGCAGAATCGTTAGGAAATCCAGCAATGAACGTTTTAAATTTCAAAGAATTTTCAGATGCAGCCAAGGAGCTGGAAGTACCTTTTATCGTTGATAACACATTAGCGACTCCTTATTTATGCCAAGCGTTCGAACATGGAGCAAATATTATTGTTCATTCTACGACGAAATATATTGATGGGCATGCAAGCTCTTTAGGTGGCATTGTAATTGACGGAGGAAATTTTGATTGGACAAAAGGGAAATATCCTGAGCTTGTTGAACCAGATCCAAGTTATCACGGCGTAAGCTATGTTCAAAACTTTGGGGCAGCAGCTTATATTGTGAAAGCACGTGTTCAGCTGTTAAGAGACTATGGAAATTGTATGAGCCCATTCAATGCGTATATTAGCAATATTGGCTTAGAAACACTGCATTTACGAATGGAGCGTCATAGCGAAAATGCTCTCGCAGTTGCCAAGTGGCTTGCTAACCATGAACGTATTGAATGGGTGAGTTATCCGGGGTTAGATAGTAATGAAAATTACTCGTTAGCACAAAAGTATTTGAAAAAAGGTGCTAGTGGAGTTTTAACTTTCGGTATTAAAGGTGGATTAGAAGCAGCAAAAGAATTTATCGCAAATGTAAAACTAGCGACTCTCGTAACGCATGTAGCTGATGCAAGAACTTGTGTTATACATCCTGCTAGTACGACGCATAGACAATTAAGTGCTGAAGATCAGCGTTTAGCTGGTGTTACATCTGATTTAATTCGTTTATCGGTTGGTATAGAAGATGTTTCTGATATTATTGCAGATTTAGAAGCGGCATTAGTCGGAGGCAAACAACATGCCGATCATAATTGATAAAGACTTACCAGCTCGTAAAGTATTGCAAAAAGAAAATATTTTTGTAATGACGAAGGAACGAGCAGAAACACAAGATATTCGGGCATTGAAAATTGCTATATTAAATTTAATGCCAACGAAGCAAGACACAGAGGCACAATTACTTCGATTAATTGGAAATACACCGTTGCAATTAGATGTTCATTTGCTTCATATGGAATCACATCTGTCTCGTAATGTAGCGCAGGACCATTTAACAAGCTTTTATAAAACGTTTCGTGATATTGAAAATGAAAAATTTGATGGGCTCATTATTACAGGAGCACCAGTTGAAACTCTTTCTTTTGAAGAAGTAGATTATTGGGAAGAGCTTAAACGTATTATGGAGTATTCAAAAACGAATGTAACATCCACGCTTCATATTTGCTGGGGGGCACAGGCTGGTTTGTATCATCATTACGGCGTTCCGAAGTATCCCCTTAAGGAAAAAATGTTCGGCGTATTTGAACATGAAGTCTGTGAGCAACATGTGAAACTGTTACAGGGGTTTGATGAGTTGTTTTTTGCCCCGCATTCCCGTCATACAGAAGTACGAGAGAGTGATATTAGAGGGGTGAAAGAATTAACGTTGTTAGCAAACTCTGAAGAAGCTGGTGTTCATCTTGTTATTGGGCAAGAAGGAAGGCAAGTTTTCGCCCTCGGACATAGTGAATATAGTTGTGAGACGTTAAAACAAGAATATGAACGAGATCGTGACAAAGGGTTAAATATTGACGTGCCAAAAAATTATTTTAAACATAATAATCCAGATGAAAAGCCGCTTGTTAGGTGGAGGAGTCATGGGAATTTATTATTCTCTAATTGGTTGAATTATTACGTGTATCAAGAAACCCCTTATGTATTGTAAAAAAAGATTGTGTAACACGTGGCAACGTTTTCTTTGTAAGGATTACTCTTTATTTTTCCGAATCTTCAAAATACATTGTTTTTCAGACTTTTTACTCATATAATTTCATCTAAACACAATTTTTGAGGGGTGGACAGTATTATGAAAGAAATTCAGGTTGGTCTATTAGGTCTTGGGACAGTTGGTAGCGGTGTAGTTCGTATTATTACAGATCATCAAGAGCGACTTATACACCAAGTAGGTTGTCCAGTGAAGGTAACGAAAGTATTGGTGCAAAACATTGAGAAAGAGAGAGAGGTAGAGGTACCTTCTACTCTATTAACACAAAATGCAAATGAAATTTTAGATAATCCAAATATTGATGTTGTCATCGAAGTGATGGGTGGCATTGATGATGCAAAGGCATATATTTTACAAGCTTTACAAAGTGGGAAGCACGTTGTGACTGCAAATAAAGATTTAATGGCGTTACACGGAGCGGAACTATTAGCGGTAGCAAAGGATAATAAGGCTGATTTGTTTTATGAAGCAAGTGTAGCTGGAGGAATCCCGATTTTGCGAAGCATCGTAGAAGGACTTTCTTCAGATCTTATTACGAAAGTAATGGGAATTGTAAATGGAACGACAAATTTTATTTTGACGAAAATGTCAGATGAAGGGAGAGCATATAACGACGTGTTAAAAGAAGCCCAACAACTTGGATTTGCAGAAGCAGATCCAACATCAGATGTAGAAGGTTTAGACGCGGCAAGAAAAATGACGATTTTAGCTACTCTCGGTTTCTCTACAAACGTAGAGCTTGGAGATGTGAAAGTAAAAGGAATTACTTCTATTACAGAAGAAGATATTGAATATAGTAAGAGCTTAGGTTATACAATTAAATTAATTGGTCTTGCAAAGAGAGATGGCGAAAAATTAGAGGTTACAGTTGAACCGACTTTACTTCCCAATACACATCCTCTTGCGGCGGTGCAAAATGAATATAATGCTGTGTATGTGTACGGTGAAGCGGTAGGAGAAACGATGTTTTATGGGCCGGGAGCAGGAAGCTTACCGACAGCAACAGCGGTTGTTTCGGATTTGGTTGCTGTGATGCAAAATATTAGACTAGGGGTAACAGGAAATAGTGCTGTAGTCCCGCAATATCAAAAGGTATTAAAGGAGCCAGACGAAATTGTCGTGAAAAAGTTTTTAAGACTTCATGTAAAAGACGAAATTGGTGTATTTGCAAAAATTACATCATTGTTCTCTGAGCGTGGTGTTAGCTTTGAGAAAATTATTCAAATGCCGCTTGAAGAGAAAGGAAAGGCTGAAATTGTGATTGTAACGCATCGTGCGTCTCTTGCTGATTATGATTATATTCTACATACGTTGCAAGGGTATGAAGAAATAGATTGTTTGAAAGCGAACTATCGAATTGAAGGGGATGCTAAGTAGTATCTCTTACCATAAAACAGAAAGAGCCTATTAAGCAGCTTGCTTAATAGGCTCTTTTTTATTTAAAATCTGCGTACCAATTTGAATAAATGCTTGAATGATCCAACCTGTTGTAAAGGATAAGATAATTGTTCCAAAATAGATGGGTCCATCTAATAAGAAGCTTAATGTTAAAAATAGAAAAGCCAATGAAATCTCTGTTTTTCTAAACGTCCATTTTCTCTTCTCAGCAACTGTTAAAACGAAAGCTTCTTGAGGTGCTGCGCAAAGGTTTGTTGAGACATAAAGGCCAATGCCAGCTCCGACAAATAGATTTCCACAAATAAGTGTTATATATTTTGGAAGAGAGCGGATAGCGTCCATAATAATTGTAATGGAACCAATCCAGTCAACAAAAAGAGAAATAAGAATCATCGTTACAATTGTGCCAATTGTAATTTGTTTTTTATTCCAAAAGAGTACGATAAGTGTAAAAGCAAAGTTAATCATGAAAATCCAAAAACCAATACTTATCCCGAAATTCTGATATAGTGCAATAAAGAAGGAATCGTAAGGGCTAAGTCCAAAGGAAGTAATTGTCGTCATCATATTAATACCGATGGCGAGAATGAGTAAACCGCCAATAAAAAATATATATTCTAACTTGAATCGAAGCATAGTTGCATATCCTTTCTAAATGTATTTGCTAGGAAAGGATATATTGTGGAAAGCTTACCAGGTCAAGTGAGAATTTTTGAGGGGAAGGGGAAAATGAGATGACGAATATAAGAAAGATTGCTGAACTTGCCGAAGTATCGGTTTCAACCGTTTCACGTGTACTAAATAATCATCCATACGTGAATGAACAGAAACGAAAAGAAATTTTAGCGATTATAGAGGAATTGAATTATACGCAAAATGTGAACGCGATTCATTTAGTGAAAGGAAAAACGAATGTAATTGGCGTTTTATTGCCACACGTAAATGATCAATATTATAGTGCTATTATTGAGGGGATATCAAAAGAAACGGCAAAGAATAATTATAATATGATGCTTTGCCAGACAAATTACAGCGAAGAAAGAGAACTAGAAATTTTACATATGTTAAAAATGAAAAAGCTTGATGGGGTTATTATATGTTCCCGTGCCAATAGTAAGGAGAAACTTGAAGAATATACGAAATTCGGCCCGATTGTTATGTGTGAAGAAATAGATTCGAAGTGCATTTCAA
Organism: Bacillus cereus group sp. N11; assembly: GCF_016483605.1. Classification (NCBI taxonomy): domain Bacteria; kingdom Bacillati; phylum Bacillota; class Bacilli; order Caryophanales; family Bacillaceae; genus Bacillus; species Bacillus cereus group sp. N11. The sequence continues at coordinate 101,586 of NZ_JAEHBN010000006.1, forward strand.
GTGTGCATATTGATTACTACAAAGTATTTTCGCATGGGATGAAAAGCTTAATAGATGTCGGTCATACACGTATTGGATATTGCATTGGAAGAAGTAATAGCATTAATAGCCAAAGACGAAAAAAGGCGTATGCAGATTCGCTTCAACAGAGTACCGTAACACCGTTAGAGACTTGGAAATTTGAAGAGTGTTTTACGGTGGAAGATGGACGTAACGTAATCAGAGAATGGGCTCGTATGCCTGTAAAACCGACGGCGTTTCTTGTATCTTGTAATCATATTGCAGCGGGAATGGTAACAGAAGCAAAAAAACAAGGAATTCGAATTCCAGAAGATATGACGATTATCGGATGTGACGATCAAGAGGTAGCAGATATATTAGGTATAACAACAATTTCCCATCCTAGTAAAAATGTCGGGATAAAAGCGTTTGAATTATTATATGAAAAGATTAATGCAGAGAAATTAGATGTGAAACATATAGAGTTATTACCAAAGTTAGTAAATAGAGAAACGACGTGATAGGGAAGGTGTGAAAATCGCTTTTCAAAATTTCGTTTGGTATAATTATGGACAATCTAAGAGGGCTAAAAGGGGTTTTGACATGAGATCAAAAGTAGTAAAAGTAATCCTACTCATTACAATTGCATCTTTTTGTTTATTTGCATATGGCTTTGTTTCAGGTGTAAATGATGTATTAAATCCGAAAGCTTCAAGTTTAATTAAGAAAACGGATGTAGTAGCAAAAGAGAAAAAGAAAACGGGAACATTGCAAGTCGTTAGTTTAGGTGATTCGTTAACGCGCGGCGTCGGTGATAAAGAAGGCATTGGCTATATTGGACGAATGAAAGAAGATTTACAAAAAGATTATAAGCAAAAGGTTGCACTAACTAACTTGGCAGTGAGTGGTGCGAAAATGCCCGATTTATTAAAACAAATTGAAAGCAGCGGTGCTCAATATTCAATTAAGCAAGCAGATGTGATCGTTTTAACAATTGGCGGAAATGATTTATTTCCAGGCTGGGAATCGCTTGGAAAGATAGATTTAGAAACATACCGTCCTGATACGGAAACGTTCCAAAATGAAGCTAAGAAAATTATAGAACAAATTCGTAAGTTAAATACAGATAGCCCTATTTTTTGGCTAGGTTTATATAATCCTTTTGAAGATGTAGAAGATTTAAAAGGGTCTTCAAACATTGTTGTGGATTGGAACGCTTCTTTAGAGAAGTTAGCGTTAAATGATAAAAATGTATATATTACACCGACATTTGATTTATTCCAAAACCGTGGAAAAGATTTATTATACTCTGATCATTTTCACCCGAATGAAGTAGGGTACACATATATGGCAGAACGATTAGTTCAAAATGTTGTGAGTAAGTTAAAACTAGAACAAGGAGGGGTAAAATGACGACGATACTTTCCGTGCGAGACTTGAAGAAGGTAATTGGAAAGAAGACTCTTGTAGAGAATATTTCCTTTGATGTAAAGCAAGGAGAAGTGTTCGGGTTCCTAGGACCGAATGGTGCTGGAAAGACGACTACCATTCGAATGTTAGTCGGATTGATTAAGGCGACAGAAGGTACGATTTCTATCGGTGGTTATTCAATTAAGGAAAATTTCAGAGAAGCGATGCGTCAAATTGGGAGTATCGTTGAAAACCCAGAACTGTATACATATTTAACAGGATGGGAAAATTTAAAGCAATTTGCTCGTATGTTAGGTGATATATCAGATGAACGTATTATTGAAATTGCTCAAATGGTTCATTTGGATGAAAGAATTCATGACAAGGTAAAAACGTACTCACTCGGTATGAAACAGCGCCTTGGAATTGCGCAGGCGCTCCTTGGGAATCCGAAGTTGCTCATATTAGATGAGCCAACGAATGGTTTAGATCCAGCCGGGATTAGAGAACTTAGAGAATTTATACATACGCTTGTGAAAGAAGAAAATATGAGCGTGTTTATTTCAAGTCACTTGCTAAGTGAAGTACAAATGATATGTGATCGTGTCGCAATTATTCATAAAGGAAAAATGATAACAGTTGCCAAGGTTGAAGAGTTAATTAAAACAGCAAGTGATCGTGTAGAATGGATTGTTACACCAATTTCTAAGGCGAAAGATATGCTAGAAGCGGCCGAGGAAGTAAGAGAAGTGAGTGTAGAAGGCGAGCGATTACTATGCCGCATGGATATTGCATCTATAAGTAGTTGGAATAAACACTTTGTAGAAAATGAGATAGATGTGCATAGCGTTAAGGAGCTTGTATTTACGCTAGAAGATTTATTTATTGAACTCACAAGGGGTGAGCAGCATGCGTGAATTTGCGAATCTAGTTTTAAATGAATCAGAAAAGATTTACCGTAAGAAACGTATTTTTGTTGTCATGCTTATTTTAGCAATATTGATCCCGCTTTTTGTGTATGCGCAGTATCGTGAAATAGAAACGACACAAAAAAGACTCGGTACAACGGATTGGAAAGTTTCATTGCAACAGCAAATTGTTGATTCTCAGAACCGGTTGAACAATTCTAGGTTGCCAGAAGAATGGCGTGATTGGTTAAAAGTAAGAGTTGAGCAACAACAATATTATTTAGATCATGATATTAACCCGATGGCGCCGGGCGCACCGACTTTTGTCAGAGCATTTATTGAACAAGGGATTACATTGTTTATTCCGCTTCTCGTGATGATTGTCGCTATTGATATCGTTTCAGGAGAACGAAGTGATGGGACGATGAAGATGTTACTTACGCGGCCGATTCGGCGCTGGAAAATACTACTTAGTAAATACGTGACGATGTTATTTTTCATTTCGCTCATACTGCTTCTTGTAGGTTTGTTTGCTTACATATTATCAGGGCTTGTATTTGGGTACTCGGGATGGAATTTACCTGTTTTAACTGGATTTGTCATTGATAAGGAAACGTTAAATACGAATTTTGTACATCTTATTCCGCAGTGGCAATATATTTTAATGGCGTACGGATTAGCTTGGTTTGTTGCTATCGTTGTCGGAACTATATCGTTTATGGTTTCTGTTTTAATTCGCAATACACCAGCTGGTATGGGTGTTATGTTAGCTGCATTAATTGCAGGTGGTATTTTAAGTTCATTTGCAACGTCTTGGGAAGGCGCAAAATATATTTTTAGTGTGAACCTATCATTAACGGATTATTTATCAGGAAAATTACCTGCATTACAAGGTTTATCGATGGGATTTTCTTTGATGAATTTAACTGTTTGGGCAGTTGTTTCCCTTATTATTTCGTTCATAGTATTTACAAAACAGGATATGTTGAATTAATTAGACAGGAAGTGACAGTATGGAAAATGTTTTAAAAAATGATTGGGGGCCGTTATTGGCACCAGAATTTGAGAAAGAATATTATCGCGAATTGACTAATTTTTTGAAAGAAGAATACAGTACACATGTTGTTTATCCAAAGATAGAAGATATTTTTAACGCTCTAGAGTATACAAGTTATGAAAATACAAAGGTCGTTATTTTAGGACAAGATCCATACCATGGACCGGATCAAGCGCATGGTTTAAGCTTTTCTGTGCAACCCGGTATTAAAACGCCACCGTCGTTGTTAAATATGTATAAAGAACTTCGAGATGAATATGGGTATGGCATTCCAAATAACGGTTATTTAGTAAAGTGGGCAGAGCAAGGAGTTTTATTATTAAATACTGTATTAACAGTTCGGCAAGGTGAAGCAAATTCTCATAAAGGAAAAGGATGGGAGCATTTCACTGATCGTGTAATTGAGCTATTAAATGAACGTGAAAAACCAATTATTTTCATATTGTGGGGACGCCATGCACAGGCGAAGAAGAAGTTAATTACGAATCCAAATCATCATATTATCGAATCTGTACATCCAAGCCCATTGTCAGCAAGACGTGGTTTCTTTGGAAGTAAGCCGTACTCTAAAGTAAATACGATTTTAGCTAATATGGATGAGAGAGAAATTGATTGGGAAATTCCAAATTTGTAAAGTGAAACTTTAATCAGTGGGGGTTTTGTTCACCCCCTACTGATTATCAGCCCTCACCAATCGGGGTAAATAGAAAAGGTAGTTAACAGTCGTTAACTACCTTTTTATTATCATTGTTGCTCGTTCTTTAATTTTGCATCTAGTACAAAAGTACCAAATGGGATAACTGATGAAACGAATGCCCCAAGTGCCCATAAAATTGATTTACGGTGTACGATTGTTACTTGAATGACTGCAAAGATGAATAGAATAAATAGAACACCATGAGCCATGCCTGTAATTTTAACAGCTGTTGCAAATCCTGCGAAGTATTTCAATGGCATTGCTACAAATAATAGTAATAGGAAAGAAATCCCCTCAACTAGTCCAATTGCTCTTAATCGTCCGATTGGTGTAGATAACATGTAAAGTAGCCTCCTTTAACGTATGCTTGTTTATAGTAAATTTGTATTCTTTTTCAAAATAAAATAGTCTATTTTGTTTCATTATATACAAAAAGAAAGTTTACACTACGAGAATAGTGCAAAGTTCAAAATATAGTCACAAAAGCACGAGAATTTAAATAAAAACCTATTTGAAGTGTTTGACTTCAAATAGGTTTTATGAATGAAAATATTAAACAAGTACTTCTGTTTTTAAAACGAATTTCTCTACAACTTTTGCAACGCCATCGTTCATATTTGTATCTGTTACATAGTTTGCAATTTCTTTAATATCATCTGGTGCATTACCCATTGCAACGCCAAGACCTGCGAATTCAATCATCGCTTGGTCGTTATAGCTATCGCCCATTGCGATAACTTCTTCGCGTTTAATACCAAGTTTTTGGATGAGTTGGTTTAGGCTTGTTCCTTTTGTAACACCATATTCAGTAAATTCTAAGAAGAATGGTTTTGAACGCATCACGCTTAATTGGCCTTCTAGTTGTTTTTGTAGTTTCTTTTCTACTTCAACAAGGCGTTCAGCTTCTTTGTTCATTAATACTTTTACTACAGGCTCTGTTACAGCGGCTTTAAAATCATCTACTACAACGATTGGCATACCAGTAATGTCGCCCTCAATTTCAGTATACGGATTATTTTCTTCTGTTACGATATCATCGCCAATGTAAGTATGGATCCATACATCTTCAGTTTTACTAATTTCAAATAGGTTGTGAACGATTTCAGGAGATAGTGTGCTACTAAAGATTTCTTCATTTGTTTTACAGTTAATAATTTTTGCTCCGTTAAAGGATAGAATGAAGCTACCGTATTCTTCTAATCGAAGTTCTTTTGCAACATTGCGCATACCAAACGTTGGGCGCCCAGAAGCAAGTACAACTTTAACGCCGCGCTCCTGTGCAGTCATTAAAGCTTCTTTCGTACGAGGTGAAATAGTATGGTCATCACGTAATAAAGTATCATCTAAATCTAAAACAATCATTTTATAAGTCATATAGAAAATTCCTTTCTTTAATTGAAATCAAAATACATGTTCATGAAGATGTTGAGGAATAATAGTAAGACATCAAACCTCTTTGAAAAGAAGTAGATAAATTATTATGAGTGTGTTGCTCATAATATTGGTTAATAATCATTGGGGATGAATAAAACCCCAATGATTAAAGTTTAATTTTATCGTAACAACTCTAAAGGTAGAGTGCAATAATGGAAGTTTTCCAATTTAAGATATTTGTTTTGCCGTGGAACGAGAAAATAGTATTTCTAGCAAGATTGCCATTACAGATCCAAGAACGAGACCGTTACTTAAAAAAGATGCTAGAAATGGTGGAAGTGTGGAATATGCTCCTGCTGGAACAAACATAACCCCGACTCCTGTAAAGATGGAAAGACCGGCTACTTTAAATAATCGTTCTTTATCCTGGACAGTTTCGTATTCTCGAAAGGCGAGGCCAATCATGCTTGCGAATACAGGATAAATAGCGGCATAACCAACTGCAACTGGGATTGCTGCAAAGAATGAAGTGATTTTTGGGAATATACTAACGGCAATAATAAAGCTTGATCCTAATATAAATGGAAGGCGTTTATAAATATTAGTCGTTGCAATAAATCCTGCTGATCCAGAAATGGCAACAGGTCCAATAGCTGAAAATAGACCGCCTAGCAATTGATTTATTCCCGTTATAATGCCAGCTTGTTTAAATCGATCTGGAGCTGCATCTGTTTCGTACTTAGAAACAACCTTTTGTACAACACGAATACTTGCTAACATATTTGTTAGAAGTAATAGTGTAACGAAAATGACTGTGATTGCCATGTTCCATTCAACGCGAGGCATTCCGAAAACGAATAGAGATGGAAGACGAATTATATCTGTTACAGGTGTTACAGGATTAGATAATCCGAAGCATGCAAATAAAATCCAGCCGCAGACAATACTGAAGAGAACGGAATATTGTCCAATAATAGGTAGCTTCATAATGAAAAAGGATAGTAAAATAACAATGAGTGAAAGAATAAATACTTTTGGTTGTACTTCTGTATGTTGTCCATCAAGACCAAACATTCCTTTTAAGAAGGAGCCACTGAGTTGCGTGACAAGAAGAAATAAATATGTTCCAATAACTGTCGGTGTAAAGTAGCGAACTAGTTTATCAATGAGTCCAAAAACGCTAAGAATAATGCAAATAATACCGCTTAATAAAAAAGCATATTGAAGAACTTTAAGTGTCTCATTGCTTGATCCAAATAATATGACACCTAAACTTGCGTAAAGGGAGAAAATTCCCCACCAAAGGCCAGCAGGACCTTCTTGAATAGGAAGTTTATGCCCAAATATAGCTTGCAAGAGACCAGCAAAGCCTAGAACAAATAATGTTCTTTGTACGAATGCGATAGCTTCAGCGCCATCAAGACCATAACTAGTTGCGACACTAATTGGTACAATAAGGCTTCCCGCTAAAATAAATAGTGCCCATTGTAAGGCGGAAAGAAATGTCTTCATTATATCAACCTCTTTCATAGATTCCGTATCTAGTATATACGTATTTTATTTCCACTGGCAAAGATTGTAGATAGAGAAAAGAGTTGAAACACGATATGAATGCACGTAAGCAATTATGGATAGCTGTTGTATGTATGACCTTTGTTGTAATTTTAGGAACACTAGGATTTATGACAATTGAAGAGATTAGTTTGTTTCAAGCATTTTGGATGACGATGATTACTGTATTGACTGTTGGATACGGAGATGCCGTTCCTGTAACGCAAGCAGGGAAAGTATTTGCGCTCCTTATTATTCCTGTTGGTGTTGGTATTGTTACATATGCAATTGGAGTAGTGGCAGCTATAATTATTGAAGGGAATTTATTTCATGCAGTGCGGAGGAAGAAGATGGATAAACAAATAGCACAGTTACAAAATCACATTATAGTATGTGGTTGCGGTAGAGTGGGGCTTCAAGTTGTACATGAATTGCAAGAAAAGAAAATTCCATTTGTTGTTGTCGATAAAGATGAAAGCATATTAGAGAAGGAAAAGCTTTTGTATATACATGGAGATGCGACGGAGGATCAAGTTTTACATCATGCTGGGATTTCAAAAGCGGCTGGTTTAGTTGCTATTGTTGCAAATGATGCTGAAAATGTATTTATTACATTAACGGCAAGAGGATTAAACGATGCAATTAAAATTGTAGCAAGAGCGGAAAAGCAAGAAACCGAAGAAAAATTAAGGCGTGCTGGTGCAAATAAGGTTATTAATCCATCTAGTATGGCAGGAATTCATATTGCAAAAGGTATTGCGAATCCGCTAACAGTTCATTATATTGATACAGTACTGTATGGAATAGAGCAATCATTTGTAATTGAAGAAATTTCAGTCGGAAACGATTCTATCTTAGTCAATAAATCGTTACTAGAGAGTGATGTGAGAAATCAATTTGATGTAACAATTTTAGCGATTTTGAGAAGTGGAGATATTATACATAATCCGACGGGGCAGGAAAAATTGCAAGAACATGATATGATAATAGTATTTGGTTCAGTAGAGAAGCTGGGGCAATTTGAGAAAGAACTACAAAGTACGAGGTGATAAGGAATGCAAATATCGAGCGATAAGATTTTAAATAAAATGGCGAATGAAATTGCAAAGGCAAAAAGTAGTGAAGGACAAAAATCAAAAGATCATTTATTAGTTGTGCGTGCTTTATGCGATTTACTATTAGATGAACAGGTTGAATCTTCTACGTATAGAGAGCCGCAAATTCAATCGCAAGTAATTGGATCGCAGCCTATAACAACAGTTCAACCAGTCCAACCAGTTATACCGGTTTCTGGAGAACCTGTGTATATAAAAGAAGAAGGTGCAAATGGTAATTCTTTATTTGATTTTTAAGGATTAAATCGTTTGGCTTATATGAAAAAATTGCTTATGATAAAAGTAAAAAAGGGGAATTAAGATGAAAATTTTCTTTTTACTAGGTTGTATTGCAGCGGGGCTATCTGTTGCGTTAGGAGCCTTTGGGGCACATGGTTTAGAAAATAAAATTTCTGCGAAAATGTTAGAAGTTTGGAAAACAGGCGTTACATATCAAATGTTTCATGCAGGTGGACTATTCGTAGTTGCTCTATTGATGGATAAGATTCAATCATCACTTTTAACTACTGCTGGTTGGCTTATGGTAGCTGGGATTATTATGTTCTCAGGTAGTCTTTACGCACTAAGTACGACAGGTATTAAGTTCTTTGGTCCAATTACACCTCTTGGTGGTGTAGCGTTTATTGTGGCGTGGATTTTAGTAGGAACTGCAGTAGTAAAAGGGTTATAAAAAAACAAAAGCTGGCATTTGCCAGCTTTTTTTTATGGTCTCGGAGCATAAGTTGCTTGTTGACTAGGTAAATACGTAATCTCTTCTGGGAATTCTACATAATCTAAGTAGATCATTAATAGTAAAAAACGTTTCCCTGATTGTGGTTCACTAATAACGATATGATCACGTCCGGCCGCTTCGATAATCCCTGTATAAGATTGTGTACCGAGCGAGCTACCACGCTCATAAGTCATTACAACTGTAGCTTGCTTTCCTTTATTTAAGCGAAGAATGTTTTCAATGTATGATTGCTCGAGCGGTAACATCCCTTGAGAAACTGCAAGTTGAGCCTGAGCAGCTTGTTGTTGCATTGCTTGCTGTTGTTGCTGTTGCTGCGCGGTCATTTGTTGTGGTTGTACGTAAGTGCCTGATGGTTGATAAAAACCTGTTCCATAGTACGGGTTTTGTTGCTGTGCCATTCAAAAATCCCTCCTCATTTTCATTGCCTAATATACGCTTGGACAGTCTCCGGCAGATGGCTGGAAGAAGCAGTGCTTTTTAAAGCGACCAGAATTTTGTTGGTCATACCAAGTTGGCGGACAAGGACCTTCAGGCCTAAAAAACCATAAGGCAAAGTTAGCGGGCCAAAAACGTTGTCCTTGAATGGTCCGTCTTGCTAATGCGATATCTTGCTCCCTCGCTCGCTGATAAAAATATCCTTTTTGAGTTGCCTCAAAACCACCAGGATTTTGATAAACCATTTGACGTAAATTACGTATCTTTTTAAAATCTAAACAATTTCCACGGACACGATTTACCCCAACGTTTCCGACCATTAGCATTCCTTGTTGCCCTTCTCCTTCGGCTTCAGCACGCATCAGTCTAGCTAATAACTTTACATCTTCTTCGTTATAAGCAATAACACCCATTATGTGTCACCTCTCTTTGTGGAATACCTTTTGGAAAGAGGTTTATCCCGCTTTAATGGGCAGTAAGACTCCCACCTTAAAATTTGGCTGGAGCAAAGAAGGTGGGTCGGAGATCAAACTGCCCCTAAACGCCCGATTGGTGAAGGCTAATAATCAGTGGGGGATGAACAAAACCCCCACTGATTAAAGTTTCACTTTATCTCTAGATGAAGTGTGGAACAATTACTAGTTCATACGTATGAGGAAAAGGACTCAGATATGACAACCAAACGAAGTTTTACATTGAGAGAGGAAAATAAAAAAGCTAGCGTGTGCTAGCTTTTTATCATTAAAATATTTTGGACCATAAGTTTGAGAAGAAATCACCAACGGAACGCATTGTTAATACGAACCAATTTGCTTTTTCTACTTCTTCTGTCGTTTTTGCAGCAACCTTCATGCTCTTATTTCCATCTAAGAAACCATATTTATCAGTTGATTCTAAAACGATGGAACCCACCTTTGTACCTTTCTTAATAGGAGCAATTAAATGTCCATCTTCAGCGAGTGACTTATCTGCTTCAGTAGAAATTTTGTAAGGTGATTTGTCACCCTTTTTCGCAATTACTGTTATTTCTTTTTCAGGTGCAACAGTTACTTGATCTGCTTTCCCTTTTACTACAGAGATTGTATTATTTTTATCAATTTTCAGCTTTTGTTTTTCGAAGCTATTAAATCCATATTCAATTAATGCACGAGATTCTGTGAAACGCTCGTCCATTGATTTTGTCTTAATAATAACGGAAATAAGACGTAAATCACCACGTTTTGCTGTAATAGTGAATCCATATCCAGCCGTATCAGAACTTCCTGTTTTCAAACCATCTGACCCTTCATAAGCGAAAGCAGCACCTGGTAGCATCCAGTTCCAGTTTTCCATACGAATTGGCTTCGGATGATTATCCGGGAAGTTTCTAAATCTTTGTTTTGTATCCTCTAGCATTTCTGGATACTTTGTAATAATTGTTTTTGAAAGAATACCCATATCGCGAGCTGACATGGAGTTTTCTCCATTCGGATCAGTTCCTTCAGGATGTTTCCCTTTTAAATCAGCGTTATTTAACCCAGTAGCGTTTACAAATTTATATTTCTTTAACCCTAGTTTTTTTGCATGGTCATTTGCAAGATTTAAGAAGTTTTTTTCGCTTCCTGCAAGAAGTTCTGCTAAAGCAATACTAGATCCATTCGCAGAGAAGATAACGATAGAATGATATAATTCTTTTACAGTATATTGACGTCCTTTTTCAAACGGTACGTTAGAGAATTCGTTATTACGAGAGACTTCATAAGCATAATCAGAAATATTTACTTTTGTATCCCAAGTAATTTTCCCTTCTTTAATTGCCTCTAAAACAGCATAAACAACAATTAATTTTGACATACTAGCGATAGCTAGTAATTCATCTGGATTTTGCTCATGCAGTATTTTTCCTGTATCTGCATCAAATAGAAGTGCAGCGGCTGCCTCAATATGTATTTTTTCTTCCGCATGGGATGTTGTTACTTCTAAGGAAGAAATTGACAATACGAGCAATAGTAAAATAGACAAGATTTTCTTCATATAGATTATCACCTTCGCATCGTTATTTAGCATATAGCTCGTATCATTTTAGCATAATTTTATATATAAAAAGGTTACAATTTTACAAGAAATTTGAAAAGAATTTGTCGATTTTTGTTCAAATTTGCGGAGAAAAGGAGTTTTTTGAGGAGAAATATAGAGGGAAATAAAAAAAGGAACGAATTTCGTTCCTTTTTTACTATTTATCCAGCTATTGGCCAGGCAGCCCGATTGATGAGGGCTGATTAAAGTTTCACTTTATATGTGTAAAAATTTCTCTATTTTTTCGTTCGGTAAAATGTTTCCAACGAAAAATGTTCCGAATTCACCATAACGAGCACTTACTTCATCGAAGCGCATTTCATATATAAGTTTCTTAAATTGAAGAACATCATCAGCGAATAATGTTACGCCCCACTCGAAATCGTCGAATCCGACTGATCCTGAAATAACTTGGCGTACTTTACCTGCGTACTGGCGCCCAATTTTACTATGACTGTACATCATTTTTTTACGTTCTTCCATAGGAAGCATGTACCAGTTGTCATCACCTTGGCGACGCTTGTCCATTGGATAGAAGCAAATGTGATTTGCCTTTGGTAGGTCTGGATATAAGCGAGCTAAGATTTGTGGGTTTTGGTATGGATCTTCATCAGCTGGAAGATAGTTGCTTAGTTCAACAACAGATACGTAAGAATATGCAGGAACCATATATTCAGCTAATGTTGTTTTATTTAATTCTGTTTCAATTTCATTTAATTCTTCCATTGTTGGACGTAAAATCATAAGCATAATATCAGCTTTTTGACCAACAACTGTATACATTGCGTGACTACCTTTTTTTGCAGTAGCTACTTCGTTCCATTTTTCAACGACATTTAAAAATTCAGACACAGCTTGTCCGCGTTCGTCGCTAGATAATGTTTTCCATGCAGCCCAATCAATAGAACGTAAATCATGTAGACAATACCAGCCATCTAACGTTGTTGTTGCTTCACTCATTCTATTCACCTCAGTTAATGATAGTTTTACACGTTAACTATAGCATATATAGTTTTAAAATCATCTATATAAAGTTTCGGCACATAAAATTGTCACATTTATATTTATTAGAAAACGGGAGAAAATAAGGCTTAAGTAGGACATATTTTTAGGCTGAATTTTATGAAAATATAATCATTTTCATTTTATCTATTTTTTGGGAGCTATAAGTTTAAAATATAGAGGAAAAGCAGTATTCTTAAAGATAGAGTTTTTTTAACATATGTAGGAGGGTTTATTCGTGAGCAACTTATTTACAACAGTAAAAGAAAAAGTTCAAGGAAAAGGCATTTCTATCGTACTTCCTGAAGGAACTGATGAAAGAATTTTAGGCGCTGCAGAGCGTTTAGCAAAAGAAGAGTTAGTAAAACCAATTTTAGTTGGTAATAAAGAAGAAATTAGCGCAAAAGCTGCTAGCATGAATTTAACATTAGCAGGCGTTGATATTTATGACCCAGCTACATACGAAGAAATGGATGCAATGGTAGCATCTTTCGTTGAACGCCGTAAAGGTAAAGCAACTGAAGAAGACGCTCGTAAAATCCTTAAAGACGAAAACTACTTCGGTACAATGCTTGTATACATGGGCAAAGCACATGGTTTAGTAAGTGGTGCAGCTCACTCTACAGCTGATACAGTTCGTCCAGCACTTCAAATTATTAAAACAAAACCAGGCGTTACAAAAACTTCTGGCGTATTCATCATGGTACGCGAAGAAGAGAAATATGTATTCGCTGATTGCGCAATTAACATTGCACCAAACAGTCAAGATTTAGCTGAAATTGGTATTGAAAGTGCGAAAACTGCTGAACTATTTGGCATTGACCCACGAGTTGCTATGTTAAGCTTCTCTACAAAAGGTTCTGCAAAATCTCCAGAAACAGAAAAAGTTGTAGAAGCAACTCGCATTGCAAAAGAAATGGCTCCAGAATTAACTTTAGATGGAGAATTCCAATTCGATGCTGCATTCGTACCATCTGTAGCTGAGAAAAAAGCTCCAGGTTCTACAATTAAAGGTGATGCTAACGTATTCGTATTCCCAAGCTTAGAAGCTGGTAATATTGGCTACAAAATCGCTCAACGCTTAGGTAACTTCGAAGCAGTAGGACCGATCTTACAAGGTTTAAACATGCCTGTAAATGATCTATCTCGTGGATGTAACGAAGAAGAAGTGTACAAGTTAGCTTTAATTACAGCAGCTCAAGCACTTTAATTCTATAATGAATTGCTATGAAAAACGACCACCCTTAGGGTGGTCGTTTTTATTTTTCTAAGCCAAGTGCTTTATTATTACGATCAATAATACGCTGTAAACTCGTCTCATATAAAGGAACTTCATCTACTGTTAATTGAGATGGTGTTAACTTTGGAGCGAATTGCTGTAATGTTTTTAAAAGACGCATCATTAAATCTTGTACTGTAATTGTTTCACCAAGTAATTCTGAGAGTGAGGCCATTGTACTCGGTACAATTTCAGGATACGTGAAGCGTGTTTCTTCTCCTTGAATTGCTACATTGTAAAAGTCGCGAACAAGCGCAGCGCGTTCCGATCCGCTTCCTGTAGCACATAAGTAAATTTGTACAGCAACCCCACCGCGAATACGGCGCTGAGAAATACCTGCGAATTTTTGGTCGCGAATACTTAAATCATAGCTACCAGGACAATAAGAACCAACAATTTCTTTTGCCTCGATTGTAACGTCGTAATCTTTTAACATTTCCTTAATTAAATGCCACATTGTATCGTATCCCAGATCAATATCGATACCTTTTTCTGTTTCTTGGAATAAAAGTGATACGTTTAACACACCTTCATCAAGTACGACCGCAAGTCCACCGGAATTACGAACGATAACATTGAAGTTGTTTTCTTTTAAAAAGGAAATACCTTCTTCTAAGTGTGGTAGGCGTGAATCTTGAATGCCGAGAACGATTGTATTGTGATGAACCCAAGAACGCATTGTTGCAGCGGATGCGCCATTCCCAATACTTGTGCATAATGTGTCATCCATTGCGAATGATTGCAAGGCATGGAATGTCGGTCCTAAACTAGACTGATCTACAATACGCCACTCTGGCTGAGATAAAATTGAACGGGAATTGCTCATATAACTAACCCCTTATCTTTAAAATGACAATCTCTATTATAGCAAAAAATGATGAAAGGAGTTTTCCCATATATAAAGAGAGATTTTAAAGTAAAAGAAGCATGTGTGCTTGAAGTGAAATAATAAAAAGGATGCATTGCATGCATCCTTTTTATTCTGCAATTTTTTCTAAATTACCGTTTCGATCCATTCGGAAAGAAGTTTGTGAACGTTCCTCATCATCCATTACTGCTAATTTACGAGCGCGGTTCATAATATTCATAAGTGTTTCGTAATCCTCTTGTACAGTATGAGATTGTTGTTCTAATTTTTCTAGTTTCTTTTCTAGTTCTTCATTTCGCAAGATTTGTGATTTAATTTCTTGTTTCAATCTCGTATTCTCGTTTTCAAGACCGGTTAATTTAATATTTGAAGATCCAACGGTTTGTAAAAAGTAAATAACATCTTGCATTGTGATAGAGCTTTTTACAGCAGGGATAGTAGGCTCTTGATATAGACTAGCTTCTTTATACTGTACAGTTGTTTCCTCTTGTACTAGTTCTTCATAATCAGCTATCGCTCCTGAAGCTGGTGGTGTATAAAGTAAACGTTTTTTCGCTTGTTCACCGCTCGCAGCACGCATTTTATCTTTACGATGTTTTTTTGCTAGTTGAAGAGCCTGCTCATAACTATAGCGAACAACGGCATTCCAGCGGAAACCACAAGCAGCGGATGTGCGATTTAACTGATCTCCTACCTCCTCAAATGCATTTAATTGCGTACTTCCTTCTCTAACATGGCGAAGTACCGTTTCAGCAAGTAATAAATCATCCTCGTCTGTCCAAGCATCTTGTCTTACTTTCATAGATTCAACTCCCTTTCTTTTTATGAACTTCCTATTTTTATAATGGGCAAAAAAATGTGCTTTTATACAAAGCTTTTAAAAATATGGTAGATTTCGATGAAAGGAATAAAGTGAAACTTTAATCAGTGAAAGTTTTTTCCGTCTCCCGCTGATTATTAGGGGTTTTTACGGGCAGTGGATTTTCTACCTAACTCTCTCACATTCGCCGAATTTTAAGGCGGAAGTCTTACTGCCCGCAAACAGCGGGATAAATTTTGCCAAGAATGATGGAAGCTTCTGTAGGAGAGCATAAAAATATGTAGCTTTATATGAAGGAAAGAGCGTCGCAAGGAAACTTGCAACGAGCTTAAAAGAGCGGTAAAATACCATTTAGTGTTTATTTTTAAATGTACTTGAGAAAAGTTTAAAATAGAGGAAGTGTTATATAATGGGAAACGAATTTCGTGTGTGCGATGATTGTCAGGCAACGAACGTTAAAACGTTAATTCCGAAGTTAAAAAAAGTAGATTCATGTGCAACGATTGAAGTTGCATGCCAGTCTTACTGTGGTCCTGGTCGTAAAAAATCATTCGCATTTGTAAATAATCGTCCAGTTGCAGCTCCAACAGAAGATGAATTAATTGTAAAAATTGAAGCAAAGTTAAATAAGTAAGAAAAAGAAGAGTGAACAGATTACTCTTCTTTTTTTATACCCATAAGAGGAATGAGTTATTCTACGGAAGCTTAATTGGTTATTACTGATAGTCAGTGACAGATGAACATCAACTGTTCATTACATTGTCAATTTATATGAATTTGTATTTCAAAATAATGGTTGACAGCCTTTTGAAGCGGTGGGTAGAATAGAAAGTGTCTGATTCTGATAATCATTATCAAGAATAAGCCAATTCACCTAATTTTTTTATTACTATTTGAGAATAAATTTCATTTTATTAAATATATGTTTTTGGTTAGGATGGTTGAGGGATGGAAGCGAGCGCAAGGAGTATAGAACAACAAGAAGAGAGTGTTAAAGAGATTAAGAGCAGGCCGCTCATCGCTTCTATCATTTTAGTAGCGGGTACAATTTTATTAGCTTTAAGCATGGCAGTTTCTATTTCGTTTGGCGCGGCAGATATTAGTTTAAAGACCGTATGGCAAGCTGTGTTTCAGTTTGATGGTTCTATTACGCATCATAACGTAATTCAAGAACTTCGCATGCCTAGAGCAATAGGGGGCGTAGTTGCAGGTGCCTTTTTAGCGGTATCAGGAGCAATTATGCAAGGTATGACGCGAAATCCACTTGCATCACCATCGTTAATGGGGATTACAGATGGCGCTGTATTCGGGATTGCAATTATGTATGCATTCTTCCCTAATTCACCTTATTTAATGTTTGTTATCGCATCTTTTATTGGAGCTGCGTTTGGCGCAAGTATTGTATATGGAATTGGGTCTTCTTCACCAGGTGGATTAACACCTGTGAAATTAGCTTTAGCAGGTGCAGCAATTAGTGCTTTATTAGGGGCAATTTCATCTGGAATTGCGCTGTATTTCAATCTTGCCCAAGAGGTGAGTATGTGGAATGCAGGCGGAGTTGCTGGAGTGAAATGGCAAAGTATTAATATGTTAGTGCCAATTGGTCTAGTTTGTCTCTTTATTGCAATTATGATGTCGAGGTATATTACAATTTTGAGCTTCGGTGAAGAAATTGCGATTGGACTTGGTCAAAATACGACATTAATTAAATTTATCGGAACAGTACTTGTTCTTGTGTTAACAGGTTCTGCAGTTTCTATGGCAGGGTCAGTTGGGTTTGTTGGTCTTGTAATTCCACATATGACTCGTTTCCTAGTAGGCTCAGACTATAGATGGGTTATTCCATGTTCTGCAGTCTTAGGTGGATTGTTAATTGAGTGTGCAGATATGTTATCTCGCGTTATTAATCCACCATTTGAAACACCAATTGGAGCAATTACAGCGCTAATTGGGGTTCCATTCTTCCTCTACTTAGCACGTAACGAAGGGAGAGGAAAAATGTGAGGACGAGTATTTTAACAAAAAAGAACGTTTCTGTTTTAACAGTTTTAGTAGGATTAATCATTTCTATATTTCTTATTAGTTTAAATACAGGAACTTTTAAAATACCACCAATGGATGTATTAAAGTCATTGGTTGGACTCGGGGCTGAAGATCAGTCAGTTATTTTATTTGAATTTCGTATGCCGCGTATGGTTATCGCTATATTAGTAGGATCTGCGTTAGCCATGTCAGGTGCAATTCTGCAAGGGCTATCAAGAAATCCACTTGCTGATCCAGGTATTATAGGTATTAACGCTGGAGCGGGATTAACGGTTGTTATATTCGTCTACTTTTTCTTTGGAAAAGTTGGGACGGGTACATTTTTATCTGTATTTATCCTTCCATTTTTCGCCCTAGTTGGTGCGATATTAGCGGCAGTTATTATTTACTTATTAGCATGGAAAGACGGCGTTTCATCGACTCGATTAATACTTGTTGGTATTGCTGTTGCGGCTGGATTTGGTGCTGTTAGTTTAATTTTCTCTATGAAGATGACATCTAACGATTTTCGTTTTGCTACGATTTGGTTAGCAGGAAGTCTCTGGGGTACAGATTGGAAATTCGTATTAAGTGTACTTCCATGGATGGTTATTTTCTTACCGCTTGCTATTAGTAAAGCACACATATTAAATGTAATGAATTTAGGCGACTCTACAGCTGTTGGCCTTGGTGTAAACGTAGAAAAAGAAAGACGTAAATTATTATTTATTGCAGTTTGTTTAGCTGGTGCATCTGTTGCGGTGGCAGGCGGAATAGGTTTTATCGGTTTAATGGCTCCTCATTTAGCGAGACGCCTTGTTGGTGGTAAACATCAAATCATGTTACCAACTGCAGCATTAATAGGAACGTTCTTGCTTTTATTTGCAGATGTAATTTCAAGAAGTGTGTTGCCAACTTCAGAAATACCGGTCGGTCTTGTTATTTCTGTAATTGGTGCACCATATTTCATATATTTACTTATGAGGACAAAATAAAGGGAGGCTTTTTGTATGGCAACTTTAGCAGTTGATTCGGTATCTGTTGGCTATAATGAAGGATTAATTATTGATGGATTAACAGTTGAAATTCCGGAAGGAAAAATTACAACGATTATTGGACCAAATGGTTGTGGGAAATCCACATTATTAAAAACGGCTTCTCGTATTTTGAAGGCGAAAAAAGGTACTGTTTATCTTGATGGAAAAGCAATTGAGAAACAGCCAACGAAAGAAATCGCAAAGAAAATGGCGATCTTACCACAAACTGCAGAAGTGCCAACAGGCCTTACTGTGTTTGAACTTGTTTCATATGGACGTTTTCCTCATCAAAAAGGATTTGGAACATTGAAAGAAGAAGACTATCGCTACATTCATTGGGCACTTGAAGTGACGGGAATGACAGAGTTCGCAAATCGTTCAGCAGAAGCCTTATCAGGTGGTCAACGTCAAAGGGTATGGATTGCGATGGCTCTTGCACAAGGAACAGATTTACTTGTATTAGATGAACCAACGACATATTTAGATATGGCACATCAACTTGAAGTATTAAACTTACTGAAGAAATTGAACCAAGAAGAAGGTAGGACAATTGTGATGGTTATTCACGATTTAAATCATGCTTCTCGTTTCTCTGATCATATGATTGCATTAAAAGCAGGTAAGTTAATGAAACAAGGAACGCCAGATGAGGTTATGACAAGTGAAACACTTCGTAACGTGTTTGAGATTGAAGCGCAAATCGTTCCATGTCCAGTAAACTGTAAACCGATTTGTTTAACATATGATTTAGCGATGATTAGTAATCAATTGCGTAAAAAAGCATAAGTAGAACCCCCTCGTAAAGAGGGGGACTTCTAATGGACGTTGAGCTTCTTACTTATAAATGGGAAGTTGAACGCCCGTTAGAATGGGTCATTAACAACGATTAATAAATATATATTGATTAATTGTTATTTTTGTTTCTTATAGTTCATCCTAAATTATAAGATAAATACAGCCAGAAGGAGTGGGAACATGAAGAATTTTAAAATGGCACTATTAGCAATGGTACTAGTGGTTACTTCTGTACTATTTGCAGCTTGTTCTAACAAAGAAGAAGAAAAGAAAGCAGATGCGAAGACTGAAGAGCGCACTGTAAAACATGCAAAAGGGGAAATTAAAATCCCTGCAAATCCAAAGAAAATTGCTGACCTTAGTGGTTCAACAGAAGAATTATTAATCTTTGGTATGAAACCAATTATTACAGCTAATACATCTCAAGAAAAAATTGATGCACATATTGCAAATAAATTAAAAGACGTTAAACCAGTTGGTTCTGCTTGGGGCGATAAAATTAACATCGAAGCAGTAGCTGCTGCAAAACCAGACTTAATTCTTGTAAATAATCGTCAAGAAAAGATTTACGATCAATTATCTAAAATTGCACCAACAGTTATGTTAAACACTCCATTAGATCAATGGCATCCAAAGTTTGAAGAAGTAGGCCAAATTCTTGGTAAAGAGAAAGAAACAAAAGAATGGTTTAAAAAGTATGATGAAAAAGCAAGCAAATTACATGATAAAATTATCGCTAAAACTGGTGATGCAACATTCATGAAAATGGCTGCATATCCAAATGCATTCCGTGTATATGGTGACTACGGTTACGGTAGCGTAATCTTTAATGATTTAAAATTACCAGCAGTTAAAGGTACACCAACTGATAAACCATTAGTACAAGTACAAAAAGAAGCTTTAATCGATTACAACCCAGATTACTTATTTGTATTTACAACGGGTGACGGTTCTCAGCGTCTAAAAGAATTCCAAGAAGAATCAATTTGGAAAAACATGAATGCTGTTAAAAATAACCACGTATTTACAATTAAAAATGAAGATCTAAACAAAGGTTACTTCCCACTAGGAAAAGAAATGATCTTAGATGAAGTCGCTGAGTTCGTTTTAGGAAAATAATGTATAAAAAGAAATCACTTTTACTTCGGTAAAGGTGATTTTTTCTTTATATAAGGGCAATTAATACAGTCTTTCATTTCTTTCTGTTTCCTATTTCGTTTATAATATATAGTAAGAATGCAGTAAAGAAAGGGGGATGTCGAAAAGTGGTATATTTAAACGACAAACTCAGCGAAACAAAAGTGTTTAAAGACCCAGTACATAAATATGTGCACGTGCGTGATCGTGTTATTTGGGATTTAATCGGAACGAAAGAATTTCAACGCTTGCGCCGTATTAAGCAGCTTGGAACAACATTTTTTACATTTCACGGTGCAGAGCATAGTCGCTTTACTCATTCGTTAGGTGTATATGAAATTATTCGTCGTATGATTGATGATGTGTTTGATGGCAGACCGAACTGGAATGCTGAAGATAGATTGTTATGTTTATGTGCGGCATTACTTCATGATGTCGGTCACGGCCCATTTTCTCATTCGTTTGAAAAAGTATTTTCATTAGATCATGAGAAATTTACGCAAAAGATTATCGTAGGAGATACGGAAATTAATCGTGTATTAAGTCGTGTGGATAAGGACTTCCCGCAAAAAGTGGCAGATGTAATTGCGAAAACATCCACTAATAAATTAGCGATTAGTATGATTTCAAGTCAAATTGATGCAGATCGTATGGATTATTTATTAAGAGATGCTTATTTTACAGGTGTAAAGTACGGGAACTTTGATATGGAACGTATATTGCGTGTCATGCGTCCGTATGGGAATCAAGTAGTTATTAAAAATAGTGGTATGCATGCTGTTGAGCATTATATTATGAGCCGTTATCAAATGTATTGGCAAGTATATTTCCATCCGGTAACGCGCAGTGCAGAAGTTATTTTAACGAAGATTTTACACCGTGCTAAATCATTGCATGAGAAGTATTATGCGTTTAAAAATCATCCTGTTCATTTTTATTCTTTGTTTGAAGAAGAAGTGACAGTAGAGGATTATTTAAAGCTAGACGAGAACGTAATGTATTATTACTTCCAAGTATGGCAAGACGAAGAAGATCCAATTTTAAGTGACTTATGCCGTCGTTTTATGAATCGAAATCTATTTAAATATGTAGAGTTTACAGATAAGCACGGTTTAGATAATTGGATGGAGCTAAGCAGCTTATTTAAAAAGATTGGACTAGATCCAGAGTATTATTTAGTTGTTGATTCAACATCGGATTTACCATATGACTTTTATCGCGCAGGAGAAGAGGAAGAGCGTCTGCCAATCTTACTCCTTATGCCGAACGGGGAACTTAGAGAGCTTTCACGTGAATCGGATATTGTTGAGGCGATTACGGGGAAGAAGAGAACGGACCAAAAGTTATTCTATCCGCATGATTTAATCTATGAAGATGGAAGAAAAGGAAAATATAAAGAGAGAATTATCGAGTTGTTAGAAGGCAAGAAATAAGAAGCAGCTAATGGCTGCTTCTTATGAAAGAACTTGAAATTATTTGTCGCTTAAGCGTTTTCCGCCAACTGCATAATGGTTTTTAGACATTTCTTCGATGAAAACAACGATGTTTTCTTCAGGAGCACCAGTTGTTTCGCTTACTGCTGCTGTTACTTTCTCAGCAAGAGCTTTCTTTTGTTCCTCTGTGCGTCCTTCTAGCATTTTCACTGTTACGTATGGCATGTACAATCGCTCCTTTTATGTAAGTTACACTCTTATTATAGCGGATTATGGGGAAGAACAATCGAAAAAACAAATAATTTCTTTTTTGACATATTGAAGAGGAGATGAAGTATGGATCAGTTATTTAGATATCCATTGCACGAAATTCCGTTAGTAGCAATGGCGATTATTATTGCACTATCCGTTCATGAATTTGCACATGCATATGTGGCATATAAATTTGGGGACGATACAGCGAAAAAACAAGGGCGTTTAACGTTATCACCGATGGCCCATTTAGATCCTATCGGAATGATTGCAGTATTAATTCTTGGATTCGGTTGGGCAAGACCGGTGCCTGTTAACCCGTATAACTTTAAAAGACCACGTCTTGCAGGGATATTAGTTTCTATTGCAGGACCGATTAGTAACTTAATTTTAAGTGCGATTGGTTTAATTATTTGGTATAGCTTATTAACATTTGGCGTACTAGACTCAATTCCATTTGCAGTAGCAGATACATTAGGTCGATTCTTCCAAATTTTTATTATGCTTAATATCGTTTTACTTGTATTTAACTTATTACCGATTCCGCCACTTGATGGATATCGCGTTGTGGAAGATTTAGCACCAGCAAATATTCGTGCGAAAATGACACAGTATGAAAAATATGGAGCAATTGCGTTATTAATTCTTGTTATTACACCGCTTAGCAATTACACAATTCAACCTATTTTCAATGTTGTCATTCCGTATGTATTCGTATTTTTACAAAGTATCATTGCGCCTATTTTTGGGCTTTTATAATTTTTAAGTGAGGAGGAAGTTACATATGACAGAGAAAAAGAAGAAAATCGGTTTTAATATCGTGAAAAATGATTCAACAGATGGACATGGTGGATTTGGTGTTGGGGCATTAAGCTTAGAAAACATTTCACCTGTATTTGTTGATGTACTAGAGAAAACTGCATTCGTTGATATCGGTGCGATGCATGCGCGTAGTACAGTAGAAAAAGGAATTAAGTTTTTAACAAATAAAGATGACGTTCCAAACGGAAAACCATTTTGGCTTGTTTGGGTAACAATTGAAAGAACACCGAACGGTGCTTATTACGCAGGGGTAACAGCTTGTGAAATGACAGTAGACCGTGAAATTCGCCGCGGATATAAATCACTTCCAGAGCATGTAAACAAAATGGATAAATCATTGAAGCGTCACATTATGGTTGAACATATGGATGAATCTTCTAAAAAAGTACTTGGTACGTTCTTGAAAGAACATAATGAAGCGATTTGGAACGAGTCTAGTGAAGAATTGCGTCATGCATTATTAAGTGAATAAAAAATAGCTGACGGATGTCCGTCAGCTATTTTTTTACCAAGGAAGATATTTTTTCCACCAACTTGTTTTTTTCTTTTCTTCACTTGTTTTTTCAAATTCCTCTTTATCATCGACATGATCCATACAATATTCAGTAGGCTCGGTACCTTTGGCGAAATACATTTTAACTGAAATTGGACAGTTCTTTGTAGCAATCTTGCCGTTTTCTGGGTTAATATTAACGGCTACGACATCACTTGGTTGTTTAAAATCCTTTTTAGGTTGTCCATCTAAGCCTTTCTCCATCGTATCGGTCCATATTTTTTTCGCATATCCTTGTTCTGCTACGTTTGAAATAGATTTAGGTTGATCGTATCCAACCCATACACCAGTTACAATTTGCGGAGTGAATCCAATCATCCAACTATCGGTTTCAGTAGAACCAGATTTTCCGGCATATGTTCTTGATAGTTTTGATAACATAGATTGACCAGTTACAGCGGCATAACTGCTTAGTTTTTTATTAAACATACCAGTCATCATTTCTTCCATCACAAACGCTTTGCTCTTATCGAGAACTTGTTTGCTCTCCAAATGAGCATCGTATAACATGTTCCCTTCATGATCCATAATACGGCGAATAAAGATAGGTTTTACTTCTTTTCCACCGTTTGCGAACATACTATAAGCATTCACCATTTCAATTGGTTTTACAGGAGACGTGCCGAG
The DNA here is from genome assembly GCF_016483605.1 of Bacillus cereus group sp. N11. Classification (NCBI taxonomy): domain Bacteria; kingdom Bacillati; phylum Bacillota; class Bacilli; order Caryophanales; family Bacillaceae; genus Bacillus; species Bacillus cereus group sp. N11. The sequence continues at coordinate 125,568 of NZ_JAEHBN010000006.1, forward strand.
AGCTAGGGAAGGCACATCTTTTAATGCACTCTTAATTCCGAATTGCTTCGCTGTTTTTGCGAGCGTGTCATCACCTAAAAATAAATTTGTTTTCACAGCGTATATGTTATCAGAGACTGCGAGAGCTTGTGCCATCGTTACGAAATCATCTGCGTAATAATCTTTATAGTTTTTCGGTTTATACTTTGAAACACCGTCACCTAAAGTGAATACAGTGTATTCGCTTTTTAAGCGCGTAGCAGGGGTGAATCCTCGTTCCAAAGCTGCGTAATATAGAAAGGGTTTAAATGTAGATCCAGGCTGACGGACGGCTTGTGTAGCCCTGTTAAATTGACTCGTATTATAATCAGTTCCTCCAACAAGAGCAGCCACTTCACCTGTTTTTGGATTCATAGAGACGAGGGCAGTTTGTATGTTTGCTGTTTCAGGTATATGATCTTTGACAGCTTGTTCTGCTACAGATTGTAACTTAGGATCTAAAGTTGTATAAATACGTAAGCCACCTCGTTGTAAGGCTTGCTCATCCAGTCCGATATCCCGAAGAAGAGAAGCTTGTACAGCATCTTGGAAATAAGGCGCAACCTCTGCTACTTTTTTCGTATCAAGTGAGGCAAAAGTTAGCGGTTCCTTTTTTGCAGAAGCTGCTTGCTGCTTCGTAATATAACCTTGTTCTACCATTTCATCTAATATGAGAGATTGACGTCCTTTAGCACGTTCTTCTTTTAAAAAGGGAGAGTAGACACTAGGTCCTTTCGGGATTCCTGCAAGCATACTGGCTTCTGCTAATGTTAATTCTTTTGCTGTTTTATCGAAATATAGACGAGACGCAGCTTCGATGCCATAAGCACCATGTCCGTAATAAATTGTATTTAAATAACCTTCTAAAATATGATTTTTATTATAATTCACTTCAAGGCGGACAGTATACATTGCCTCTAATAGTTTCCGTTTCCACGTTTTATCATGATCTAAATATAGATTACGTGCGTATTGTTGTGTAATCGTACTAGCACCTTGTACTTTTGCCATCGCTTTTAAATCAGCAACAATTGCACCTGCAATACGTTTCATATCGAAGCCATGATGCTTATAAAATCTTTGGTCTTCAATAGAAAGTGTCGCTTCTTTTACATAGAGAGAAATTTCATTTAGAGAGACATTGTAACGCTTTTGTATTTCGTTACTTTGTCCAATAACTGTATCATCATTCGCGTAAAAGACGCTTGTTTGCGGGACTGCGACAGGAGGTGGTCCCATAATTTTTGCAACTATAATAATAACAAAAAAGGAAAAAACGAAAAAAAGAACACAAGAAAACATTACGGTGAAGAAAAGACGTTTATATTTTTTAAGTTTTGGATTCATAGTTTGATTCATCTTTTTCAGCCCCTCATTAATACAAACATTATTGTATTAGTATTGAGGATTTTCATTTATTTTAAACAATGAAATTTTGAAAACAAAAAAGCTCCTTCAATTAAGAAAGGAGCTCAAAGGCACGTGCTGGCCAATCGGTGATGATGACATCTACACCATAATCAATCATCGTTTGTAAATCTTTGTATTCGTTAATTGTATAAGGGCGGAAAACGTACCCTTGTTTTTGTGCTAACTGTACGAATTCTTTAGTTAGTAGCTGAAAGTTTGGATGTAAACCAGTTGCTTCTCTAATTTTTGCTTCAGCAATAGGATCAGCAAGTGGCGTATCATATAAAATTGCCCTTGGGATTTCAGGAGCTATTTCTGCTAATAATGAAACAGAGTCATGGTTAAATGATGAGAATACAATTTGATTAGAAAGATGATATTCACGAACAAGTGCAACAACTTTCTCTTCAATATTCGGGTAGTGAATCACATCTGTTTTTAATTCGATATTTAGTTGTAAGTTCGTTGTGGAAAGCCAGATGAAAACTTCGCGTAACGTTGGGATTTTTGCTTCATGGAAAGAAGGGTCTTTATGGCTACCAGCGTCCAATGATTGTAGTTCCTCTACTGTTTTTTCAGAAACAATCCCTACGCCATTTGTTGTGCGATCCACTGTTTCATCGTGGATTACGACAAGTTCGCCATCTTTTGATAGATGAACATCAAGTTCAATCCCATGAGCGCCAATGCGTTCAGCTTCTTGGAAGGCGATCATCGTATTTTCTGGATGTGTTCCTTTTACCCCGCGGTGAGCGAAAATAAGTGGTTTATTCATGTGAAAATCTCCTTATCATCTCTTTTCCTTCATTATGAAACCGCTATGAGAAAAATACAATTTATATGAAAAAAATTTACAAAAGTCTAACAGTTGCACAAAAGTTAACGTTAACGTAAAATGTAATAATTGAGTGAAGGGAGGAATAAACATGTATAAAATTGATGAAGTAACAAAGCAAGTTGGTTTAACAAAGCGTACACTTCGTTATTATGAGGAAATTGGTTTAATTCATCCCCCGGAGCGTAGTGAGGGGAACATTCGGCTTTATACGGATGAGGATATTGCAAGAATTAAAAGGATCGTGGAAGCGAAAGAAGTATTAGGAATCACGCTTCAAGAAATGCAACATTTCTTATCGTTAAAAGAAAGAATGGAACAAAGAAGAAATAGCGAGAATCCTCGCGACCGCGAAGTGATTCAAGAAATTAAAGATATGCTTGAGAAACAAGTGCAAACGTTGGATGAAAAAATGGAGCAAATGCAGCGTGTAAAGGCAGAACTTGAAGATAGTTTACATCGTGCAGTGACATTTTTAGAGAGCATAAAAGGAGAATGATTGAAATGGAGAGCAAACAAAAACTAGGGAGATTGATTACAGTGGTGGCTACTTTCCTTGCCTTTTCTGGTATAGGGGTAGTCGATCCAATCTTGCCAATTATTGCTGAGAAAATTGGTGCAACGCATTGGCAAGTTGAAATGTTATTTACCGCATATATTTTAACGATGGCAATTATGATGTTACCAGCTGGTATATTCGCATCAAGATTTGGTGATAAGCGCATGATGACAATCGGTCTTGCAATTGTAACTGTATTTGCGTTTATATGCGGTATATCGCAAACGATTGCTCAATTATCTCTTTTCCGTGCTGGATGGGGATTAGGAAATGCGATGTTTTTTGCTACAGCAATGACACTTTTAATAGCATTAAGTAAGGAGGTTCATGAAGCAGTAGGATTATATGAAGCAGCTATCGGTTTAGGAATGGCAGGTGGCCCATTGTTAGGTGGTATATTAGGTGGACATTCTTGGCGTTACCCATTTTTCGCAACGAGTATTTTAATTTTCTTAGCATTTATTTTAGTATTCTTTTTTGTAAAAGAACCGGAGCGAAAAGTGAAGCGTAAAGCAGCGGGCGTAGGTGAATTACTTAACTTGGTGAAATATAAACCGTTTATGCAAGGTGCGATTTCAGGGATGTTATACTACTACGGATTTTTCGTCGTGCTAGCATATTCACCACTTATTATGCATTTATCAGCTATTCAATTAGGTTTTGTATTTTGTGGATGGGGATTAGCGTTAGCTTACGGTTCCGCAATTTTAGCACATAGGCTAGAAGGAAAATATGAACCGAAAACATTGTTAAAAGGTAGTTTACTCGTATTTGCGATTTTCTTAATTGCATTATTCTTTGTGAAAATTATGTGGTTACAAATCGTATTAATTGTCCTATCAGGATTAGCATCTGGTTTAAATAATGCATTATATACAAGCTATGTAATGGATATTTCACCTTATGAAAGATCTGTTACGTCAGGTGTTTATAACTTCGTTCGTTGGTTAGGAGGAGCGATTGCTCCCATTTTATCAGGAGTTATCGGACACACTGTTTCACCACAAAGTCCATTTTTAGTCGGTGGAGTTGTTGTATTAGTTGGTTGCGTTATGATCTTAATTCCGATTCGTAAACCGGTAGAAATAGAGACAAAAGCCCTTTCTTAAGAAAGGGTTTTCTTTCCTATTACAAGGCAAACCCTTTCCACATATATGTTAGAACCCTCTGACTAAAATATATTTTCGGTATTTTTGTACTTTTAACTATACATTTTGGATGTTTTGTTTTATTTTTGTTAGGGGACATTAATGATGTCCCTATTATAAATTTGCATTGAAAGGCGTGATTGTACGATGGAACTATGGTTCACTGAAAAACAAACAAAACATTTTGGGATTACGGCACGTATTAACCGCACATTACATACGGAGCAAACAGAATTCCAAAAACTTGATATGGTTGAAACGGAAGAGTTCGGAAACATGCTTATTTTAGATGGCATGGTTATGACAACAGAAAAAGATGAGTTCGTTTATCATGAAATGGTAGCGCACGTACCTTTATTTACACATCCAAACCCTGAAAACGTATTAGTTGTCGGTGGTGGTGATGGCGGTGTTATTCGTGAAGTGTTAAAACACCCAAGCGTAAAAAAAGCAACTCTTGTTGAAATTGATGGAAAAGTAATTGAGTACTCTAAACAGTACTTACCATCAATTGCAGGGGCATTAGATGATGAGCGTGTAGAGGTGAAAGTAGGAGACGGTTTCCTACACATCGCAGAAAGCGAAAATGAATATGACGTAATTATGGTAGATTCTACTGAGCCGGTAGGACCAGCAGTAAACTTATTTACGAAAGGTTTCTACGCTGGAATCTCTAAAGCGTTAAAAGAAGATGGTATTTTCGTTGCACAAACGGACAACCCTTGGTTCACACCAGAACTAATTACAACTGTGTTTAAAGACGTAAAAGAGATCTTCCCAATTACTCGTTTATACACAGCAAACATTCCAACGTATCCAAGTGGACTTTGGACATTCACAATCGGATCTAAAAAACATGATCCACTAGAAGTAAGTGAAGAGCGTTTCCACGAAATCGAAACGAAATACTACACAAAAGAATTACACAATGCAGCATTCGCATTACCGAAATTTGTTGGCGATTTAATTAAGTAAGAGCGTTAAATTGAAATAAATAAAGTGTAAGTAACTCATTTAAGGTGTTTGTCTAGAAGGCTTGAACATGCTAGTTACTTACACTGCTACAAATGAAGTAGTCTTCTTGTGATAACAAGAAGGCCCAGGTAAATCGAGAAAGAGGAGCAGTACGCTCCAAATTTGAGAAATAATGAAAGGTTGGGATACCTTAAGTTCCACATAAGGAGGAAAAGAATATGCGTTTTGATGAAGCTTATTCAGGTAAAGTATTTATTAAAAGTCATCCAAGTTTTGAAGAGTCAAAGGCGGTTATTTATGGGATGCCTATGGATTGGACAGTAAGTTTCCGTCCAGGATCTCGCTTTGGCCCTGCACGTATTCGTGAAGTATCAATCGGTCTTGAAGAATATAGTCCGTATTTAGATCGTGAACTAGAAGAGGTAAAATATTTTGATGCGGGTGATATCCCATTACCATTCGGAAATGCACAACGCAGCTTAGACATGATTGAAGAGTATGTATCAAAACTTTTAGATGCCGGTAAGTTTCCACTAGGTCTCGGCGGTGAGCACTTAGTGTCTTGGCCAATTTTTAAGGCAATGGCAAAAAAATATCCGGATTTAGCAATCATCCACATGGATGCTCATACTGATTTACGTGAATCGTATGAAGGGGAGCCTTTATCCCACTCTACACCAATTCGTAAAGTGTGTGATTTAATTGGTCCGGAAAACGTATATTCTTTCGGAATTCGTTCTGGAATGAAGGAAGAATTTGAATGGGCGAAAGAAGTAGGTATGAACTTATACAAATTTGACGTATTAGAGCCGTTAAAAGAAGTATTACCGAAACTTGCAGGACGTCCAGTCTATGTCACAATCGACATTGATGTATTAGACCCAGCTCATGCTCCTGGAACAGGAACGTTAGAGGCTGGAGGTATCACATCTAAAGAACTATTAGATTCCATCATGGCAATTGCAAATTCAAATATAAATGTAGTTGGAGCAGACTTAGTAGAAGTAGCTCCTGTCTACGACCATAGTGATCAAACACCAGTCGCAGCAAGCAAATTCGTGCGGGAAATGCTGCTCGGTTGGGTAAAGTAAAAGTGAAGCCGACTGTTTAGACCCGGTGACTAAGGTTCTTTCCTGCAAAAGGTGCTTTTTACCTTTTGGCAGGGAAGGTTCTTAGACGCAAGGGGCTAGGAGGCGTAACTGGATAGAAATAAAAGTGGAAGCGGCTCGCTCAGAATGTGAGGAGGATGGAGCTTCAGACGTAGAGGCGCTTTTTGCTTCGAAGGAAGAAGCGAAGCCACCGACCATTCTAGCCGCTGTAGCTGGATAAAGTAAGAGTCCCCTATGAATAGGGGCTTTTATTTTATCCGTTATGTGTCGGTAAGTCGATATATTAAAAAAATCGTCGATATAATCCCATTTACCATAGCAAGACATGAAAAAAAGAGTTATTCTCAAAAGGTGAGAATAACTCTTTTTCTTATGCAACCTTTTCTTCTGAAGCAATGCCGCGAATTTCATCAGCAGAGCGGATCGGATATTTGCGGAACACAATAGATCCGATGTATCCGACAATAGTGGTAACGATTCCACATAGTACAGCAGCGATCGTTACTTTTATAACGTCATTAAATCCAAACAAGACGAGAAGCCCTGGAATTGGTGATGCTGTTCCTGGCGCATTATTAACGAGCTGGAATAGCGATGTAATAATACCGGCAAGCGCGCCGCCAACGAAGTTTGTCATATAGATAGGAATTGGATTTGCTGAGACAACATCGGCTTGTGTTAAAGGCTCGATTGCTACAGCAATTGTATCTTTCTTTGAACAAATTTTTAGTCGTTTAAAGAAAATAAAGTTCATCGGGGCTGAGGCCGCAACGGCAAGACTGCCAATTGCCATTGGTAAACCTGTTAATCCAAGCATTGCAGTTAATGCCATAGAACTTAATGGAGAGGTAGAAATAACTGTTATTAATCCACCAAGCATAATACCCATAATGATAGGACTTTCTGTAGTTGCAACTGAAATCATAGAACCGATTTTACCAAGTGTTGCGTTAACGAGTGGATCCATAAGCATGGCCATTCCACGTGAGATTGGTGCAGCAATAAATAGGATTGCTAAAAACTCTACACCAGCTGGTAATTTCTTTTCGAGAAATTTCACGACGAAGGCACAAACGTATCCAGCAAAAAATCCTGGTAAAATACCGAATCCACTAGTAGCGATACCGATTAAAACAGCGTATACGGGTGAAACGCCGATTGCTAATGCTACTAAAATTGCTGCTGCAACACCGCTCATACTACCAGAAGCTTCTCCTACTGATTGTAAAAAGTCATTATGAAACATTTCTCCACCTATATAACGGTGAAATGCTTCAATAAGAAAACTTGCGATTGCTGCATTAGCTAAAGCACCCATCGCCTTCATTCCGTAAGGCGCACGGTAACTGAAAAGTGTAAATAGACAAAGTACAACAAGTAATAGTGCTAAACCTTGCAAGATAGCCATTTGAAAACTGTCTCCTTTGATTTTTGTAATAAAAATTTGTATCATTCAATAATAATATAAAAGTTTGTGAAACGGAAAAATTTTTTATTGGGAAATTGCTGTAAGGTGAAAAACCCTTACAATAATGTAAGGAAAGTGTAAGGCATTTCGATAGAGTATAGTATGCTTTTTTTCGTATAATACAGGTATAGACATACGGTTAGTGAGAAAGTAGTGCAAACAGGAGGCGCATTTATGAAATTGGTAATTAAAGTTTTAGCTGTGTTCGCCATTATTTTAGGAGGAACAGCATATTATTTAAACACGAAAACAGAAGGTGTGCATGCTTTTGTAGACAACTTCTTTTCAAATAAAGAAATACAAGATTATTATGCTGTTATAGATAAAAGCGAGAAAAAAGACGATGAATATTTGTATACATTTAAAGGATATACAGAAGATGGAAAGTTACAAGTTATTAAAAGAATGGTGAACCGTGAATTGCATACGGGTGCTTTTATAAAAATTTATGCAAAAGGTATGCAGGGAAAAGGATGGGCTGAAATCCCGAAAGAATCAATCCCACAAAAAGCGTTGCAAAAAATAGAAAAACCATAAAAGGAGCGAAACGTTCGCTCCTTTTTTAGTGCGTTAAAATGGTGATAGCTGAACTTTCTTTATTAGAAATGATTTTTGCACGTCCGCCAATTGGGAAAGTGAAGATCGGAGTTGTATGTCCGAAACTTGCATTCGCAATAATAGGGATATGTGCAAGTTCAGGCTTTGAAGTAATCATTTCTTGAATGTCCTCTATCATACATTCTGCTCCTTTTTGCATTCTTCCTATAACGATACCTTTTACGTATTCAAAATCAGTTTGTTGCATAAGAGAATGTAAGTATCGATCGAAAGTTTTAAGTGTAGCTTTTCCCGTTAAACTATCTTCTTCAAGAAATAAAACTTTATCTCGTAAGCTTGGCATATACGGTGTACCTTGTAGTAAATGTAAAGTGCTCATATTTCCGCCGATAATATCCCCTGTAGCTTCTCCTTCTTGAATCGAAATATATCCTTCATTTTTAATAAATTCTCGATTTTCCTGATCTATATACCAAGAATCATCACTCCACGTTTCAGATGGTAGGATTTCAATAGAATCATTAGAAGTTAAGCATTTAAAAAAGTAATCGGTTGTATACGCGAGACCTTTCTCCATTCCAAATGAAGAGAAGTGAGGACCTGAATATGTAACAAGACCTGTTTTTGTATAAAGTGCGTTATGTAAAGCAGTAATGTCAGAATAGCCGCAGAAAAACTTTGGATTTTCGCGAATTAAATCGTAATCGAGATGTTTCAATAAGCCGTTAGAGTTATATCCGCCAAGTGTCGTCAAAATTGCTTTTACATTAGGGTCTCTAAATGCTTCATGGAGGTCTTGAACACGTAAAGAAATAGAAGAGGAAGCGAATCGATCTATCTCATCAGCATATTTTGAGAATGTAACTTGAAAGCCCATGTCGGTTAATCTTTTTATAGCAAGGTTTCTGTTTTCATTTGAGACAATACTTAAACTACAAGATGGTGAAATAACTCTTATTTCATCCCCTTTTTTTAATTTTGTTGGTATCACGACATTCACCCCTTTAATTAAAAGAATATTTAGATTAAAAAAATATTTTATCATATGAAATAAAGTGAGGGTGAATTATTTTTTGAAAAGGAGTTTTCCTGATTTTTCAGCAGACAGACAGCATCTTTTTTTGATATGATAGGAAAAGTGATTTATTATAAGTAGTATTTAATATCTATAACATTTGAAAGGTGTGCAAGACGTGAAGAAACAACTTGCAGGCTTGCCGGTACACGTTCATTTCGTAACAGAAATCCGTGAAGGGGCGAGGAAGGAAACCGTTGCTTTTGAAGCAAATGGTCAATACTATGTAAAAGGTCAAGGTACATACGTAACATTCCAAGAGCCGAACGAACAAGGCGAAGTGAAGACAATTATAAAAATTCAAGATGAACAAGTTCTCATTATGCGTTCAGGTGCTATTTCTATGCGTCAGACGCATGTGAAAGGTGAATGGACAACTGGTACGTACACGAGTGAACTTGGTACGTTTGCACTGCAAACGAAAACTGATAACGTTCTTTTTAAATGGTCGGATGAAAAGAAAAAAGGACAACTCTTCTTAACGTACGCATTGCTTCTAAGTGAACAAGAAGCTGGCAGATATACAATTACAATTAACTTGAAGGAGGCAAAATAATGAATTCTTTAGAACAGGTAAAAGGATTGATTAAACAAGAAATTCAAGCTGCTGTATTAAAGGCAGAATTAGCAAAAGAAGAACAAATTCCAAACGTTGTATTAGAATCTCCAAAAGATAAAACAAATGGTGATTTCTCTACAAATATGGCAATGCAACTTGCACGTGTTGCGAAAAAAGCACCTCGTATGATTGCAGAAGAATTAGTTGCAAACTTTGATAAAGCAAAAGCTTCTATTGAAAAAATTGAAATCGCTGGTCCTGGTTTTATTAACTTCTATATGGATAATAGTTACTTAACAGACTTAATTCCAACAATCGTTAATGCTGGTGAAGCTTACGGTGAAACGAACACTGGTAAAGGTGAAAAAGTACAAATTGAGTTCGTATCTGCGAATCCAACAGGTGACCTTCACTTAGGACATGCACGCGGTGCTGCGGTAGGCGACACTTTATGTAACGTATTAGCAAAAGCAGGATACGATGTATCTCGTGAGTACTACATTAATGACGCGGGTAACCAAATTCATAATTTAGCTCTTTCTGTTGAAGCTCGTTACATGCAAGCGTTAGGTTTAGATAAAGAAATGCCAGAAGACGGTTACCACGGTGCAGATATTATCGGTATCGGTAAACGTTTAGCTGAAGAGTTTGGCGATCGTTATGCGAAAGCTGATGCAGAAGAAAGCTATGAGTTCTATCGTTCATACGGTTTGAAATATGAGTTAGCAAAACTTCAAAAAGACTTAGAGAGCTTCCGTGTTAAATTCGATGTATGGTTCTCAGAAACATCATTATACAAAAACGGAAAAATTGATCAGGCTCTTGCTGTATTAAAAGAGCGTGACGAAATCTTTGAAGAAGGCGGCGCAACTTGGTTCCGTTCAATGACTTACGGTGACGACAAAAACCGTGTATTAATTAAAAACGACGGTTCTTACACATACTTAACGCCAGATATCGCTTACCATCGCGACAAATTAGAGCGTGGTTTCGATAAATTAATCAACATTTGGGGTGCTGACCACCACGGTTACATTCCTCGTATGAAAGCTGCGATACAAGCACTTGGTTACGATAAAGACACATTAGAAGTAGAAATCATCCAAATGGTACAACTATACCAAAACGGTGAAAAAATGAAGATGAGTAAGCGTACGGGTAAAGCAGTTACACTTCGTGAGCTTATGGAAGAAGTAGGCGTGGACGCAATGCGTTACTTCTTTGCAATGCGTAGCGGTGATTCTCATTTAGACTTCGATATGGACTTAGCTGTATCAAAATCTAATGAAAATCCAGTATACTATGCGCAATATGCACATGCTCGTGTATGCAGTATCCTTCGTCAAGGTGAAGAGTTAGGATTAGCTACAGGCGGAGACGTGAACTATAAACTTGTTACTTCTGAGAAAGAAGTAGAATTACTGAAAAAACTTGGTGAATTCCCAGCTGTAGTTGCGGATGCAGCGCAAAAACGTCTGCCACACCGCATTACAAACTATGCATTTGAATTAGCTGCAGCGCTACACAGCTTCTACAATGCAGAGAAAGTATTAAACCAAGATAACTTAGAGTTAAGTAAAGCTCGTTACGAATTAATGAAAGCAGTACGCACTACACTTCAAAACGCACTAGCAATCGTAGGAGTATCTGCACCAGAAAAAATGTAATGAAGAAAAGCGGAAGCGGCTCGTTTAGAATAGGAGGGGGATGGAGCTCCTGACAGAGAGGCGTACTTTGCCTCGGAGGAAGGCGCGAAGCCACCGAGTATTCTAGCCGCTGGAGCTGGACAATGAAGAAAAGCGGAAGCGGACTTTCGCTTTAAGTAAAAGGCAATCACACGATGGTGTGGTTGCCTTTTTGTATGGAGATAATAAAAAAATATAATTTTTATCAAACAAATATATGAAAGAGTTCGCTAATCCATTTGTGATATTTGAGGTGGCAGGAGTTACAATGTTTTTTGCTTTTATAGCACTTTTAGTATGTATAGCATCATGGGTATATACAGATGCAAAAACGCATGGAATAAGTAAGTGGTGGAGTGTGGTATCGATTCTATTACCATTCTTTATTGGAGTTTTGTTATATATGATGCGAAGAAGTAAAAAGAGAGTAGAAGGAGAACATATGATGAAGGGTATGAAAAAACAAAAAATAACGTTAGTTGCCCTATTTGCAAGTGTAATGTTTGTATTACTCAGTGGCTTTGCTTTTGTCCAAACGTTAGATGATACGTGGAGAGCCGGAGATATATATTTAGAAAGCGAGAAGCAAGGAGAGGCAAGTTACGAGGCCAAGTTCTCATCATGGGATACTGCGGGGAAAGACATTGAGCTTGAGTACGAAAAAGATACAGAAGTAACATTTTTTTATGAAACAGATGCAAGACGTGGTAACTTATGCTTTAGTTTGTATGAAAGACAAGCGGAAAGTATTAAAGAGTTAAAAGAAATCTGTGAATCAAAAAAAGGTAATTTTACAGTTACATTGAAGGCAAACGAAAAGTACGTATTTAATATAAGTGGTTTCATGGTGAAAGATGGATTTGTAAAAGTGAATTGGAAAGAGCAATAAGAGAGGCCCTATAAAGGGCCTCTTTTTTATTGAATTGTATAAGTAACAGAAAAACTAACAGGACTATAGTACACGTAAGGTGCATGAAATTGGACATACATATTTCCATCTGTTTTTGCAGAGAAAATTCTGCCGTAACCATCAGAATAACGCCCAATAAGGTTATGATTTGAGTCATAAACACTGTAACTAGGAGTTTTGCTGTTAGGATGAATTGTTAGTTCTTGTCCCTTTTGAAGGAAAATAGGTTCTTGTTCGGAACTACTTCCAGTTTGCAAAGAATAAAATTTTGTAAAGCTTTGTTCTTGAGCGGCGGCAGCCTTTGTTTCTGGAATAAAGGCGGTAGCTCCAGTAATTCCTGCTAAAGTTAACGCACCTGCTAAAATCATTTTTTTCATAGTAGAAAAAGCCTCCTTATTAGTTGTAATCATTTTTGTTACAGTTAATATTGTATACGATAATACATAGGAGAAAATATGCTTTTATGCATATATGTTTTTTCTCAATAAAAGACCACCGATAAAATCAGTGGTCTTTTAAAGCATTAAGCAGCCTTCTGTTCAGTTTGAGTAACAGGTGTTTGAAGTGTATTATAAACCCCTGTCCCGATGACGTCTAATGCCATTTTCATACGTTCAGGCGAAATGTTTTCTAACACATTATCTTGAGGTGTATGGTATACCTTTTCAATATGATAGATTAATGGATTCCAGCTATCGACACCCATCCAAATAAATAGAGCGGCAGGAATACCAACTTCAGCAAACGGTACGTGATCACTAGAGCCGAATTTTCCTTGAAGAACGAGGTTATTATTTAATTGTTTACCTGCTTGCAGGGCTGCATCTGTTACAAGATTTGTAGAACCATCAGGTGTCATAGCGTATAAATTTTTTGCTTTATCATAATTTGTTGCAACCATATCAGCGTTAAAGACACCTAAAATACGGTCACGTTCTTTCTGAGATAGGCTATTTACATAATGGTCTGAACCAAGTAATCCAGTTTCCTCGGAGCCGAAAGTAATAAAACGAATTTCTTTATCAGTTTCTACATTTTGCAAAGCACGAGCTAATTCTAATACCAATCCAGTCCCAGAAGCATTATCGTTGGCACCAGGTGCTCCAACGACGCTATCATAGTGTGAACTTATAACGGCAGCTTTTTCATTACCTGTACTATTTTTTGGTTTCTTTTTCGCAATAACATTTAGAGAAGTTAAATTAGATTCATGTCTAGCTTTTAAAGAAAGGATTATCGTTCCTTTTTTCGCAATTTCTTCTTTAAATGCATTTCCTTGAGCGTAAGCAAGACCAAATACAGGAACAGACTGTTTTTTCATTAAGCGGGGATTGAAAGTTTGTCCGTAGTTTCCACGCCCCCCAATTAAACTGTATAAAAGAACGCCTTTTGCCCCTTTACTAACAGCATTTTCAACTTGTTTATTATAGTCTGCTACCGTTGTTCCTCTTTCGAATAGAACAATTTTACCATTAACTTCATTTGGAATATCCGCTAATTTTGTTCCACCTTTAACAAAGATAAGAGGGGCTGTAACAGCCTCTGTAGAAATTAGTGCATTAGGAGCAGCACCGGCTTGCCAATTACGTTTTGTGGATAATGGCGATTCGATAAATCCAACGTACTGATCCGGCACTTGAAATGGCTGATATTCAACTTCATAGCCCATCGATTTAAGCTGCATACCAATATAGCGAGAAGCCCATTCTTCAGACTTTGTTCCACCAGGGCGAGGACCAATTGTTTCGGATAAGAAACGGATATGTTCGATGGCACGGTTTGCATCAATTTGTTTTGTAATAGATGGAGTCTGTGTAATTTCTGAGGTGGAATCAGCTTTTGCTTGTCCGATTGGAGCTAAACCGACAGCAAGTGATACAGCAAGTAAAGAGCTTACCATTTTTTGTTTCAACGATTTTATCATTTTTTCCTCTCCCATTCTTCTATTCTCTCTGACTGACAAAAGAAGACGGATAACGACTTTATTTTACCTGTGCACCACTTATTTTTCAATATTCTGACATTGAGAAATAAAAATGCTATATGCATATTTGCATATTTTTGGTGGAGATATGTATGCTATCATCTTAAATGAAGGTTAGCTTTCTGCTTGGAAAGCTCCTACATTGCATGAATCTAGTGTACCCAAACTTTAGATTATGTAGAGAAAAGAATCCACTGTAGGGTTTCTTTTCTCATGTTTGAATCATATGATGATAAATATGTTTCCGCATTTCATAATTATCATCAGTGATATATGTAAGGCATCCATATGAAAATACGAGGCTGTTCAAAGGTTTTCCGTACTTTTGGACAGCCTCACCCCGTTAAAAAGACGATACTTTATGTATCGTCTTTTTTGTATAAAAAAACATCCAATCAATTGAGAGATTAATTGGATGTGAAAAAAATTAATAATGTTTTTTTCGTTTTGTAGCTAAAATACTTAACAATCCAGCGAGTAGAAGAACAATACCTACTGTTTGTGTAGGATCTTCTTTATGACCTGTATTTGGAAGGTGTTTATCCGTATTTCGATCATTTTGCGGTTTGTTATCTGTTTTATTCGATGTTTCTTCGGAAGTTCCGTTTTCGTGTTTCTCAGATGTTTCATTGCCTTTGTTTTCTTCTTTATTTGGAGGAGTAACTGGCTTGTCATCTCCACCTGAAGAAGATTCAATTTTTTTATTTGAAACTGTAATTTGTAGTGGCGTAGCTTGGGCTTTATCAATTGTAAAGTTTATTGGTGATGCATCTAATTGATAGCCTTCAGGAGCCTTTGTTTCTACTAATTGATAATTACCAGGTTTCAAATCATTTACGATTACTTTTCCGTGTTGATCTGTTTTTAAACCTTCTCGAATGACTTTTCCATCTTGGTCTAAAATATTGAAAATGGCACCTTCAAGTGTTCCATGGTGATCAATATCAACTTTAGTTAACTCAATTGAACCTGTTGTTAAACTATTTAAGGCTGTAACAGAGGTAACCTGAGATTGTCCTTTCATAATTGTGAAAGGAATTGGTTTAACGTTTAAATCATAGCCAGTTGGAGCTTTCGTTTCAATGAATTGATAATCTCCTGGACGTAAATCAGAAACAGAAATCTTCCCATCTTTATCAGTAGTTAAATCAGAACGAACATCCTTGCCGTCCATATCTACAATTTTAAAGATAGCCCCTTCAAGAGTAGTACCGTCGATGTCATCAACCTTAGTTAATTCAACTGCACCCTTAGTTAAGCTATTTGTAGCAGTAACAGAAGCTTTAGCGGTTTGACTCTTTTCAACAGTAAACTTGATAGGATTTTGATTTAAGTCGTAATGCTTAGGAGCTTTCGTTTCAATGAACTGATAATCTCCCGGACGTAAATCAGAAACAATAATTTTCCCGTTGTTATCGGTAGTTAAGTTAGTATGAACATCATTGTTTTTGTCATCGACGATTTTAAACATAGCGCCCTCAAGAGCAGAACCATCGATATCATCCACTTTAGAAAGTTCGACAGCGCCTTTTGTTAAGCTGTTAGTAGCGGTAACAGAAGCGATTTTTTCTTGACCTTTTTTAACTGTGAACTTAATCGGTGTTTCGTTTAAGTCATAGTGTTCAGGAGCTCTCGTTTCGATAAACTCATAGTCTCCCGGTGGTAAGTTATCAACGACTAAACGGCCATTTTTATCAGTAGTTAAATCGGTACGGACGTCATGCCCATCCTTGTTAACAATTTTAAATACTGCACCTTCAAGTGTTGTGTTTTGCTTGACATCATCAACTTTAATTAACTCCACACTACCTTTCGTTAAGCTATTAATAGCTGTAACGAAGACATGTTTTGTTTGACTTTTTTCGATTGTGAATTTAATTGGTTCTTCATTTAAGTCGTAATGTTTAGGAGCTTTTGTTTCAATAAATTGATAGTCTCCTGGTTGTAGGTCTTTCGCGATGATTTTCCCATCTTTATTTGTAACTAAATTCGTACGAATGTCGTTACCATTCATATCAGTAATTTTAAATACCGCACCTTCAAGTTTTTCTTTCGTATTTACAGAGTCAATTTTTGTTAATTCCACGCCGCCTTTTGTTAGGCCGTTTTTAGCGGTAACAGAAACGTGAGCTAGTTGGCTTTTCTCGATAGTGAAACTGATCGGTGTTTTATTTAAATCGTAATCTTTCGGAGCCTTTGTTTCAATAAACTGATAGTCTCCTGGGCGTAAATGAGAAACAGAAATTTTACCTTCTTGGTTAGTAGTTAAATCAGTGCGAACAACGTTACCTTTCGCATCAATTATGTTAAATACAGCACCAGAAAGTGTTATATCTTGATTTACATCATCTACTTTAATTAATTCTACAGCACCTTTAGTTAAGCTGTTAGTAGCAGTAACTTGCAGTGTTTCTTTTTGGCTTTTCTTAACTGTAAATTTAATTGGTGTTTCGTTTAAGTTATAGTGTTCAGGAGCCTTTGTTTCAATAAACTGATAGTCTCCCGGACGTAAATGAGAAACAGAAATTTTTCCGTGTGCATTTGTTGTAAGATCAGTGTGAACATCGTTACCGTTCATATCAACGATTTTAAATATTGCACCTTTAAGAGCATTGCCATCAACGTCATCCAATTTAGAAAGCTCTACAGCGCCTTTTGTTAAGCCATTGGTAGCTGTAACAGAGATAGGGTCTGCTTGGCTCTTTGTGATTGTGAATGGAATTGGCTCTTTGTTTAAATCATAGTGTTTCGGAGCCGTTGTCTCGATGAATTGATAATCACCAGGACGTAGGTCAGAAACGCTAATTTTACCTTGTTGATTCGTAACAAGATTTTTGTGAATTACAGTGCCATTCATATCCACAATTTTAAATACTGCGCCTTCAAGAGTAGTGCCATCGACGTCATCCACTTTAGAAAGTTCCACGCCGCCTTTTGTTAAACTATTTTTCATAGTAACGGTAGCAATATCTTTTTGGCTTTTTTCAATTGTAAATATAATTGGTTTTTTGTCTAAATCATAGTGTTCAGGAGCCGTTATTTCAACGAATTGATACGTACCAGGGCGTAAGTTTTCGATAACGATTTTACCTTCACTGTTTGTTTTTAAATCTGTTTTAAGTACTTTGCCATCTTGATCTAGTAAATTAAATACCGCATCGGCAAGTTTTGTTTGAGTGTTTAAATCATCAACTTTAAGTAATTCGATACTACCTTGTTTTAAGCTATTTGTAGCAGTTAACGAAATAGCTTTGTTCTGTCCTTTTTCAATAGTGAATTTGATTGGTGTTTCATCTAAAACATAATGCTTAGGAGCTTTCGTTTCGATGAATTGGTAATCACCAGGACGTAGGTCGTTAATTTCGATTATTCCTTGTTCATTTGTAACAAGGTCTTTATGAACTACATCACCGTTCATATTAACAATTTTAAATGCTGCATCTTTAAGAACAGTGCCATCAACATCATCTACTTTAGAAAGTTTAACTGCACCCTTTGTTAAAGTATTTGTAGCAGTGACATGAAGAGTTTCAGTTTGGCTCTTTTTAATTGTAAATACGATAGGTTTTTTATTTAAATCGTAATGCTTTGGAGCTGTCATCTCAACGAATTGATACGTACCAGGACGAAGGTTTTCAACAACAATTTTACCTTCATCATTTGTTTTTAAGCCTTCTTCAACTAGCTCTCCGTCTGCATCTAATAAATTAAATACGGCGTTAGCAAGTTTTGTATTTATATCAATATCGTCAATCTTTGTTAGTTCAACGCTACCTTTTTTCAAAGCATTTTTGCCTGTAACATTGATCTCTTTCGTTTGACTTCTTTCAATTGTAAATGGAATCGTTGTTTCATCTAATACATAGTGCTCAGGAGCTTTTGTTTCAATGAACTGATAGTCTCCAGGGCGTAAATCAGAAACAGAAATTTTTCCGTTTTTATCTGTAACAAGATTCGTATGAACTTCCTTACCATTCATATCAACAATCTTAAAGATTGCACCTTCGAGCATCGTACGATCGATGTCATCGATTTTTGTTAATGTTACTGCACCTTTCTTTAAACTGTTAGTAGCAGTAACAGTAATATTCTCTTTTTGACTTTTTTCGATAGTGAATGGAATAGGGTCTTTGCTTAAGATATAGTCTTTTGGAGCTTTTACTTCAATAAATTGATAATCTCCAGGACGTAAATCAGAAGCAGTAACTTTACCTTGTTTATCAGTCGTTAAACCTGTACGAATTACCTTTGTAGTATCATGAGCGTCAACAATTATAAATTCTGCACCTTCAAGAGTAGTGCCATCAACATCATCAACTTTAGTTAAAGTGACGCCACCTGTAAGTAAACTATTTTTTACAGTAACAGGGATAGGAAGATTTTCTTTGCTACCTTTTTTAATTGTGAACTTAATAGGTTTTTTGTCTAACTTATAATGTTCAGGAGCTTCTGTTTCAATAAATTGGTAATCACCTGGTGCTAAATCTGGAATAACTAGTACTCCATAATCATCTGTTTTTAAATCTTTCATAATTTCGTTGCCAGTTGCGTCTTGTAATGTGAATACCGCGCCAGCAAGAGCTATACTGCTTTCCACATCATCTTCTTTAATTAGTTTAACTTTCCCTTTCGTCAAACTATTTTTAAATATAAGTGGAATTAGCTTTTGTTGCCCTTTTTCGATTGTAAATTCAATTGGTTCTACATTTACATCGTAATAAGTAGGGGCCTTTGTTTCGATTAGTTTATAGTTACCAGGGCGTAAGTCGTCCACCACTAACTTTCCATCACTATTCGTAACAAGGTCTTTATGAATTACCTTTGTATCATCATTTGCATCTACAATTTTAAATACTGCACCTTCGAGTGTTTCCTTTTCATCTGCAGCGTTAACTTTTGTTAGCTCGATACCGCCTTTTGTTAAGCTGTTTTTAGCAGTAACGTTAATAGCAGTTGCTTGGCTTTCCTTAATTGTAAATTCAATCGGTTTTTTATTTAAGTCGTAATGCTCAGGAGCTTTCGTTTCGATAAATTTATAGTTACCTGGACGTAAACCAGTAGCAATAATTTTACCTTCTTGATTCGTAACTAATTCTGTACGGACATCTTCATTTTTGTTATTAACAATTTTGAAAACGGCACCTGTAAGTGCAGTGCCATCAACATCATCGACTTTTGTTAGTTCAACATCGCCTGGTAATAGACTATTTTCAGCTGTAATAACAATCGATGTTTTTTGACCTTTTTCAATTGTAAATTCAATTGGTGTTGATCGCAGTTCATAATGTTCAGGAGCTTTCGTTTCAATAAATTTATATTTGCCTGGACGTAAGTCAGAAGCTTTAATAGTTCCGTTTGTATCGGTAGTTAAATCCATACGAACGTCTTCATTCTTTTCATTAACAATTTTGAACATAGCTCCAGCAAGAGGAGTCTTTTTATCAAATTCGTCGACTTTTACTAACTCAACGGCACCAGTTGTTAAACTGTTTTTAGCAGTAATTGGAATGATACTTGTTTGACTTTTCTCGATTGTAAACGGAATTGGTTCTTTATTTAAGTCATAGTATTTAGGTGGTGTTGTTTCAATAAATCGATACTCACCAGGCTCTAAATCTTTAATGGATAAGGTTCCATCTTTTTCCGTTTTTAAGTTTGTACGCACGTCTTCGTTTTTGTCGTTTACAATTTTGAATACCGCACCTTCAAGGGTAGTACCATCAACATCATCAATTTTTGTTAAAGTCACGCCACCTTTAATTAAAGTGTTTTTTGCTTTAACAGAAGCTGCTGTAGTTTGGCTTTTTTCTATTTCAAATAGGATAGGTGTTTTGTCTAATTCATAATGCTCAGGAGCTTTTGTTTCGACAAATTGGTATTTACCAGGACGTAAATCTTTTGCTTCGATTTGTCCATGTTCATTTGTTGTTAATTTCTCATATCCAGTAATATTTTTTCCGTTGCGATCTTGAACAGTAAACTCTGCCCCTGCTAAAGTTTTATTATGATTATCAACTTTTGTTAAAAGAGCAGATCCTTTAGTTAAACTATTTGTCGCAGTTCGGTTTACTATTGTTGTTTGATCTTCAGAGATAGTAAAGCGAATTAGTTTGCTATCTAGTTGATAATGCTCAGGAGCCTTCGTTTCTTGTAAGTAGTAAGTTCCTGGCTTTAGTTTATCTACAATAATTTGTCCGTTATTATTTGTTGTTAATTCTTTGTGTTCTGAAATTACTTTTTTGTCTTTATCAAGTAGTGTGAAAACGGCACCTTGCAGTGTTACGTTTTTATTCAGGTCATCAGATTTTGTTAAAACTACTTTCCCGACAAATTTCTTATTTGCAAGTGTATATGTTGTAGTCTCTTGTGTACCAAGTTCAACGATTTTCCCTTGTTTTAAATCCCAGCTAATTACATAGCCTTCAGGAGCTTTTGTTTCTTTTAATAAATATTTATCGCGTTTTAAGTTATTAAATTTAGCAATCCCGTCTTTGTCTGTTGTGATTTTACGGATAACAGTTTTCCCTGTACGATCGTATAAAGTAAATTCTGCCCCGGCCAATGGTGCGTTCTTATTGTCATTATCTACCTTTATAATTTCAAGGTTCCCACGACCTTTAGTAGCAGATCCTCCGCCCGAACCAGAAGACATTCGTACTTCAATCGTTTCGGTAGTTTCTGTATTTGTTACTGTTAACTTATTGCCTGCGATTTTCGCTTTATTACTTACTTTTTCTTTATCGTCTGCATTAATAAGTGAACGATATTCTAAAATATAAGCTCGATCAATTTTTTTCAAGAAGGCAATTTCGAAATGTTGCTTTCCTGTATTATTGTCTGTTGTGATCTTTAACTTATAGTCTGTTCCTTGTTTTAATTCATTTGCTGTATCTTTTGTTAAATTTCCATATGGATCGACAGTTGTAGGATATAAGTGGAATGAATCGTCCACAAGTACCTGATTGTCTGTTGGATCGTCTGTTACAACTGCGTCTGCAATGGTTGATTGGCTTTCGTTAATTGCAATACTCCAATTAATATAGTTGTCATCTTGTACAGCTTTTTTTGTGACAAAGCTATCACCTTTATTTACTTGAGCATCACCTTTAAGAGTGTTAACAATTTTAGAGCCATCTTTTAACTCTGCCTCGTTTTTGTAGGTACCTTGGATAAGCTCACCATCAAGACTTGTTTTAAAGATAATATAATAAGGTGAATTAATTGATTGTTTGAAATGAACCTTTAGGGTGTTTTTATTTTTATCTGTAGGCTCTTCAAGTTCATATTGCTCAGTCGGTACAGCATTACCAGGTTTTGCGTTATCCGGACTTCCATTTAAAATCATGTCGCGCACTTCGATGGATCCTGGTACTAACTTTTGTTTATCTTGTATTACGTCTATAACATAAGGATCTTTAATCTCAACGTTATTATAATTAAAGCCTATTATCCAAGTGATTTCTTTTGTTTGAGCGTTATAAGAACCGTATTTATACCCATTCGCCTTTGTGAAAGCATCAGGATCAAAATTAGCTGCATCTTTATTTGATTGTTTGTTGGAATCTGCATCTATCCAAGATATGTTACCTGTATTTTTAAAGGAAGTTTTACCACTTTCCAATTTTGTATAGTCAAAGTCTGTTGTATATTTTACAACTAATGTCTTTGTCATATTAGACTGATATGTACCTATAAGGGTAATGTTGAAACCTTTATCCGTCACATCTAAAACATAGTCAGTCCCAGCTTGAAGAGTATAATCTCCGTCTTTAATTTCTAATTTCTTATCTTTTAATTGCAATCCACCATGATCAAAGGTATCCGTAATGATCGCGTTGTTTAATGGATAGTTGTTATTATTTACTATAATTGTCCAAGTTGTTGTTTTGTCTTTATAGTTTGTTTCAGCTTTATTATTAGATTTAATAATATTTTGCTGCTTGAAGCCGGCTTCATTTTCTTTACTTGAACCATTATCAGCTGTAACTGTATTTTTTACTTTTCCATCTGTTATGACGTTACCAGTTGGCTTTGTTTTATAGGTAATTACATAAGCACTATTAATATCCTCATTAAACTGTAGGTCGAATCCATTTTTCTTTTTACTTACAGTGTAATTAGTAACAGCGTCTCCTGTTACAAGCTTTCCTTTATCATCATATGAAGCATTTTTCACGACAATAGAATTTTCATCTAGTACATGTGCAGCGTCAAAAACATCTTTTAAAATTGCATCTGTTTTTTTGATATCTCTTTGATCACCATTGTAAGTAATTGTCCATTCAATCATTTGCGTCTTTGGATCATATTTACTCGTTTTGTTTAAATGTGTACCACGAGAAACCGTTACAGTAGAGCTTGCGTTTTGTTGCTTTTGATTATCACTCGTTATCGTAACGTTATTTTGGAAATTTTCAACATTTTCATCAGTAATTTTTGTGGTATATTCGATTTGGTATGCTTTATCGATGTTATCTTTAAAAGCAATCTCTAATTTTGAACCATCTGATGAAGTGATTTTGTAATCTGCTGGATCAGCTTCTGCACCACGTGTTGCGTTCCCATTAACATCAACTTCTAAATAATAAACTTTAATAGAATCTTTATTTAAGCTTGTACCTTGTGGGATGTTATCTTTAAAAATAGCGTTTTTAAGCTTATCTTTCGTTTTATTCATCTCTACTGTCCAATTAATTTCATTTGTATTAATTGGCCTATCAGGTAACCCTTTTTTATTCGTAGCTGTTTGGACATTAGGCTTAAAGTCAACTGTAATAGAAACATCTTTATCTTTAATTGGGAAAGGAATTTCTTGTGTTGTTGTACCTTTAATTTCAGCTTTATTAAATTCTGTCTTTAATTGTAGGTTACCGACAAGATCTGGATGTTCTTCAACATAATCGTTGAATGTCATTGTGACCTTTCCCTCTTTTGTAACAGTAAAGTTCCCAATTGTGTTACTTTCGCTATCGTATAAAGGACTGTTAATTGTATTGTAAATCTTAAAATGTTTAGGAAGATCAAAAATATAGTAATCTCCACTTTTGACATTCATTGATTTTAAAAGTTCCCATGTAAACTCAATGTTGGCAGGGGAATCTGTACTTGGACGGTTATCCTCTGTAAATGGTTTTCCGTCTTTGTCCGTTAACTTTACACCTGTTAAAATGTTTGTTGTTATTTGCTTTGGACCTGAATTTGTATTCTCAGCAGGGTTGCTTGCTAGTTTTTGTTCTGGGTTGTCAGTGGCTTGCGTAGCTGCTGGATTTTGTTCCGGATTGTCAGTAACAGGTTTAGTTGCTGGATCTTGCTCCGGATTGTCAGTAACAGGTTTAGCTGCTGGATTTTGTTCCGGATTGTCAGTAACAGGTTTAGTTGCTGGATTTTGCTCTGGATTGTCAGTAACAGGTTTAGCTGTTGGATTTTGCTCCGGATTACCAGTAACAGGTTTAGCTACTGGATCTTGCGCTTGTTTATTAGTATCCTGTTTGGTTACATCTTCTTTAGAATCTTCTACTTGAACAGGAACTGAAATAGGATGAAGCATTGTTCCTAGAGGAAAAGCAATTTGAACTGATTTTTCTCCAGTTGTTAAAGTTGGGTTAAATACAGTATCAAGTTTAATTTTTCCTTTAGCACCTTTTGAAGTTTCTACTTGATCATTAAATAGTAGCTTTAATTTATTATCTTTAGCTGTTATAAAATATTGACCAATATTTTTTTGGTCTGCTACTAAATCCCCTTGCAAATCTTTAGATACTTTCAATGCAAGTGGTATTTGAAGTACTGCTGTCTCGTTTGCATGTACAACTTGTTTATCTTTTATTGACCAAGCGTATTCAACTTGAATGGTTGATCCTATCTTTATTAAGTTGTTAGGATTTTTTGCTTCGTCAATAATATGATTAGTTGCATCTTTCATTTCAACAGTGTCAAATAATGAATCCCCTGTTAAGGTTTCCGCTCTTACTTGATTGTATGGAAAACTAGCAAGCTGCGAAAATAGTACGAATACAGTTAAACATATATTGAAAAGTTTTTTCATTGTTCCTCCTCTGTACATTCCTTTGTCCATTGGGGACTTATTCCACATGAACAAATGGAATATTAAAAGTATTTGTTATAAGCGATTTGTTTTTGCTATCCCTCCATTTCTATACGCGTTCTCCGACAAAAAAGATGAATTCAATGTAGTGTTATTTAACGTAAAACAAAATGTATATTTACGCATTTCTATGGAAATATACACAATTCGACAAAAAATGTCGAAAAAAATACTGATATAAAAATGATATCAGACCTTTATAGGTGAGAGTTTTCATGTGAATCTAATAAAAAGAATGGTTATAAAGGTAAGTTTTACGATACATGCTAACCAAAGTAATGTATCCCTTTGTGAAGGCTTGCTTTTGCCTTAAGTTTATGTGGAAATAAAAATCTAGATAGGGTTGATTTTGGTCAGAATGAAGAAAATATATACTTTGAAAATAGTCATCTATTTTGCCTAAAAAGAGTTTTACGATTAGTGGACCGAAGTGGAAATTCGATTGTTTCTTACATTGTTAGAGGAATATAAGGATTACATAATATTCGACTAATCCGTTACTGCGGTCATTTTTGAAACTGTTTTAAATAATAAAAAAGAAGGTACGTTACTTCTTAGCGACAATATCTTTTTAGTAAAGATAAGCCTAAATAACCTCCGCTAAAGATTATATACTTAAATGATAAAGAGTTCAACAATACTTCATATATTTTCCAAAAATGAAAAAACGACTGTTTTATGTAGAATCAATCTACAAAACAGTCGTTTTTTCGTATTATATTTCTGTTAAAATTATCGGCTCACCACGTGTTACGACAACTGTATGTTCACATTGTGCAACAAGGCTTTTGTCAGGAGTAACGAATGTCCAACCGTCATCACCGCGTTCGATAATATGATCAGCTTTCATAGAGATAAATGGCTCTACAGCGATAACAAGACCGTCTTTTAGAAGCGCACTATCCATTGGATCATAATAGCTTAAAATGTGGTTTGGTGCTTCATGTAAACTAAGACCGATACCATGACCAGTTAAGTTTTGAATAACATTGTATCCACTTTTATGTGCGAAGTTTGAAACCGCACGACCAATTTGATTTTGTTTTGAACCAGCTTTAACTTTTTTCATTGCTGCCCAAAATGCGTCAACAGCTGCTTGGCAAAGTTTTTCTTTTTCTTCGTCTTTCCCAAGTACAAATGAGATACCCGTATCTGCATAATAACCATCAAGTGCGGCAGATACGTCGACGTTTACTAAGTCGCCTTCTTTTAATACACGATCTCCTGGAATGCCGTGAGCAACTTCTTCATTTACACTAATGCAAGTTACACCAGGGAAAGCATATTCTTTTTCAGGTGCAGAAATAGCACCATGCTCATCTAATACTTTTTTACCGATCAAATCAAGCTCTTTCGTTGTCATACCTGGCTTCGCTTCTTTTTTCATTTCTTCACGTGCAAGCGCAACGATGCGGCCGATTTTTCGTAAGCTTTCTAAATCCTGTTCATTACGAATAATCATGAAAACCACTGTCCTTCCTCGAATATATATCTTACCCGATTGTATCATGTTTATTTTCGTCCTGCTACTCGCTTGCGGTATGCGGGTTGATTCCTCACACAAAGAATACATGACAATTGTCATATCGATGTCATGACGCATCATACTGTTTCCTAACTTTTCCAAGGAATACAATGTAAATATAAGAAACAGCGGGGGTGGAGAGATGGAAAAGGTTATTGAGATAAATGGTGTTTCTAAAACATTTAAACATAAAAACGCAGTAAGTAACGTTTCATTTCACGTGGATAAAGGGGAAATAGTAGCATTACTTGGACCAAATGGTGCGGGGAAGACGACGATGATTTCGATGATGCTTGGATTAAAAGATCCTACAGAAGGGACAGTTTCTATATTTGGAAAGAGTCCAAAGCATAGAGGCGTTCGTAATAGCCTTGGGGCAATGTTACAAGAAGTAAGTGTGATTGATAGCATTACAGTGGAAGAGGCAATTGAGCTATTCCGCAGTTATTATACAAACCCGGTAGCGAAAGAAACATTACTACAGTTATCAAATTTGGAATCAGAGCGAAAGCAAAGATGTGAAAAGTTATCAGGTGGGCAAAAAAGAAGATTAAATTTTGCACTCGCACTTGCGGGAAATCCAGATTTGTTATTTTTAGATGAGCCGACAGTTGGAATGGATATTACGTCTCGAAGAACGTTTTGGGAAACGATTAAAAAGTTAGCAAGTGAAGGGAAAACGATTATTTTAACAACACATTATTTAGAGGAAGCAGATGCGTTGGCGAATCGTATTTTATTGTTTGCGAACGGAAAGATTATCGCAGATGGCACACCGGATGAGATGAAAGCGACGATTTCTCGAAAAACCATCTCGTTTTATTCTAAAGAAAAAATCCCTAAGAGTTTACTAAAGGAATTACCGCATGTAACAGAAGTACAGTCAAATGAAGGGCGCTTCACTTTAACGACGGAAGATACAGATGCCACTCTACAAGCAATTTATCAGAAGAATCTACCTGTAACAAATGTTTCTGTTGAACGTGGAAGTCTCGATGAAGCATTTGAACAGTTTGTCGCAAATCAAAAGGGGGAAATTGCATGAAAGCTTTATGGGTGCAATGCAAAATAGAAATTTTACGTACGTTCCGTAATAAATTATTTATCTTTTTCTCATTATTAATGCCAGTTATGTTTTACTACATTTTCACAAATGTTGTGCAAGTGCCACAAAACGGAGATGCGTGGAAAGCACATTATTTAATTTCTATGGCGACTTTTAGTATTGTAGGGACTGCACTTTTTAGTTTTGGTGTGAGACTTTCTCAGGAAAGAGGGCAAGGTTGGACACATCTTCTAAAAATTACACCGCTTCCTGAAGGGGCGTATTTAACAGCAAAAATTATCGCTCAAACAGTAGTAAATGCTTTTTCAATCTTAGTTATTTTTATGGCAGGGATATTAATTAATCATGTTGAGTTAACGGTAGGACAATGGATTGGTGCTGGATTATGGTTATTGTTAGGTGTGACACCATTTTTAGCACTCGGAACAGTAATAGGTTCCATTAAGAAGGCGGATGCAGCTGCTGGTCTAGCAAATATTTTAAATATGAGTTTAGCTGTAATTGGCGGGTTATGGATGCCGATTGAAGTATTCCCGAAAATATTAAGAACGATTGGTGAATGGACACCGACATATCATTTTGGAAGCGGTGCGTGGGATATTGTAGCTGGAAAATCAATTGGATGGGAAAATATCGCGGTATTAGGAGGTTATTTCCTTATATTTGTTGTAGTATCAATATATATAAGAAAAAGACAGGAAGCGGTATAAATGATAGAGAAGAAGAGGATTGAGGTTTTTCCGAAACATATGGGATTTTTTCCGTATATGTGGCTCGTATATTTGTTATTTCCAATTTATAATTTAACACAAGTATCAGGATGGAAACTTGTAATGGGGATCGGTATGTTGATAGTCTTCATTATCACATACCGTCAACTTTATTTTGTTCAGAAGACGTTTGTTTTGTGGGCGTTTATTCAAATGATATTAACCTTTTTATTTGCCATATTTTATAATCCTTTCATGATATTCTTTGGCTTTTTCACGGCAAGTGCGATGGGCTTTGCGCCAAGTAAGAAAGCATTTCGAGTGCTACTATGTCTGTTAGTTGTAATGCTCGGAGCATTTGTATTTGTAAATATGAATCAACTAACACCGGCAAATTTAGTAAATATCGTTCCGATGTTTATTTTAATGCTTCTTACGCCATTTGGTATGCGTAATTTTAATCAGAAAAAGATGTTAAAGAACCAATTAAACGAAGCGAATGAGCAAATTAAAGATTTAGTAAAACGTGAGGAACGGCAGCGAATTGCACGGGATCTTCATGACACGTTAGGTCATACGTTATCTCTTATTACGTTAAAAAGCCAGCTTGTTGAGAAGTTAATCGTAAAAAATCCAGAGCGTGCAAGTGTGGAAGCAAAGGAAATTACACAAACATCTCGTACCGCTTTAAAACAGCTGAGGGAATTAATTTCTGATATGCGCATGATTACAGTAGAAGAAGAGCTTGAGCAAATAAAAGCGATCTTACAAGCTGCTAATATTGAATTAGAAATAGAACAAGAAGCGAGTGCAAGTTCGTTATCACCGATTGAACAAAATATTTTAGGAATGTGTTTACGTGAGGCTGTGACGAATGTTGTAAAACATAGTAAGGCGACGCAGTGTACAGTTTCTGTATTAGAATCACAAGGTGAGCTGATTTTGAAAGTAGAAGATAACGGAATTGGTTTAGAGGATCAAAGCAATGATGGAAATGGTATTCGCGGTATGAAAGAGCGAATTGCTCTTATTGATGGATTTGTTGAACTAAATACGATACATCCAGGGACGCTATTAAAAGTAAAAGTACCAGTTGTCATTAGAACAGGAAAAGATGAGGTGAGGGTATGATTCGAATTATTATTGCGGAAGATCAACGGATGCTTCGTGGTGCATTAGGAGCCCTACTTGATTTAGAAGATGATATGGAAGTGATTGGGCAAGCTGCGAACGGGGAAGAGGCGTTAAAATTAATTGAATCGTTAAAGCCAGATGTAAGTATTATGGATATTGAAATGCCGATTCAAAGTGGATTGGATGTCGCTGAGACTTTAAAGAAAGAAAAATCATCATGCAAAGTAATGATTTTAACAACATTTGCAAGACCTGGTTATTTTGAACGAGCAATGAAAGCTGGTGTGCACGGATATTTGTTAAAAGATAGCCCAAGTGAAGATTTAGCCGCAGCGATTCGTAATGTAATGAAGGGAAAACGAGAAGTTTCTCAAGATTTAATGTTTGGTTTATGGCAGGAGCAAAATCCGTTGTCAGATCGTGAAAAAGAAGTATTGTTACTTGCTAAAGAAGGAAAGACTGCAAATGAAATTGCGAAAACACTTTATCTTTCACCGGGCACAGTACGTAATTATATTTCTGAAGTGTTAACGAAGCTCGACGCGAAAAATAGAATTGAGGCAATTACAATTGCGGAAGAAAAGGGATGGATATGAAAAGAAGTTTACCGTTCGTAGGTAAACTTCTTTTTTATTATTATACTTCTATTACTCTATTTATTTTTTGTAATGGTTTATAACCATGTGCTTCAAATGCTTTTGCAAATTCATTTGATACGGCATTTCCGTATAAATCTTTTGCAGCTTGTACGATGTGGGATTGGAGTGATTCAAAATCTTCAGCTGAAGTTGCGTAATTTTGCAATGTACGCATAACAACTTTACTTACTTTTTCGTTGCCTTGTTTTTGAACAGCAACATTGTTATATGTTTTACCTTCAGCTAATTGATATAATACGTGGCTGATGATACCAGAATTTACGTGAGACTCTTGATCATTTCCATCGTTATAAAAATCTTGTAAGTTTGTATATAATTTATGACCACCGTCACCAATTTCTCCCGGGATGTCACGGATTGTTAGGCCACCTAGTGTATCACCCATAATCCAGTTTCCCTTATCTTTCTTTACATAATATTCGATTTGCGTGCCCCAAAAATCTGCTAATCCCTCGTTTAACGCAGATGTTTCAGCGCTTGGATATCTCACAATTTTATTCTTTGTCGTACCGCTGAATACAGCATGTCCAAATTCATGGGCTGTTACATCAAGGGCTGAAGTGAGCTTTCCGTTTAAACCATCACCAAATACCATTTGATTCCAAGCAGGGTGCCAAAATGCATTTACATAATCTTCTTTTACACCATCACTAACTTCAGTAGAATCAAAACCGTGTACACTAGCAATAACTTTTGAATCTTTATTATCGTAACTTTTTAGATTATGCTCTTTTTTGAAGTAGTCATAAATATCACTCATATTCTTCATAGCACCCGCTGCTTCTTTATCTGCAAAGTTAGGAGTGCTACTTGAAACTAGTGTCCCTGGATAACCAGCTTGACTATATCCGCCGAGAGAGTCCGCATAGTTTGCATTATAAATATATATGCCAGTTCCGCGTGATAGATCAGCTAAATAAAATTTTCCGTCAGTCCCTTTGGCGATATTGAAAGAGATGCTTTCTTGAAGTGCATTTTTCCCGGTTCCTTGCTCATTTGTGGGGGATAGTCTAGGTGATGTTACTTGATTTATAGTTTTATTCTCTTTATTTTTAATGAATTTTTCTTGGAAGAGTACCTCGCCAGTTTTTAAATCAAGGATTGCATTACCGTTTATAATTTGTTCATTATTTTCGTAAGTAAAGGTAATAACAGTTGCAAATGTGTAATATCCATCTTTTTTCTTATAAACAACGGTTTCGTTGGAGAATTCTGTCTCAGTCGCATCGTTTGGAATTTGAAGTATATCGCGTAATTTAGATTTTACTTCATTTTTCGACAAAAAATTTGTTATAGTAAGATTAGGTTGTTGGTCTAAATTTTGGACAACTTTACCACTAACAGTTGTAATTACTCCATTTTTATCTACGTTTACAATAAGATCTTGGCCATATACTTTATATTTTTTGTAAGTTTGTGCAAGGCGAACTTCGGTTTGATTTTCTTTTGTTTCTTTATTTGTAGGTTGAAAATCAACATTTTTTTCAGTTGTAACTTGCTCTTGTTGAGCTTTAGCCCCGTTTACCTCACCTTTTAAATATTTTTTAGCAATATTCTCTTTCGTATCATTTTGAGGTTCTGTTAATTTTCCGATTGTTAAACCAGGCTGAGCAATTTCAACTTTCACTTCATTTTTGTTTAATTCTTGGGCACGAATAGCTTCTGTGGATAAAGGACAAAGGAGACCGAATGTAACGAATGCACTAGCAAGTTTTCTATAATTCATCTATAACACTCCTAATCTATTGTATGTGAGATGAATTGTATGAAACATTTGCCAGATTTTATATATATTATGCATTATTTCATATCAAAAATTGTCGAATTCACATTATTGTAGTGGTATGACAACTCAAAAAATTAGATTGTTATAATGGGATGGTGAGTAAGTATGCACGCAGAAAAATTAGGAATTGAAATTAAGAAAATTAGGGCGATGAGAGGATTAACACAAAAACAGTTATCCGAGAACATATGTCATCAATCAGAAGTGAGTAGAATTGAATCGGGTGCGGTATACCCAAGTATGGATATATTGCAAGGTATAGCAGCAAAATTACAAGTTCCCATTATTCATTTTTATGAGGTACTCATTTATTCTGATATTGAGAGGAATAAGCAGTTAAAAGATCGAATTATTATGCTTTGTAAGCAAAAAAAATATAAAGAAATTTATAATAGGGTATGGAATGAACTGAAAAAGGAAGAATATCATCCCGAGCTTCAGCAATTTCTTCAATGGCAATATCATGTAGCAGCTTACGTATTGAAAAAAATTGATTACGAATATTGTATTTTAGAATTAAAGAAATTGCTCAATCAACAATTGGCAGGAATAGATGTATATCAGAATCTTTATATTGAAAACGCAATTGCAAACATTTATGCTGAAAATGGCTATTTGAAGAAGGCTATTGAGTTATTTGAAAATATATTAAAACAGTTAGAGACATTGCATGATAATAAAGAATTTGATGTAAAGGTGAGACATAATCATGCAAAAGCATTATACTCAGATAATCAATACGAAGAAGCGCTTTGCCACGCAAATAAAGCTATTGAACTATCGTGTCAAATTAATAGTATGACATTGATTGGACAGCTATACTTTCGAAAAGGTGAATGCCTAGCAAAGCTAGGATGTGATAGAGCAGAAATTGAAGATGCTTACGAAAAAGCATGCTTCTTTTTTGATATGTTAGGAAACCATGCATTAAAAGAATCACTTATAAAAAAAATGAAAAAATAAAAAAGACCTAAAAAACAAATATGCATAATTGCATAAAATGTGGATAAATTTTCATGATATATTTAAAGAAAAAATGCAGGTGATGGAATATGAAGAAACTGCTTATTGGTAGTCTATTAACGTTAGCGATGGCATGGGGTATTTCATTAGGAGATATAGCATTAGAGGAAAGCCAAATAATTTCTCATAATGATCAAGAGGTACAATTAGCTCAAGAGGTACCTTATGAGTACTAAAAAACAACCGTCTTACTTAGGCGGTTGTTTTTTTATGGAGTAACATCCAAACGTCTTTACTAGAAACAGGTTTGCTAATAAAGAATCCTTGAATGTGGTCACAGTTTTGTTCATATAGAAATTTCCATTGTTCTTCTGTTTCTACACCTTCTGCAATAACTTCTAAATTTAATTCTTTTGATAGTGTAATAATGGAAGAGATAATTGCTTCCTCTAAAGGACTTGTTGTAATTCCACAAATAAATTCTCGAGCAATTTTTAATGTGTTGATTGGGTATTTTGTTAAATAAGCTAAAGAACTATAACCAGTTCCAAAGTCATCTATTGAAATTTGAATACCGAGATTTTGAAGCTGTTCTAGCTTTGCAATTACAGATTGATTTTGATTAATAGCGATACTTTCCGTAATTTCAATATCTAGTGCTTCTGGTTTTAACTGTGTTTCTTCTAACACTTTTGAAATAGTTGAGATTAAATTTGCATGGTTAAATTGAACAACAGATAAATTCACACCAACTTTTAAGTGGGAAAATCCTTGTTTATGCCACTTTCTTGCTTCCAAGCAAGCTGTGCGTAAAATCCAATTGCCTAGTTCAATAATAAAACCTGTTTCCTCTGCTAGAGGGATAAATTGGGCAGGAGATACGATGCCTAGTTTTGGATGCTTCCAACGAATTAACGCTTCAAAACCGATAATTTGTTTTGTTTTTGTGCTTACTTGTGGTTGGTATTCAAGGAAAAATTCATTTTGTTGTAATGCTTTTGAAAGTTCGCCTTCTAAGAATTGAATCTCATTTTGCGCAATACTTATTTCTTTTGAGAAGAAAACAAATCGATTTTTTCCATTTGCTTTCGCGCGATACATAGCCATATCAGCATTTTTCATTAATTCGGTTACATCATTTCCATAATCAGGATACATTGCGATGCCGATGCTTGGTGTAATAGATAGTTCTTCATCTTTAATGAAGAATGGCTTGTTTAAGATGGTTAAAATCTGTTCAGCTATAAAAGTAGCACTTTTTTCTGAGTACATATCTGGTAATAGGATTGTAAATTCATCTCCGCCTTGACGGGCAACGATATCCTTTGAACGCAAACATCCGCGTAATCTTTTTGCTACTTCAATTAATAATAAATCTCCGACATCATGACCGAGTCGATCGTTAATTTTTTTAAATCGATCTAAGTCGAGGAACATGACGGCAATATCATTTGCACTAGTTTGAGCTGTATTTAAAATAGCCTTTAAATCTTTTTCGAATTTGCGGCGATTTGGTAATCCAGTAAGTGCATCATGAAAAGCCAAATGTTCTACTTGTTTTTGTTTTTCATATAAAGTTGTAATATCACGCGCTATCCCAAACATCCCAACAACTTCTTTATTTATAAAGGTAGGGATGAGTGTAATGTGAAGGTAATAGTAATAGCCTTCTTTTTCTTTCGTACGAACCTCTAAAGTTTGTGGCCTACCTTCTTTTGTTATTTGTAACGCCCTTTTTAGTAAATCATGATCTTTTGGATCAATAAAGTGCAGAAGGGAATAGCTTGCTACTTCACAATAGTAAGCAGTAAATAAGCTTTCACAAGCTGTATTAGATTGCTGAAAAATACCATGCATATTTAAAGAGAAAACGGCATCAGGATGATCTTCAAATAAAGATTTATAACGTTGTTCACTTTTTGATAACGCAGAAGCACCTTCTTCAACTTCACCCTCTAGTTGTGTAGTCAACTGTTCGTACGTATCAATTAATGCTTGATTATCTTTCCACATGTAAAGTTGTCGCAAGAATAACAAGATGAGTGATAATACGAGACCAATTAACATGAATTTATCGTCCCAAGGTTGAATGATAATAAAGGAAAAAGTAATGATTATACTAAAATAAGGTAATATAAAGCGTACATAATCAAATCGATAATATTTCGTTTTTGTTTCATGTTGTATTGGTTTATCTAAAATATATAGTATAGAAGATAAACCGATTAATAAAATTGAAGCGGTATGTATTAAATAAGAGACTTCAGAAGAAGTTTCCATTCCTTTGTTTAACTGGAACAGGTGTATATATCCATACACGAGTATGATAGTAAAGCCGATAATTAATGAGATTCTACTAGAAGAATATTGTTCTCTTCTATATAAGCTAATAACGGCATAAATTACTAATGATTGTGCAATAAAGTAGCTAATTAAAATCCACGTATCCGTTGTTAGCATGCGGAAACTTGAAATGTCCAAAATAAAGGTTAAGGTAAAATAAATATTCATAATAATGATAAAGATGCTATCGAATGAAAACTGTGCAAGGCCCCTAATAGAGTAATGTTTTATGAACTTTATAGCAAAGCCAGAAAAGAGCAAAACATATTGTATGATAAAAAAGGGTAATGCTCTATATGAGAATATAACTTGTTCATATATAGAAAGTGAATGAAGAAATAAAGTTATCTCCATAGTCAATCCACATAGGCAAGTGCACAGTATTAAAACCCAAAATAGTTTGTCACCGCGCTTCATCTTCTTAATTGCTTTATATAAGCAATTACAAGAAAAGAATGTAGCAAAACAAAATAAGAAGAGAATTCCAATTTCTTTTATATGTAAGTCCTTAGGAATAAGGAATATCCAAAGAGAAAATACAATTATATACATCATGACAAATTGTACATATTTTTTTTGATTAATCATATGATGACTCCGTTTCAATAAAGTTGAATCGCAGGATGAAAATGCTAATTTAAATAATATCATATAAAATAGGAACTTTTTTACTATAAGAATTACTTTTTGAAAAAAACAACGCAACATGACAATTTACCATTGTAATGTTGCGCCATTTATTCTTTTGATTCCTTTTATAGAAGAAAGCTCACTTATTAATTGTAACATTGCTAAATCTTTCTGTTTACTTTCAATCATAATATCAAAATTATAATTAATTTTTTTTGCAATGTGTAAAAAGGGCTTAATAAATTCTAAATTAATATAATCTGCATGAGCCCTAAATTCTTTTTCTGATTTAGGAGAGGAAATATGAACTTTAGGTGGGATATTTGTATGTGACCAAGTTTCAAAAATTGCAGGAAGTAATTCTTCTAGTGATTCTTCGCAAAGATTAGCCATGTGATGATGATAATCAAATACGAAAGGGATCTTTTCTTTTTGGCAAATTGATAAAGTTTCAGCAGTTGTATATGTTTTATCATCATTTTCTAGAGTCATTTGTTTTTTTATATGTGCAGGAAGTTTTTTTATGTTTTCATGGAAGCGTCCAACTGCTGCTTCTTTATTTCCGTAGGCACCACCTACATGAATGTTAATGTAAGAAGAATCTGCAATTCCTATCGCATGTAATACTTTATAATGATAGGTCATATCCGTAACTGCATTAGTTGTAATATGCGGCTTATCGCTTGTGAATAATGTAAATTGATTTGGGTGAAAACTTACTCGTAAATTGTGCTCTTGAATTAACGACCCTATTTTACGCCAAAGCGGCATGAATGCTCCAATATAATCAAATTCAACTTCAGGGTGTGTTGCAAGTGGAACGATGGAAGAAGAAAGACGATATAATGGGATTTCATGTGCGATATTGTAATGAAGGATACGTATTGTATGTTCTAAATTTTGCCTTGTAACATCGTATAGTTTATCCTCTCGCTCTTGTTTATTGAGTTTTTTAAAAGTTGTAAATGTCATCGTTTTAGCAGGAGAACAGTCCCACAATGCCATTGCATGTGAGACGTATCCAAACCGCATAATCATAAGGAATACACCTCTTTTATTCATCACCTTTCTTATAAGAAGAAAGCAAGTATCGTTCCTATCCATTCCTTTCCTCTATCTATAAGGGAAAGCGGGCTGACATCGTCATAGGAAAGTAATGACGCATTTTTTAAATCTTCATGGAATTTATTTTTTACCACCTGTATGAAGTGCCTATCATATAAGAGGCAGTTGATTTCATGGTTACTATATAAACTTCTCATATCAAAGTTTGCAGTTCCAACATCGCAAATATCATCGTCCACTATAATAACTTTAGCGTGAAAAAAACCTTGTTGAAATGCGTAAATATTGCAACCAGCCCGTATTAACTTTCGGCAGTACGGGAATTTCGCTTCTCGAACGAGGGCATGATCAGCCTTTTCTGGAACGAGAATTGTTATTTGGACCCCTCTTTCTCGTGCTTTTAATAGAGCGTTCATAATTTTTTTGCCAGGAATGAAATATGGTGTACCGATAAAAAGTTCCTTTTTCGCACTTTTAATTAAATGTAAAAAGGTATGTTGTAAATAGGCACCATCGGTTGGAATGAATTGATGTAGGATGGTACCAGGTTCCTGTTTCGGAAAATAAAGAGGAGCATCCAATAAATTTTGGTTCGTATCATCCAACCAGTCATGTAAAAATTGTTTTTGTAAATCTTGAACGCCTTCTCCTGTAAGACGTAAATGATAGTCTCGCCATAATCCTAATTGCTCATTATGTCCCAAATATTCCTCGCCGATATTAAATCCCCCAATATAACTAATTTTCCCGTCAATCACTGTAATTTTTCTATG
This sequence comes from Bacillus cereus group sp. N11, assembly GCF_016483605.1. NCBI lineage: Bacteria > Bacillati > Bacillota > Bacilli > Caryophanales > Bacillaceae > Bacillus > Bacillus cereus group sp. N11. Next base: position 162,620 of record NZ_JAEHBN010000006.1, read on the forward strand.
ATTGCGTTGATTGGCAGAAAAGAAAGGGAAAGGGAATCTGACTTTATGACAAAAAGAAAAAGAGACACCATGTTTTTGTAGGGAACGAATTGCTTCATTTGATAAATAATGGCTACCAAATCGATCAAGTAACAGTCTTACTTCAATGCCTTCTTTTGCCTTATCAATAAGTAACTTTAAAAATTCACGACTGATCTTATCATTTTTTACAATGAAGAATAAAACGTGAATGTGGTGCTGGGCTTGTTTTATATCAGTAAATAAAGCATCGTATAAATCTTTCCCATATGTATAAAGGTGAAAATCACTTTGACGTAAAGGGAAAGTACGGGAACGCACACGTTTTAAATGAAGAAGTCTCCCATATGAAAGGTCAATTGTGATCCAAAGAGTAACGCATATGAATAAGAGAGAGAAATAGAACATGAGTGAAGTCCCTCCTTTGCATTCTTTTCACCTTCAGTGTGTTACAAATGATATGGGGAGTAAGAATGCTACCAAAAATTTAACTAGAAGATAGCACGGTTTGTTCATTAAAGTTTCACTTTATCCCGCTTCAACGGGCAGTAAGACAATCGCCTTAAAATCCGCTGAATACGAGGAAGCTAGGTTGAAATCAACTGCCCGTAAAAGCCCGATTGATTTAACTAATAATTAGTGGGGGATGGACAGTCCCCACTGACTAAAGTTTCACTTTATAGTTTCACCCAAATAAACAGGTTTATTAAAAAATATGTTGTTGTATAACAAAAAACTGTTGACTGAATGCTCACTCATTATATAATGAAGGTAGGGGATAAAATTCAGAAAATTATATGTTTTTGAAGATTCTAAAAAAGAAAGAAGGCTTACAAAGAGAGGGGTAGCATAAAAATGAATAGCTTACTGATCATGAATTGGCTGGCTGCCATTGCTGTTATTGCTTATGCGGGATATTTGTTTGTATATCTTATACGAACGAGAATGGCCTACATACAATTAGGAAAAAAGATTGAATTTGACCGTCGCTTCAAAGAACGTTGGGATCTTCTTAAGGTCAATGTTTTCGGTCAGAAAAAGCTGCTGAAAGATAAAAAGAGCGGCATTATTCACGTTATGTTTTTTTACGGATTTATTCTTGTCCAATTTGGAGCAATTGACTTCGTTTGGAAAGGACTCGCACCAGGATCGCATCTTCCACTTGGACCACTATACCCTGCATTTACATTCTTCCAGGAAATTGTCACACTCGTTATATTAATCGCAGTCTTTTGGGCTTTTCATAGACGTTATGTTGAGAAGCTAGTTCGTTTGAAACGTAATTTTAAATCAGGTCTTGTTCTTATCTTTATCGGTGGTTTAATGATTTCTGTACTACTTGGTAATGGGATGGGAATTATATGGCACGGCGAGGAACTTTCATTGAGTGAACCGATCGCTTCTGCAATCGCTTACGTTTTCTCGGGAATAAATGAAACCGTAGCCATTTCAGTGTTCTATTTTTCTTGGTGGGTGCATCTACTAATTTTGTTAACATTTTTAGTCTATGTTCCACAATCAAAACATGCACATTTAATTGCTGGACCAGCTAACGTTTTCTTCGGTCGTCTCTCAAATCCAGGGAAGCTTGAAAAGATTGATTTTGAAGATGAAACGCAAGAAACATTTGGTGTTGGTAAAATTGAAGACTTTAGACAAAATCAGCTTATTGATTTATACGCTTGCGTAGAGTGTGGGCGCTGTACAAATATGTGTCCGGCAACAGGAACAGGAAAAATGTTATCACCGATGGATTTAATTTTAAAACTTCGGGATCATTTAACTGATAAAGGAGCGGCGGTAACATCGAAAGCACCTTGGGTTCCAGTAGTTGCTTTTAATAATACACAAGGAAATCAATTAGCGATGATGGCAGCTGGAAAAGGGCAGCAAGAATCAGCAGCTACAGCGCTAGCTTACGATCCGAGTTTAATCGGAGATGTTATTACAGAAGAAGAAATTTGGGCTTGTACAACGTGCCGTAACTGTGAAGATCAGTGTCCGGTTATGAATGAGCATGTTGACAAAATTATTGATTTACGCCGCTATCTTGTTTTAACAGAAGGAAAGATGGATGCGGAAGCGCAGCGTGCGATGACGAATATCGAGCGTCAAGGGAATCCATGGGGTCTGAACCGTAAAGAGCGTGAAACATGGCGCCAAGGTGATGATGAAGTAACAGTTCCGACTGTAAAAGAAAAATCAAAAGCTGGCGAGGAGTTCGAATATTTATTCTGGGTAGGTTCGATGGGATCATATGACAATCGTAGTCAGAAGATTGCGATATCGTTTGCGAAGTTAATGAACGAAGCAGGCGTCTCATTCGCGATTCTTGGTAATAAAGAAAAGAACTCTGGAGATACACCGCGCCGCCTTGGAAATGAGTTCGTATTCCAAGAGATGGCAACAAAGAATATCGAAGAATTTGAAAAAGCAGGAGTGAAGAAAATCGTTACGATTGATCCTCATGCTTATAACACATTCAAAAATGAGTATCCAGACTTTGGCTTACAAGCAGAAGTCTATCATCATACAGAATTGTTAGCTCAGTGGGTGAAGGAAGGACTCTTAAAACCTGTTCACGCTATTGAGGAGACAGTTACGTACCATGATTCCTGTTATTTAGGACGATACAACGAAGTGTACGAAGCACCGCGCGATATTTTGAAAGCAATTCCTGGTGTGAATCTTGTAGAAATGGCACGTAACCGTGAAACAGGAATGTGCTGTGGCGCAGGTGGTGGCTTAATGTGGATGGAGGAGACAACGGGTTCTCGTATTAACGTTGCTCGTACAGAACAAGCACTAGCTGTGCAACCATCCATTATCGGTACAGGTTGTCCGTATTGCTTAACGATGATTAGTGATGGGACGAAAGCGAAGGAAGTAGAAGAGAAAGTTCAAACACTTGATGTAACAGAGATTTTAGAACGATCTGTTATCGGACAGAAGAAAGAAGCAATGTAGTTTGTAAGCATGTATACAACTTTAGAAAGAGGTGCAATTATTGCACCTCTTCTCAACGCAAGGATACCGAGCGAGCGCTCGGTACTAAAAAAGAAACGGGGGAAAGAAACATGAATAAGACAGTTATTTTAAGTGCTGCAAGAACACCGGTTGGAAAATTTGGAGGATCTTTAAAAGATGTGAAGGCAACAGAACTTGGAGGAATTGCAATTAAAGCAGCGCTTGAAAGAGCAGATGTTTCTGCTAGTGATGTTGAAGAAGTTATATTTGGAACGGTTATTCAAGGTGGACAGGGGCAAATTCCATCTCGTCAAGCTGCGAGAGCTGCTGGAATCCCTTGGGAAGTGCAGACGGAAACAGTAAATAAAGTTTGTGCATCGGGACTTCGTGCGGTTACGTTAGCAGATCAAATTATTCGTACTGGTGATCAATCACTTATTGTAGCTGGTGGAATGGAATCGATGAGTAACAGTCCTTACATTTTACGAGGTGCAAGATGGGGATACAGAATGGGTAACAACGAAGTTATCGATTTAAATGTTGCAGATGGTTTAACATGCGCATTTTCAGGCATACACATGGGCGTTTATGGCGGCGAAGTTGCGAAGGAAGACGGAATCTCTCGCGAAGCCCAAGATGAATGGGCATATCGTAGTCATCAGCGTGCGGTTTCAGCGCATAAAGAAGGGCGCTTTGAAGAGGAAATTGTACCAGTAACAATTCCGCAAAGAAAAGGCGATCCTATTGTTGTTGCTAAAGATGAGGCGCCGCGTGAAGATACAACAATTGAAAAGTTAGCGAAATTAAAACCTGTATTTGATAAGACATCGTCAGTAACAGCTGGTAACGCTCCAGGACTGAATGATGGCGGTGCTGCACTTGTATTAATGAGCGAGGACAGAGCGAAGCAAGAAGGAAGAAAGCCTTTGGCGACGATTTTAGCACATACGGCAATCGCGGTAGAATCAAAAGATTTCCCAAGAACGCCAGGTTATGCAATTAACGAATTATTGAAAAAGACCGGCAAGACAATTGAAGACATCGATTTATTCGAGATTAATGAAGCGTTTGCGGCAGTAGCAATTGCGAGTACAGAGATTGCAGGTATTGACCCAGAAAAATTGAATGTAAATGGCGGCGCGGTTGCAATGGGACACCCAATTGGAGCAAGCGGAGCGCGTATTATCGTTACACTTATCCATGCACTGAAGCAGCGCGGCGGCGGAATTGGAATTGCTTCGATTTGTAGCGGTGGCGGTCAAGGTGATGCAGTGATGATTGAGGTTCATTAATTTACGGCGAGAAAACGATTCATTTATTACAGACTTATATTAAGGGGGAAGAAAGAATGGGTGTACAAAAAATAGTTGTAATTGGTGCGGGACAAATGGGATCGGGAATTGCGCAAGTATGTGCAATGGCAGGATATGATGTGAAGATTCAAGATTTAAAACAAGAGCAATTAGATAGAGGGTTAGCTATCATTACGAAAAACTTAGTGCGTCAAGTAGAAAAAGGACGCATGAAGGAAGAAGAGAAAGAGGAAACGTTAAATCGTCTTACAGTAACGCTTGATTTAGATTGTGTGAAAGAAGCTGATCTTGTTATTGAAGCAGCTGTTGAGAAAATGGATATTAAAAAGAAAATATTTGCGAATTTAGATGAAATTGCTCCAGATCATACAATTTTAGCAACGAATACGTCATCTCTTCCAATTACTGAAATTGCAGCGGTAACGAAACGCCCAGAAAAAGTAATCGGTATGCACTTTATGAATCCAGTTCCCGTTATGAAGCTTGTTGAAATTATTCGTGGATTGGCTACAGATGATGCGGTATATGAAACGATTGAAGATATTACGAAGAAAATTGGGAAAGTACCAGTTGAAGTAAATGATTTCCCAGGGTTTGTATCGAACCGTATTTTATTACCGATGATTAACGAAGCAATCTATACGTTATATGAAGGTGTAGCGACGAAAGAAGCGATTGATGAAGTAATGAAACTTGGCATGAATCATCCGATGGGCCCTTTAACGCTCGCTGATTTTATCGGTTTAGATACGTGTTTATACATTATGGAAGTGTTGCATGAAGGATTAGGAGATAGTAAATATCGCCCATGTCCATTACTACGTAAGTACGTAAATGCAGGGTGGTTAGGGCGTAAAACGGGCCGTGGTTTCTACGTTTATGAGTAAATCCCTCCTTGTATAGAGTAGTGGTCTTACCAACTTGTTAAAAGATATATAGCAAATGGAGGCGGAGTATATGAACTTTCGTTTTAATGAAGAGCAACAGATGATGAGGAAAATGGTTCGGGATTTTGCACAGAAGGAAATAGCACCCTTTGTTCCTAGCATGGAACAAGGGGTGTTCCCGACAGAGATTTTGCAAAAGATGGGTGAGCTTGGATTAATGGGTATTCCAGCGCCTGCAAAATACGGCGGCGCAGAAATGAATTTTATTTCTTACATTTTAGCAATTGAGGAAATCTCAAAAGTAAGCGCAACGGTTGGTGTAATTTTAGCTGTACATACGTCAGTTGGAATGAACCCGATTTTATACTTTGGAACAGAAGAGCAGAAGCAGAAGTATGTTTCTAAGCTTGCGGCTGGTGAATATTTAGGTGCATTCGCCTTAACTGAGCCAAATGCTGGATCAGATGCAGGGAGTTTGAAATCACGAGCTGTCAAGAAAGGTGATAATTACATCATTAATGGATCGAAAGTATTTATTACAAATGGCGGCGAAGCAAGTACATACATCGTTTTCGCTTCTACAAATCCAGATGCAGGAAAAAGTGGTATTTCTGCATTTATTGTAGAGAAAGATACGCCAGGCTTAATTATCGGAAAAGATGAACATAAGATGGGACTTCTCGGTTCTCGTACAGTTCAACTTACGTTCGAAGATATGATAGTGCCGGCTGAGAATTTACTCGGTGAAGAGGGACAAGGATTCAAGGTAGCGATGGCGAATTTAGATGTTGGACGAATTGGAATCGGGGCGCAGGCGTTAGGGATCGCGGAAGCGGCGCTCGCATGTGCGATAGATTATGCAAAGGAACGAGAGCAATTCGGGAAGCCGATTGCGGCGCAGCAAGGGATTGGCTTCAAACTTGCAGATATGGCGACAAGTGTGGAGGCGGCGCGATTACTTGTATATAGAGCTGCATCGCTTAGAGCACAAGGATTACCATGCGGTAAAGAAGCGTCTATTGCGAAGTTATTTGCTTCTAAGACAGCAGTTGAAGTTGCAATTGAAGCGGTACAAGTATTTGGCGGTTACGGTTATACGAAAGATTATCCGGTAGAGAGATTTTTCCGTGATGCGAAGATTACGCAAATTTATGAAGGAACGAGTGAGATACAAAAACTTGTTATTAGCCGTGCTTTATAAAGGGAAGAGGGGGAGACGGAAATGCATTTTAAATTATCAGAAGAACATGAAATGATAAGAAAAATGGTTCGGGATTTTGCTAAGAACGAAGTAGCACCAACGGCAGCTGAGCGTGATGAGGAAGAGAGATTTGACCGCGAGCTATTTGATCATATGGCTGAGCTTGGTTTGACAGGTATTCCATGGCCTGAAGAGTATGGTGGAATTGGAAGCGATTACTTAGCGTACGTAATTGCGATCGAAGAATTATCACGCGTTTGTGCTTCTACAGGTGTAACGCTGTCCGCGCATACTTCACTTGCTGGGTGGCCGATTTTTAAATTCGGAACGGAGGAGCAAAAGCAAAAGTTTTTGCGACCGATGGCTGAAGGGAAGAAAATTGGTGCATACGGTTTAACAGAACCGAGTTCTGGATCAGATGCTGGTGGAATGAAGACAATCGCCAAAAGAGATGGAGACCATTACATATTAAATGGATCGAAAATTTTCATTACAAATGGCGGTATTGCTGACATTTATGTTGTTTTTGCGTTAACAGATCCTGAATCGAAGCAGCGCGGCACGAGCGCATTTATTGTGGAAAGCGACACGCTAGGATTTTCGGTTGGGAAGAAGGAAAGTAAACTAGGGATTCGCTCTTCGCCAACGACTGAAATTATGTTTGAAGATTGCCGTATTCCTGTAGAAAATCTACTAGGAGAAGAAGGGCAAGGATTTAAGATTGCAATGCAAACGTTAGATGGCGGTCGTAACGGTATTGCTGCACAAGCAGTTGGTATTGCACAAGGGGCTTTAGATGCTTCTGTAGAATATGCAAGAGAGCGCCATCAATTTGGAAAGCCGATTGCGGCGCAGCAAGGGATTGGCTTTAAACTTGCGGATATGGCAACGGATGTAGAGGCTGCGCGCCTTTTAACATATCAAGCTGCGTGGCTTGAATCGGAAGGGCTTCCATATGGGAAAGAGTCAGCGATGTCAAAAGTATTTGCAGGTGATACAGCGATGAAGGTGACGACTGAAGCTGTGCAAGTATTTGGTGGTTACGGTTATACGAAAGATTATCCAGTAGAGCGTTATATGCGAGATGCAAAGATTACACAGATTTATGAAGGAACACAAGAAATTCAAAGGCTCGTAATTTCTCGTATGTTAACGAAGTAGGGGCAAAGGCGTAGGTATTTTCCTACGCTTTTTCCTTCCAAAAAATAATAGAGAGAGGTGAAGGGGATGGTTAAACATAATGTGCATGCGTCAGTAAAAGATGAAAAATTAGTTGCGTTAAGGCGTGAACAAATGATTAAAGGTGCGGTGCAACTGTTTAAGCAAAAAGGATTCCCGCGTACAACAACGAGAGAGATTGCAAAAGCGGCCGGATTTAGTATCGGAACACTATATGAATACATTCGTACGAAAGATGACGTGTTATATTTAGTTTGTGATAGTATTTATGAACATGTAAAAGAACGATTAGAGGAAGTAGTATGCACGGAGAAAGGAAGTATAGACAGTTTAAAAATAGCGATAACAAATTACTTTAAAGTGATGGACGAATTGCAAGAAGAAGTATTAATCATGTATCAAGAAGTACGGTTTTTACCGAAAGAATCACTCCCATACGTACTAGAGAAAGAGTTTCAAATGGTAGGAATGTTTGAGAATATTTTAGAACAATGTACAGAAAATGGAACATTTATATTAAATAAAAAAGAAATACAGCTTCTTGCACATAACATTTTCATACAAGGACAGATGTGGGGATTTAGACGTTGGGCGCTGCAAAAACTGTATACGCTCGAAGAATATACAGAAATGCAAATTAGGTATGTGTTGCAAGGGGCGCATATGCTTCCGAAGTAAGGAATGGAAAAATTATAATTTTATTACTATATAAAGTGAGGGTGTTCATCCAAAGCTGATTAGTAGCCTTCACAAATCAGGCGTTTACAGGTAGCGGGGCTTCCGCCTAACTTCTTTGCTCCAGCCGAATGTTGAGGCGGGAGTTTTACTGCTCGCAAATAGCGGGATAAAAGTTTCCCGTTTTTTTTGTAGCATATTTGTGCGACTTTTGTTTATAATGAATAGTATGGATTTTTTTAAGCAGACCGTTATATATAAGGTTATATTTGATGAAAGGAAGTGCCGCATAAGTGAATTTTAAGCAATATTCACCAGAAGAGCTAAAAGAATGTTCAATGATTGAAGTTGTACATAGCGTTTTAGGGGATAAAAGACAAGCAACGACATTCAACGAGTTGGTTAAAGAAATCGCTCAAGTGCTGGGACTATCTCAAGAGCAAGTTAATGCGAAACTCGCACAATTTTATACAGATTTAAACATCGATGGACGCTTCATTAATTTAGGAGAAAATCGTTGGGGACTACGTAGCTGGTACCCATATGAGCAAATCGATGAAGAAATTCTGCCTCAGCCAAAACCGAAGAAGAAACGTAAAGTTGAAGAGGACGGTTTTGACGACTACATGGAAGACGAAGATGACTTCGACGATGCAGACGGAAATGTAGAGGAAGAAGAAGTAGAAGATTTGGACAAGGTTCTTGAAGAAGAAGACGGAGATGACGATGATCTTGATGATTTAGATGAAGATGATGAAGATGACTTCGCTGAAGAAGAACTTGAGTATGATGAAACTGAAGAAGAAGAGGAAGAACTGTAGTTCTTGACTTTTCATTATCGTCCATGTAGAATCATTTTTGGGCTCTTTAAAAAAGGACGATAATACTTTTAAAGTGTAAATATAAAAGAAAATTGCTCCCTACTTGTTACTTTTTGTGATGAGGGGAGCAATTTTCTTTTTTGTTTTTTGTTTAGAATACAAAAAGAGTCTAACAATAAGATAGATACAGTGTTATCTACATACGTTGCGCTTTGCAACGGTGATTATATAACAACAAGGTAGAAGGGAGCTTTTTCATGACTAAGTATATTTTTGTAACAGGCGGTGTAGTATCGTCTTTAGGTAAAGGTATTACAGCAGCATCTCTTGGAAGACTTTTAAAAAATCGTGGTTTAAACGTAACGATTCAAAAGTTTGATCCGTACATTAACGTAGACCCAGGGACTATGAGCCCATACCAACACGGTGAGGTATTCGTAACAGATGATGGTGCAGAAACGGACTTAGACCTTGGTCACTATGAACGTTTTATCGACATCAACTTAAACAAATACAGCAACGTAACAACAGGTAAAATTTACTCTTCAGTTCTTCAAAAAGAGCGTCGTGGTGAATATCTAGGAGGAACAGTTCAAGTTATTCCTCACATTACTAACGAAATTAAAGAACGTGTATATCGTTCTGGTCGCGAAACAAATGCGGACGTTGTTATTACAGAAATCGGTGGAACTGTTGGTGATATCGAGTCTCTACCATTCTTAGAAGCAATCCGTCAAATTAAGAGCGACATCGGTCGTGACAATGTAATGTACATTCACTGTACGTTAATCCCGTACTTAAAAGCAGCGGGTGAAATGAAAACAAAACCAACGCAACATAGCGTTAAAGAGCTTCGTAGCTTAGGTATTCAACCAAATATTATCGTTGTTCGTACAGAACTGCCTGTTTCTCAAGATATGAAAGACAAGCTTGCATTATTCTGTGACATCGATACAAAAGCAGTTATCGAAGCACGCGATGCAGATACTTTATACGCGGTTCCATTATCTCTTCAAGAGCAAAACATGGACCAAATCGTTTGCGATCACTTAAAATTAGACAATCCAGCTGCAGATATGACAGAGTGGACTGCGCTAGTTGATAAAGTACGTAACCTTTCTAAGAAAACAAAAATCGCTCTTGTTGGTAAATACGTAGAGCTTCAAGATGCATATATTTCTGTTGTAGAAGCACTTCGTCATGCAGGTTATTCATTCGACACAGATGTAGAAGTGAAATGGGTAAACGCTGAGCACGTAACAGCAGAGAACGTAAAAGAATTAGTTGGTGACACAGATGGTATTCTTGTGCCAGGTGGTTTTGGAGATCGTGGTGTAGAAGGTAAAATCGTTGCAATTCAATATGCTCGTGAAAACAAAGTTCCATTCTTAGGAATTTGCTTAGGTATGCAACTTGCATCAATCGAATTTGCACGTAACGTATTAGGATTAGAAGGAGCTAACTCTTCTGAAATTAATCCTGACACACCTTATGCAATCATCGACTTATTACCAGAGCAAAAAGATGTAGAAGACTTAGGTGGTACACTTCGTCTTGGTCTATACCCATGTAAGCTTTCTGAAGAAACGAATGCTTATAGAGCTTACAGTGAGCCGGTTGTATATGAGCGTCATCGTCATCGTTATGAGTTCAACAATCAATTCCGTCCGGATATGGAAAAAGCAGGATTTGTATTCTCTGGTACAAGCCCAGACGGTCGCCTAGTTGAAATCATTGAATTAAAAGATCACCCTTGGTTCGTGGCAGCACAGTTCCACCCAGAACTTGTATCTCGTCCAAACCGTCCACAACCATTGTTCCATGATTTCGTAAGTGCTTCTATTACGAATAAAGAGAGCAAGTAATAAAAAAGCGCCTGAAATAGGGCGCTTTTTTTAATATTCGTTTAACATTTCATCAATTGTAAATTTCAATCCGTGATAAGCAAATAAGGCTATCATTAAACTTGGGAATCCGTAGCGATTACCTTCATCGTCTGGAATAAGACCTTTTAACAGTTTTGTATCAATATGTACATCTGTATATTGTTCCAGTGATTCAATACCTTCTTGAATAGCAGAGATTCCAACGATAGAGTGGCCTTCTTCTTGAAGTTTTTTTGCAATACTTACCGCTTCTTCATCTGTTGAAAAACGGCTAATAAGAAGTACACGGTCTGCAGAAGTTACTTCTGCTTCTTTATCATTTTCAAATAAACGTTTCGCTTGCTGCATTGGTTCAGCACCGAATAGTGCTTCAGCAACAACACCATCCATTTCATTTGTACCATGTAAATAAATGAAGCCATCGCCAACTAATGCTTGAGCAAGTAGACGAGCGCTATCTTCTATATTCATTTCCTCTTTTTGAGAAACTCTGGAGAAATAACCACTTAATTGAGTCGAAAAAATTTTTAACATAATGTTACTCCCTTCGTACGTGTTCGCCGGCTTTCATTATAGTGTATTTTTTTAGAAAGGTGAAATCGTAGGGTAGCATAACAAAAAAGGAAACGGTAAAATAAGAAAGAATAGGAAGGAATTTGCCAAAGAATAGCGAAAATAAATCGTTAAGATATAAGAAGCTTTAAATCTTGTATTTATACAGAAAGGTTGGGAGTTATGGAAGGGAAAATTTTAATCGTTGATGATCAATATGGCATTCGTGTGTTATTACATGAAGTGTTCCAAAAAGAAGGTTATCAGACGTTCCAAGCAGCGAATGGATTTCAAGCTTTAGATATCGTGAAAAAAGATAATCCAGATTTAGTTGTGTTAGATATGAAAATTCCAGGTATGGATGGTATAGAGATTTTAAAGCATGTAAAAGAAATTGATGAGAGTATTAAAGTAATTTTAATGACTGCTTATGGAGAGCTTGATATGATCCAAGAGGCAAAAGATTTAGGAGCTTTAATGCACTTTGCTAAACCATTTGATATTGATGAAATTCGTCAAGCGGTGAGAAATGAGCTTGCTGTAGAGGCGTAAAAAATGAATTTTTTATAAAAAATATGGAAAAAAGCGTTTACATGGACTATTGAGCAGGTGAATACAGTTGAGTTTTTGAGTACAAGTTGTTATCCTATTGAGTGTAGAAAAAAGTCCGGTATGTAAATATACATATTTTACCTTATTCTGGTCATACTACCAGCGATAAGAATTTATCGGATACAAAAAACGTTTTTTAGGAGGATTCACCATGCCTTTAGTTTCTATGAAAGAAATGCTAAACAAAGCACTAGAAGGAAAATACGCAGTTGGTCAATTCAACATGAACAACTTAGAGTGGACTCAAGCTATCTTAGCTGCTGCGGAAGAAGAAAAATCTCCTGTAATCCTAGGTGTATCTGAGGGTGCAGCTCGTCATATGACTGGTTTCAAAACAGTTGTAGCTATGGTTAAAGCTTTAATCGAAGAAATGAACATTACTGTTCCTGTAGCGATTCACCTTGACCATGGTTCAAGCTTCGAAAAATGTAAAGAAGCAATCGATGCAGGTTTCACATCTGTAATGATTGACGCTTCTCACCACCCATTCGAAGAAAACGTTGAAACTACTAAAAAAGTGGTAGAATACGCACACGCTCGTAACGTATCTGTTGAAGCTGAGCTTGGAACAGTTGGCGGACAAGAAGATGATATCATCGCTGAAGGCGTAATTTACGCTGATCCTGCAGAGTGTAAGCACCTTGTTGAAGCAACTGGCATCGACTGCCTAGCTCCAGCTTTAGGTTCTGTACACGGTCCTTACAAAGGTGAGCCTAACTTAGGATTCGCAGAAATGGAGCAAGTTCGCGACTTCACTGGCGTACCTTTAGTATTACACGGTGGTACTGGTATCCCAACTGCTGATATCGTAAAAGCTATTTCTTTAGGTACTTCAAAAATTAACGTAAACACTGAGAACCAAATTGAGTTTACAAAAGCTGTTCGTGAAGCATTAAACAAAGATCAAGAAGTTTACGATCCTCGTAAATATATTGGACCTGGCCGCGAAGCTATCAAAGCAACTGTTGCTGGTAAAATTCGCGAATTCGGTTCTAACGGTAAAGCGTAAGAATAAAATTCCGTTTTGGAAACCGTCTAGTCTTTTAGACGGTTTCCTTTCGTTGTATAATGAAAGCGTGAACAAGTCTAAAGATTTTTATCATTTCGTTTTTGAAATAGAAAATAATGTGCATAGTCCTATTAATAAATGTGATAACGTATCTAAATTGATAAATTTTGCTCGATGAATAGTTAATCTTTATCTATTCGGAATATAGGAGAAATGGAGATAATGGTTTCCTATTTATTGAGTTTTGGGATGGAAAGAGTGATTGAGATTGTTAAGGGGAATCTTCTAATTCTTTTTATAAAGAATTTAGAAGGTAAATACATTCACAAGAAGGGAGCTCAATATGGAAAAATTGCTAATTGAAGGCGGAAGAGCTTTAAATGGAACAATTCGAGTGAGTGGTGCGAAAAACAGCGCTGTTGCACTAATTCCAGCGACAATTTTAGCAGATACTCCAGTAACCATTGGTGGAGTTCCTAATATTTCGGACGTGAAAATGTTAGGAGACTTACTAGAGGAAATTGGAGGGAAAGTAACATATGGGCAGGAGGAAGAGATGGTAGTCGATCCTTCTAACATGGTTGCGATGCCTTTACCAAATGGAAAAGTGAAAAAGTTGCGTGCTTCTTATTATTTAATGGGTGCGATGCTTGGTCGTTTTAAAAAAGCTGTTATTGGGCTTCCAGGTGGATGTCATTTAGGACCGAGGCCGATTGATCAGCATATTAAAGGGTTTGAAGCGTTAGGTGCACATGTTACGAATGAACAAGGTGCTATCTATTTAAGAGCAGATGAATTGCGCGGGGCACGTATTTATTTAGACGTTGTTAGTGTAGGGGCTACGATTAATATTATGCTAGCAGCTGTCCGAGCGAAAGGTAGAACTGTTATTGAAAATGCAGCGAAAGAACCCGAGATTATTGATGTAGCTACATTGTTAACAAGCATGGGAGCACGCATTAAAGGTGCTGGTACAGATGTAATCCGAATTGATGGTGTGGACTCACTGCATGGTTGTCACCATACTATCATTCCAGATCGTATTGAGGCTGGTACGTATATGATTTTAGGAGCGGCATCAGGAGGAGAAGTAACAGTTGATAATGTTATTCCTCAGCATTTAGAGTCAGTTACTGCAAAGCTAAGAGAAGCTGGTGTTCAAGTTGAAACGAACGATGATCAAATTACAGTGAACGGTAATAGAAGGTTAAAAGTAGTTGATATAAAAACGCTTGTATATCCAGGTTTCGCAACAGATTTACAACAGCCGTTTACGACGCTTTTAACAAAGGCGCACGGGACGGGAGTTGTAACGGATACAATTTACGGCGCTCGTTTCAAACATATTGATGAATTACGTCGTATGAATGCACAAATTAAAGTAGAAGGTCGTTCGGCAATTGTAACTGGTCCTGTTTTATTACAAGGTGCAAAAGTAAAGGCGAGTGACTTACGAGCTGGGGCTTCGCTTGTTATTGCAGGATTAATGGCGGATGGAATTACAGAAGTAACCGGACTTGAGCATATTGATCGAGGTTATGAAAATATAGTAGACAAGCTTAAAGGGCTTGGTGCAAACATTTGGCGAGAACAAATGACAGAGCAAGAAATTGAAGAGATGAAGAACGCATAAGTGATACTTCCGCAAGTGGGGAGCGAAGTATCACTATTTGCGGAAGTACACTTTATAGAAAAATAAAGTTCACAAAATACGGCAGAAATATAAAGGCTTAAAGGAGAGGGATTATCGTGGAAAGAAGTTTATCTATGGAGTTAGTACGTGTAACAGAGGCTGCAGCATTATCATCAGCGCGTTGGATGGGACGCGGGAAAAAGGATGAAGCAGACGGTGCAGCAACGTCTGCTATGCGTGATGTATTTGATACAATTCCGATGAAAGGTACAGTTGTAATTGGTGAAGGTGAGATGGATGAAGCGCCAATGCTGTATATCGGAGAGAAATTAGGTACAGGGTATGGCCCGCGCGTAGACGTTGCAGTTGATCCTTTAGAAGGGACAAACATTGTAGCAGCTGGCGGATGGAATGCACTTGCCGTTATTGCAATTGCAGATCATGGTAATTTGTTACATGCTCCTGACATGTACATGGATAAAATCGCGGTTGGTCCAGAAGCAGTTGGAGCCGTTGATATTGATGCCCCTATTATTGATAACTTACGTGCAGTTGCGAAAGCAAAAAACAAGGATATTGAAGATGTTGTAGCAACAGTTTTAAACCGTCCACGTCATCAAGCAATTATCGAAGAAATTCGTAAAGCTGGTGCTCGTATTAAATTGATTAACGATGGAGATGTAGCTGGAGCAATCAATACAGCATTTGACCGTACAGGTGTAGATATTTTATTCGGTTCTGGTGGGGCTCCTGAAGGAGTATTAGCAGCTGTCGCATTAAAATGTTTAGGTGGAGAAATCCACGGAAAGCTTCTTCCTCAAAATGAAGCTGAATTAGCTCGTTGTAAAAAAATGGGTATTGAAGATATAAATCGTATCCTTCGTATGGAAGACTTAGTAAAGGGTGACGATGCAATCTTTGCAGCAACAGGTGTAACAGACGGAGAATTGTTACGAGGCGTTCAATTTAAAGGTAGCGTTGGAACAACACAATCTCTTGTTATGCGTGCAAAATCAGGTACAGTACGTTTCGTAGACGGACGCCATAGTTTAAATAAAAAACCGAACTTGGTTATTAAATAAAAAGTGCAAGCGGCTCGTTCAGAATGGAAGAAGCAAAGCTACCGACCATTCTAGTTGTTAAAACTAGATTAAATAATAAGCGAAGACAAATTTTCTTGTCTTCGCTTATTGTATTTGTGTCCCAACGTATTGATTAAAACTAGATAAAAGGGTTACAATAGTGAATATTACCCTACTTGAACTTATTGCCTTTCATTATTAATTATTTGCCTTCCGTATTTTTTCCCTTTACCCATGTGAAAAGAGAATAACGTTAAAGTGTGGTGTCTGAATGAATTTGTCAATTGCAGCATTAGAAAACATGAAATTAAAAGAGTTATACGAGCTTGCGAAAGAATTTAAGATTTCGTATTATAGCAAATTAACGAAAAAAGAATTAATCTTCGCCATTTTAAAAGCTCGAGCAGAAAAAGAAGGTTTCTTTTTCATGGAAGGCGTATTAGAAATTATTCAATCAGAAGGATTTGGATTCCTACGTCCTATCAACTATTCTCCAAGCTCAGAAGATATTTATATCTCAGCTTCGCAAATTCGTCGTTTCGATTTACGTAATGGAGATAAGGTTTCTGGTAAAGTACGACCTCCGAAAGAAAATGAACGCTATTTTGGATTATTACAAGTTGAAGCTGTAAACGGAGATGATCCAGAGTCAGCAAAAGAGCGTGTGCATTTCCCTGCATTAACACCATTATACCCAGATCGCCAAATGAAATTGGAAACGGAACCGAAAAAGTTACCGACACGCATCATGGATTTAATCGCACCAGTTGGATTTGGACAACGTGGTTTAATTGTTGCGCCTCCAAAGGCGGGTAAAACAAGTCTATTAAAAGAAATTGCACACAGCGTTACAACAAATCATCCAGAAGCAGAATTAATTGTGCTTCTAATTGATGAGCGTCCAGAGGAAGTAACAGACATTGAACGTTCTGTTAAGGGCGATGTTGTAAGTTCTACTTTTGATGAAGTACCAGAAAATCATATTAAAGTAGCTGAACTTGTGTTAGAACGTGCAATGCGTCTTGTAGAGCACAAAAAAGACGTTATCATTTTAATGGATAGTATTACCCGTTTAGCGCGAGCTTACAACCTCGTTATTCCGCCAAGTGGTAGAACATTATCGGGTGGTATCGACCCAGCGGCTTTCCATAGACCGAAGCGTTTCTTTGGGGCTGCGCGTAATATTGAAGAGGGCGGTAGCTTAACGATTTTAGCAACAGCGCTCGTTGATACAGGGTCTCGTATGGACGATGTAATTTACGAGGAATTTAAAGGAACTGGAAATATGGAACTTCACTTAGATCGCTCATTAGCTGAGCGTCGTATCTTCCCAGCGATTGATATTCGTCGCTCTGGTACGCGTAAAGAAGATCTATTAATTCCGAAAGAGCATTTAGACAAGTTGTGGGGTATTCGTAAAACAATGCGTGATACACCAGACTTCGTTGAAGGTTTCTTACGTAAACTTCGTCAAACAAAGACAAATGAAGAATTTTTACAAAACATTGTTGCAGACTCGAAAAGGTATGTAACAACTAAGTAAAGGGAAAAGATTGGGACTCGCTTATTTCGTAGTAAGCGAGTTTTTTTATGTTTTTTAGGTGATGTTAAAGGGAGAAGTAAGTGGGAGAACCTTAGCCAGTCAGAGCTGAACGAGCCGCTTGCGCTTTTAAATTGTATCCAGTTCTGGCGGCTAGCTCTTCGCATCTAAGAACCTTCCGCCCGAAAGGTAAAAAGCACCTTTAGGGCGAAAGAACCTTAGCCAGAGCTAAGCAAGCCACCTCCACTTTAAGATAATATCCAGCTCCAGCGGCTAGAATCTCCGGTCATTTCACTCTCTCGAAGCAAAAGGCGCTTCAAGGTCGAGAGTTTGAAGTGTCCTGGATTCTGAACGAGCCGCTTATGCTTTTAAATTGTATCTAGTTCCGACGGCTAGCTCTTCGTGTCTAAGAACCTCCCGCACTAAAGGTAAAGAGCACCTTTTGTGCGAGAGAACCTTAGCCAGTCAGAGCTGAACGAGCCGTCTCCACTTTTAATTTAAAAAGACAAAAACAGGTAGTTGCAAAATGAAGTTAGCCTTGTTATAATTTCATCATATGTGTTTCATCAATATAGTTGTGTATGCAGCTGAAGATGAAAAACTCTGTTTCGAAAATGATTCAGGGCGGAAGGAGATGAAAAGAATGAAAGCAGGAATTCACCCAGATTACAAGAAAGTTGTATTCATGGACACAAACACAGGCTTCAAATTCTTAAGCGGGTCTACTAAAGGCTCTAGCGAAACTGTTGAGTGGGAAGATGGTAACACTTATCCATTACTAAAAGTTGAGATCAGTTCTGATTCTCACCCATTCTACACTGGACGTCAGAAGTTTGCTACTGCAGACGGACGCGTTGATCGCTTCAATAAGAAATACGGTATCAAGTAATAAAAACATAAAACAGGCAAGTGTATGTATTCGCTTGTCTGTTTTTTTTGCGAAAATATTATACCTTTACCCTACTTTTAACTAAAAAGTAGATGAAAGGAGAGCTTCATGTACTTAATAAATCAAAATGGCTGGATTGAAGTGATTTGTGGTAGTATGTTTTCTGGTAAATCAGAAGAGCTAATCCGCCGTGTGCGCCGCACGCAATTTGCGAAACAACATGCAATTGTATTTAAACCATGTATTGATAATCGTTATAGTGAAGAAGATGTTGTATCACATAACGGATTAAAGGTAAAAGCAGTTCCTGTTTCAGCTTCAAAGGATATATTTGAACATATTACAGAAGAGTTGGATGTTATTGCAATCGATGAGGTGCAATTTTTTGATGGGGACATTGTGGAAGTGGTGCAAGTATTGGCAAATCGTGGCTATCGTGTCATTGTAGCTGGTTTAGACCAAGATTTCCGTGGTCTACCATTTGGACAAGTTCCTCAGCTGATGGCGATTGCTGAACACGTAACAAAACTGCAAGCAGTATGTTCTGCATGTGGATCTCCGGCAAGTCGTACACAACGATTAATTGATGGAGAGCCGGCGGCATTTAATGATCCGATTATTTTAGTTGGAGCTTCAGAATCGTACGAACCACGTTGTCGTCATTGTCATGCAGTTCCTGCAAACAAAAATAAGTAAAACTCGCTTTGTAGGGCGGGTTTTTTTCAAAATAGAGAGAATGAGTGGTGCAAGCCGCTTGCGCTTTTAAATATAATTTGCGTTTTTTTGAGTAAGTACCATATACTATTTGTATTAGATACTAGGATGTAGAGGTGAATGATGTGTTAGATCGTTTGCAAGCTGTAGAAGATCGTTATGAGAAGTTAAATGAATTGTTAAGTGACCCAGAGGTTATTAGCGATACAAATAAGCTTCGTGAGTATTCAAAAGAACAATCTGATATGCAAGAAACGGTAGAGGTGTACCGTGAGTATAAAGATGTTCGTGAGCAATTACGAGATGCAAAAGCAATGTTAGAAGATAAGTTAGACGCTGATATGCGTGAAATGGTTAAGGAAGAAGTCTCTGAATTAGAAGGACAAGAGAAAACATTATCAGAACGTCTGAAAATTTTACTTGTTCCAAAAGACCCTAATGATGATAAAAACGTTATCGTGGAGGTTCGTGGTGCTGCTGGTGGTGATGAGGCAGCTTTATTTGCTGGTGATTTATATCGTATGTATAGCCGTTATGCTGAGGTGCAAGGTTGGAAAACTGAAATTATCGAAGCGAGCTATACAGAGTTAGGTGGATATAAAGAGATTATCTTTATGATTAACGGTAAAGGTGCTTTCGCGAAGCTGAAATTCGAGAATGGTGCTCACCGTGTACAACGTGTTCCTGAAACGGAATCTGGTGGACGTATTCATACATCTACAGCAACTGTAGCTGTATTACCAGAGGCAGAAGAAGTAGAAATTACTATTCATGAAAAAGATGTTCGTGTTGATACATTTGCTTCTAGTGGTCCTGGTGGACAGAGCGTTAATACAACGATGTCAGCGGTACGTTTAACGCATTTACCGACTGGTGTAGTTGTATCTTGTCAGGATGAGAAATCACAGATTAAGAATAAAGAAAAAGCAATGAAAGTATTACGTGCACGTGTTTATGATAAATTCAGACAAGAAGCGCAAGCTGAGTACGATCAAAACCGTAAACAAGCTGTTGGTACGGGAGACCGTTCAGAGCGTATTCGTACGTATAACTTCCCGCAAAACCGTGTAACTGACCATCGAATCGGCTTAACGATTCAAAAGCTAGATCAAATCCTACAAGGTAAGTTAGATGATTTCATCAATGCCTTAGTGATGGAAGATCAGGCGCAAAAGATGGAGGCAGCTGAGTAATGCGTGTCTATGAAGCCCTGAAATGGGCTTCTTCTTTTTTACAGGAAAATGGACGAGATGAAAATGCGGGAGAACTTGTCCTTTGTCATGTATTAAAGACGAACAGAACAGGAATGCTCATGAATATGCGTGAAGAGATAACCGCGGAACAAGAGAAAAGTTTTGCAGAATTTATCCACAAGCACGTGGAAGGTATTCCAATCCAATATATGCTCGGTTATGAAATGTTTTATGGACGCTCGTTTTTTGTGAATGAAGAGGTATTAATACCAAGGCCTGAAACGGAAGAGCTTATAGTAGGAGTGCTAGAGCGAATTGAGCGTCATTTTGGTAATGAGAAACTTCATGTAGCGGATATTGGTACAGGTAGTGGAGCAATTTCTATTACGCTCGCTTTAGAAAATAAAAATCTTCATGTGTATACGGTAGATATTGCACGAGAATCGATTGAAGTTGCAAAAGAAAATGCAAAATCTTTGGGTGCAGAAGTAACGTTCTATCACGGTGATTTATTGTCACCATTTTATAAAATAGATCAAAAGTTAGATGTTGTCGTTTCAAACCCTCCATATATACCAGAAGAGGATTGGCGTGGTCTTTCTCCTGTTGTGAAAGAGCATGAACCAAAGAGAGCACTTGTTGGCGGTGAAGATGGATTAGATTTCTATCGCCGTTTTATGGAAGAATTGCCGAACGTGTTGCAGAAGAAAGCAATTGTGGCATTTGAAATTGGAGTAGGGCAAGGTGAGGATGTAAAGGAATTGTTACAACAAGCCTTTCCGCATGCTCATGTTGAAGTTGTTTTTGATATTAACGGAAAAGATCGTATGGTATTTGCAGAGATGGAGTAAGGTTCACACCTTACTCTATTTTTTTGTGGGGAAAATTCATATAGATTTTGAATTTAATAGTTTAGAAAGATGAAAGTCTGTCCACACTGTTTGTAGAGGGGACGGTGGAGGAAATGAAAAAACAAGTTATTGCTTATCTTCTTCTATTATTAATTGGTGCACAGTTACTTGTGCAGTTTGGATATATGAAAGCTGATGCGAAAGGGCCTTCTGTTATTCCGAAAGAGGCCGTTCGATTACGAATTTTAGCAAATAGTGATTCAGATAAAGATCAGGCGTTAAAGCGTAAAGTACGCGATGAAGTAAAAGCGCAAATTGATGGATGGGTAGCAGATTTAACGTCATTTGAAGAGGCGCGAAAGGTAATTCAAAGTCATATTCCAGAAATCGAAAAAACAGTGAAAAACACGCTAAAAAAGGAAGGCAGTACAGAGTCATTCCAAGTGAAATTTGGTAAGAATGTAAAGTTTCCTACAAAGGTATATGGGAATTTTATTTATCCAGCAGGAGAATATGAAGCGGTACTCATTACAATTGGAAAAGGTGAAGGGGCGAATTGGTGGTGTGTGTTATTTCCTCCAATGTGTTTCTTAGATTTTTCAAGTGGTACAGCTGTAAGAAAAGAAGAGCATGTTGTGAAGGCTGAATCTCCTGAAGAAGATCAAGTGGAACAAGCTGAAGGGGATATAGTCGATTCACCAAAGATAGAAGAGGATAAGGTGAAGGAAAAGAAAGTTGTAAAACAGGAAGTAGCAAAAAAGGTAACAGCTTCTGAAAAGAAAGTAGTAAAAAGTGAAATAAAAGTAGAAGAACAGCCTGTAAGTAAAGAAGAAACAAAAACAGTGGAAAAAGTGGAGAATCCTGTGGAGAAAAAGCAAGAAAAACAAAATGAGTATGTACAAGTGGAAGAGGAAGAAAAAAAGCCAGAAGTTAAATTATTTATTGTAGAAGCTTTTACATCTTTATTTTCTAAATAGTACTATTAACAAGTCCCTTCTCATATATAAAGATGAGGAGGGATTTATTATGAAGAAAGTGTATTTTGCTACGAAAGAGGATGTAGAAAGATTACATTCTTTTTTCGGACAAGCTAATAAAAAAGATGATAAAATAAATGAGTTATACGCACAATTTATGATTTTGGAAGAGGCGGAAGAAATACGAGCTGTAATTGGATATGAACAAAGTGAAGAAAATGCACTTATTCGTTCTTGTTTATTCACACCTCATGTGGATAAACAGACTTTCTTATATTTTTTTGAAATGTTTTTGCAGTATATGAAAGAAAAAAATATTCGACAATTGTACTTACTAACAAATCATCCACAATCTATAACAATCTTTCAGTTTTTTGACTTTGTCACTATAGAGAGAGAGAAAGTGCCAGAGGGAATTCGACAGCTAGAACACTTTTGTAAAAATATAAAAGAGCCGAATGCAATAATACTAAATTGTCAGCTATTCACAAAGTTATCCACGGATTAATTAGGTTTATCCACATTTTGTGGATAAACCTTGTTTGTCTTTTGGATAAATCTCATAGTAAACTAAAAATAGACAAGTATTTCAGGGTAGAAAAGGACGTGGAAAAAAATGCACACAAATATGTGGGTTGTGGATAATGTTGTGGAAAGAAAAAAATATTATCCACAGTTACAAGAAGCAGCAAGACTATTAAGAGAAAACGAAGCGGTTGCCTTCCCTACGGAAACGGTATATGGGCTAGGTGCAAACGCGATGAATGATGAAGCAATTGCGAAAATTTTTGAAGCAAAAGGGAGACCAAGTGATAATCCACTTATTGTTCACATAGGTACAAAATCTCAGTTAGATGGGATTGTAAATGAAATTCCACCGGTTGCGGAGAAGTTAATGGAACACTTTTGGCCAGGACCATTAACGATTATTTTGCCAAGAAAAGAAGGTATTTCTGAGAAGGTGACGGCAGGTCTTAATACGGTTGGAGTAAGAATGCCGGATCATCCAGTAGCGCTCGCTCTTATTGAGGAGGCGAATGTACCGGTTGCAGCACCGAGTGCGAATCGTTCAGGGCGTCCAAGCCCGACGTTAGCTTCTCACGTATATGAAGATTTGAATGGAAAGATTGCAGGTATTGTTGATGGTGGGGCAACGGGAGTAGGCGTTGAATCAACTGTAATCGATTGTACAAGTGAGATTCCAACAATTTTACGTCCAGGCGGGATTACGAAAGAACAATTGGAAGCAGTAATAGGTACTGTTTCTTTAGATCCAGCTTTAAAGGATGAGAAGGAAAAACCGAAATCACCTGGAATGAAATATACACATTATGCACCGAAAGCGCCACTTAGTATTGTTGAAGGATCACGTGAGTTTATTCAGCGTCTTGTGGATAAGAAGAAGGAAGAAGGATTTAAAGTAGGTGTATTAACGACAGAAGAGTATCAGCATGTATATAGTGCAGATGTCGTATTATCTTGTGGTATGCGAAGTGATTTAGCTAGCGTTGCGACCAAATTATATGATGTACTTAGAACGTTTGATGCAAGTGAAGTGGATGTTATTTTTAGTGAGTCGTTCCCGAATGACGGAATAGGGAATGCAATTATGAATCGCTTAACAAAAGCGGCAGGACATCATATTATTACTGAATGATAAGGTACGATTAGCAAACAGAATATTTCTCCTCGGATAAGCATATTTTGAAGTAGCACGTCCGAGGAGGGACATGAATGACGTTTGAACAGCTAATACCTTTAATAATTATGGCATTCGCCTTAGGGATGGATGCGTTCTCGGTGAGTCTTGGTATGGGGATGATGACCTTAAAGTTAAGACAAATCCTGTATATCGGTATGACGATAGGGATTTTTCATATTATCATGCCATTTATAGGAATGGTATTAGGTCGTTTTTTATCAGAGAAGTATGGGGACATTGCACATTTTGCAGGTGCTATTTTATTAATTGGTCTAGGGTTTTATATCGTATATTCGTCTATTTTAGAAAACGAAGAGACTAGAACTGCTCCTATTGGAATTAGTTTATTTGTATTTGCATTTGGCGTCAGTATAGATAGCTTTTCGGTAGGCCTTAGTCTTGGTATTTACGGAGCACAGACGATTATTACAATATTACTTTTTGGATTTATTAGTATGTTATTAGCGTGGTTTGGTTTATTAATTGGTAGACATGCGAAAAGTATACTCGGTACATATGGTGAGATAGTAGGTGGTATCATTCTGGTTGGATTTGGATTATATATCCTTTTTCCTATATAATTTTATGTAGGAGGGAATTATGAACACGCTATTGGAATGGTATGTTAAGTTTTTAACCTTCTTTCCTCGATGGCTAAGAAGACTTATAATTTGGGGTATTATTTTGCAAATTTCGATGTTAGGTTGGATTAAGTTAATTCGTGAATGGTGAGATGGTTCCTTTCTGTGCATATTTTGTTTGTACTATATTTATTGCACTAAAAATTACAGATATAGAAAGGATGAGATGAATGACGAGATTGAAGCAAGTTTTTGGTATTATTATTAGTTTTTTTGTTTTTTGGTTTAGTATGCTCGGTGTACAAATGTTTGCTGAGTTTTTAGATATTGAGTCATTGAAGTTTGTTGCCGGAAAGACTGAGGCAGCGCGTACTTTTTATTCTCCATACCCGTTTTTAATTGTTTTTCTTATTACATTGCTTTCCCTATATTTCTTAGTAATTAAGCTTGGGAAACCGAAAAAAGAGAAATTGCCTACTTTAGAGGAAAAGAAGGAAGAATTACAATGATAAAATCCCCCGCTTCTTAGCGGGGGATTTTATTTTTGAGTGATGGAAGTAATTAAGTTACCTTCGCTTTAAAATATATCCAGCTCCAGCGGCTAGAATGGTCGGTGGCTTCGCGTCTTCCTACGAGGCAAAAAGCGCCTCTACGTCAGAAGCTCCATCCCCCTCCCATTCTGAACGAGCCGCTTCCACTTTAAAATATATCCAGCTCCAGCGGCTAGAATCTCCGGTCATTTCGCTCTCTCGCATGAAGCAAAAAGCGCTTCAAGGTCGAGAGCTCCAATGCTCTGCGATTCTGAATGAGCCGCCTCCGCTTTTAAAATATTATCCAGTTCCAGCGGCTAGAATGGTCGGTGGCTTCGCGTCTTCCTGCGAGGCAAAAAGCGCCTCTACGTCAGAAGCTCCATCCCCCTCCCATTCTGAGCGAGCCGCTTCCACTTTTAAATTGGCCTAACCAATTCAAATTGTTCTCCTAATTTTGCATAGTTGTGTCCTGCTAGACGGCTTACTGGTTTTAGTCCTTCTGCGTGAATGCGGCCTTTTTCGTATAGGTGTTCTGCGATGTGGAAACGAACGATGCGTCCGATTAGTAGATCGCAAGCTGGTGAGTCTTCCGTTCCGCCAAGAGGGATTGCGCGTTCTAGTACGCATTCCATTCGAATGTTCGCTTCTTTCACACCTGGAACAGAGATGACGTCACTTTTAATTGGTGTTAGTTTTGCTAGTTCGATTTCACTCTCGTTTGGCGGAAGGTTAGCTGCTGTTTCGTTAATCGCTTCTATGTAAGATTCGTCAGAAATATGTACAACAAACTCTCCTTGTTCCATTGCGTTTCGGGAAGTATCTTTCGGTGTTCCTGCTTTTCGTTGTACAGAAACTGAAATAAGTGGTGGATTAGCAGCAACAATATTGAAATAACTATAAGGCGCTCCATTTAATACACCGTCTTTTGTTATAGAAGTAACGAATGCGACGGGACGTGGAATAATGCTGCCCGTTAATAATTTGTAATTCTCTTTTTCCGTTTGTTCATTTGGATTAATTGATAACATGTTTAAAATCTCCCTTCTGAATATGACGACTTATTGTTTGTTTACAAGATGTTAGTGGGAAACTCCTGCTGGAAATAATATTTTTTTAATGATGTAAAAAAGAGATTACCTCAATTATACTGAAGTAATCTCTTTTTAAGTAAACATCTTGAAATTGAGATAAATATTAAAGTAAAACGTATGCGCCAGGCCCGATTAAAGCGACACCAACAGCGACAGCGATTAACATTAAATTATATTCAAATCCGTCTTGTGTTACCCAGTAACCATTTTTTCCGTGAACAGTGAAGATTGCCATTAACATTGTTCCAACGATAAATAATGAACCAATTACAGTGAAAATACCTGATGCGAATAAGAAACCACCTAGTAATTCAGTTGCACCAGCCATAAATGCCATAAATACACCAGGGCGTAAACCGATTGATTCCATCCAACCGCCTGTTCCTTTTAAGCCATAACCACCGAACCAACCGAATAATTTTTGAGCACCATGACCCATGAATGTAATTCCTATAATAAGACGAATAATAAGAAGACCGAAATCCATCATTTTTGAAAACCTCCTGAAAGTTTATTAACTTACCTTATGTAAGTAATAATAAAATAGTTACTTACTTTAGTCAAGTGAATTTCGAAAAAAGTTTGAATTAAATTTTACAAATTAACGACAAAAAATAAAATGTAGTAAAGACCTCTAGACAAGTTGGTCGAAAAAAGAGAAAATATAAGTAGAAGTTAACTTCTTATTGTTATTCAGACAATCAGAATTGACTGGAATTTTGTGAAGCGCTACAATAAGAGTCTATTAGTAATGACGTAATTTATTTCGAAAGCGTTTTTACAGTATAATATTCGAAGTATGAAGTCTTACATGTATCCCGAGCTTTACTAGGGATTGCCCTATAAACTTTTAGGTAAATTATAAGGAGGACTATCCTATGTTTAAAAAATTATTCGGTCTTGGTTCAAAAACAAATGAAGAAACAATTGTAGCTCCATTAACTGGAGCAGTGAAAAATATTGAAGAAGTACCAGATCCAGTATTCGCTGGTCGTATGATGGGTGACGGTGTTGCAATCGATCCTACTGAAGGTGTAGTTGTATCTCCAGTTGATGGTGAAATCGTACAATTATTCCACACGAAACATGCTATCGGAATTAAAGCGAAAAACGGTACAGAAATTTTAATCCACGTTGGATTAGAAACTGTAAAAATGGAAGGCGAAGGTTTCGAAGCTCACGTTTCTGAAGGACAAGCTGTAAAAGCTGGAGATAAATTAATCTCATTCGACTTAGAATTAATCCGTGAAAAAGCGAAAAGCACAATTACTCCAATCGTTATTACAAACACAGATGCAGCTGATTCTATTAAGACAACTGTAGGTGTAACAGCTACAAAAGGTTCAACAGAAGTAATGAAAGTTACAATGAAATAATTGTTGTATAAAAGGAATCCGTTTCATATGAAATGGATTCCTTATTTTTTGTTGTATGTTTAGTAGGTATGTTAAAATACTCTAGGCACTTGGAAATAGGGTTTCACATATATGTGGATAGGCGCATTTTTCTTAGAAAAATGCGCCTTTTGTATATTCACATTTCTTTTGTTCCATCCTAATGTAAGCTATTATTAAAGGGAAAAGATACAATATAAGGGGTGGGTTTGGATGAAACGAGTGTTATTTGTTTGCACTGGCAATACATGTCGTAGTCCGATGGCTGAGGCGTTACTTCGTCATCATGGAGGAGATAAGTTTGAAGTGCAATCTGCTGGTGTTTTCGCCTATCCTGGAAGCGATGCATCGATATATGCGAAGGAAGCTTTAGCTGAAAAAGGAATTTCAATCGATCATGCCGCGCAGCAGGTAAATGAAGCTTTGCTTGATTGGGCTGATATTGTCGTAACGATGACAGAAAATCATAAGCAAATTGTACTTGGTCACTATCCGAGTGTTGAAAAGAAGTTGAATACATT
Organism: Bacillus cereus group sp. N11; assembly: GCF_016483605.1. Lineage (NCBI taxonomy): Bacteria > Bacillati > Bacillota > Bacilli > Caryophanales > Bacillaceae > Bacillus > Bacillus cereus group sp. N11. The sequence continues at coordinate 190,438 of NZ_JAEHBN010000006.1, forward strand.
ATATGGACTAACTGAAGGTATAGGTAAAGACATTTCAGATCCTTTTGGAGGATCGCTTTCTATTTATAAAGAAACGTTAGATGAGATGGAAAAACTTGTACAAACTTTACTGAAAAAACATTCAGAGGGTTGATGTTTCGTGTATAATACGATATTGGAGATCACTTCGTCCTATTGAGGTAGCGAGTGTGAAATGAAGATAATTGGTTGAAACTTTGGAGGGGTAAAAATGAAAGTAGTAATAGCATCTGATCACGGCGGTATGAATATCCGTAAAGAACTTGTAAGTTTATTAGAAGAATTAAATATTGAATATATTGATTTAGGTTGTGAATGTGAAGCTGGTTCTGTTGATTACCCTGATTTTGCATTTCCAGCAGCGGAAATGGTAGCAAATGGTGAAGTGGATCGTGGTATTTTAGTTTGTGGGACAGGCATCGGTATGTCAATCGCGGCAAACAAAGTAAACGGTATTCGTTGTGCGTTAGTTCATGATACTTTCAGTGCGAAAGCAACGAGAGAGCATAATGACACTAACATGCTAGCGATGGGCGAGCGTGTAATTGGTGCTGGTCTAGCGCGTGATATCGCAAAAATTTGGTTAACAACTGACTATGAAGGTGGCCGTCACGAAAACCGCGTAGGAAAAATTAAAACATACGAAACAAAGTAATAGATTCTAACTATCAGTAGTGTGAAATATAATTTGGTGAACCAACCTGTGAAAGGAAGAGGCGTAATGACAGAAATCGTAAAGGTAAGAGAACAGCTACAAATATCGCTTTCTGATTTCCAAGAACAAGCTTCATTGCAAAGTGGTCAAATTTTTGTAGTGGGGTGTAGCACGAGCGAAGTGCTAGGAGAAAGAATTGGAACATCAGGAACGATGGAAGTAGCAGAGGCGATTTTTTCTGAGTTAAAACAATTTCAAGAGCAAACAGGTATTGAGTTAGCGTTCCAATGTTGTGAGCATTTAAACCGTGCTTTAGTAGTTGAGAGAGAAGTAGCGATAAAATATCAATTTGAAATTGTAACAGTTACGCCTGTTAGATCAGCAGGTGGTGCATTGGGGACATATGCGTATCACAATTTGAAAGATCCGGTAGTAGTTGAATTTATTAAAGCGGATGCTGGAATGGATATTGGTGATACATTTATTGGTATGCATTTAAAGCATGTAGCTGTTCCAGTTCGTACAAGTGTGAAGGAAATTGGAAATGCACATGTAACGATGGCGAAAACACGTGGAAAACTAATAGGTGGAGCACGTGCTGTTTATGCAGCGGAGGAAGAAACGATTACTTGCCGTTAAATGCGAAAAATGAGGAAGTCATATAGCAGCTTTTTATCATAGGATAAAAGGTATGTTGTCTGACTTTATAATAGAAGAAAGAAAAGACCGATTTTCGGTCTTTTTTTTCTTTTATGATATAGAAAGTCATGTTAGAATGTAGTTGAAAACATGAAGGTTCGAAAGAATTACAACCTGAATTTTCGTTTTTTCTGAATAAATAAGAAAAAACTGTTGGGAATTGATGTAATTCGTTCAGAAAAGGGGGATTTTGGTGGATCATTTAAAACGTCAAGATGAAAAGGTATTTGCTGCAATTGAGGCAGAACTAGGAAGACAGCGTTCAAAGATTGAGTTAATCGCTTCGGAGAACTTCGTAAGTGAAGCAGTAATGGAGGCGCAAGGTTCTGTTTTAACGAATAAGTATGCTGAAGGATATCCTGGAAAACGTTACTACGGTGGTTGTGAACACGTAGACGTAGTAGAAGATATCGCACGTGATCGCGTAAAAGAAATTTTCGGTGCAGAGCACGTAAATGTTCAACCACATTCTGGTGCACAAGCGAACATGGCAGTATATTTCACAATTCTAGAGCAAGGTGATACAGTACTTGGTATGAATTTATCTCATGGTGGTCACTTAACACACGGAAGCCCTGTTAACTTCAGTGGAGTACAATATAATTTCGTAGAATATGGCGTGGATGCTGACTCTCACCGTATTAATTACGATGATGTATTAGCAAAAGCGAAAGAACATAAACCAAAATTAATCGTAGCAGGTGCAAGTGCATACCCTCGTGTTATCGATTTCAAACGATTCCGTGAGATTGCGGATGAAGTGGGCGCATACTTAATGGTTGATATGGCACATATCGCTGGTTTAGTAGCTGCTGGTTTACATCCAAACCCAGTACCACATGCACATTTCGTTACAACAACAACACATAAAACATTACGTGGCCCGCGTGGTGGTATGATTTTATGTGAAGAGCAATTTGCAAAACAAATTGATAAATCAATCTTCCCTGGTATTCAAGGTGGCCCACTTATGCATGTAATCGCTGCAAAAGCTGTTGCATTTGGTGAGGTGCTTCAAGATGACTTTAAAACATATGCACAAAATATCATTAATAATGCGAACCGCTTAGCTGAAGGCCTTCAAAAAGAAGGACTTACACTTGTTTCTGGTGGAACAGACAATCACTTAATCTTGATTGATGTTCGTAACTTAGAAATCACAGGTAAAGTAGCAGAGCACGTATTAGATGAAGTTGGTATTACAGTGAACAAAAATACAATCCCATTTGAAACAGCAAGCCCATTTGTAACAAGTGGCGTACGTATCGGTACGGCAGCTGTAACATCTCGTGGTTTCGGTTTAGAAGACATGGATGAAATTGCTGCACTTATTGCTTATACATTAAAAAATCATGAAAATGAAGCTGCATTAGAAGAAGCACGTAAGCGTGTAGAAGCGTTAACGAGCAAATTCCCAATGTATACAGATCTATAATAGATTGAAAAAGACTGCTGAAACGTACTTGTTTTAGCAGTTTTTTTTGAGGACATATATTGTTTTTAAAGTATGTATACAAATGATGAATAAATTTTGGCGATATAATGAAGGATACAGCTTCCATTATTGGTAAAGATACTAGATAGATTCATCGTAAAATCATGATTTTGCCAAATTTGCCCTTGAATATTAGTAGCGTTTTCTTTACAATCGTAAATAGTGTAAAAAAGCGTGCAAACGCATGAATATCATCTAAAGGAGAGATTCACATGGGAAAACTGTATGTATTTGATCACCCGTTAATTCAACATAAGATTACATATATTCGCGATAAGAATACAGGTACGAAAGATTTTCGTGAATTAGTGGACGAAGTAGCAAGCTTAATGGCTTTCGAAATTACTCGCGACCTTCCACTTAAAGACATTGAAATTGAAACGCCTGTAAGTAAAGCGACAACAAAAGTGATCGCTGGTAAAAAACTTGGTTTAATTCCGATTTTACGTGCAGGTTTAGGAATGGTTGATGGAATTCTGAAATTAATTCCAGCAGCAAAAGTAGGACACGTTGGTTTATACCGTGACCCTGAAACATTGCAACCGGTAGAATACTATGTGAAACTTCCAACGGATGTAGAAGAGCGTGACTTTATCGTACTAGATCCGATGCTAGCAACAGGTGGTTCTGCAGCTGAAGCAATTAACTCTCTGAAAAAACGCGGTGCGAAACAAATTAAATTAATGTGTATCGTAGCTGCTCCAGAAGGAGTAAAAGTAGTACAAGAAGAGCATCCTGATGTTGATATTTATGTAGCAGCATTAGATGAAAAGTTAAATGACCACGGTTATGTAGTGCCAGGTCTTGGTGATGCTGGTGACCGTTTATTCGGAACGAAGTAAGACAACTGACGAGAGGGGATTCCCTACTCGTCTTTTTTTGTCCCGGGTATGCAGGTAGGGGAGGGGGATAAATATGCAACGTGTATACAACATAAGTTGCATACACAACACATATAATATAGAAGTCTTACGTCTAAGGAGCACTATATTATGGAAGGAAAGCGTTATATCTTAAAAATATAATAGTGACAAACTTGTGAACATTTCCTTCTATTATAAAGAGAAAACTGTTAGAAATTGCATATCTCTAACCAGTATTTAGAAGGGGAACGTTTTCATTTTTGGGAGGAAATGCCTAATACTCAAATTTTTTGATTTTTTACGATTTCTCGTTGACACTGTTAATACCCTATTGTATGCTAACAACGGGGATAGATGGTAGGGCTTTCAGTGACAAAAATACATCTATTCCGTGACGAAAATGTAAACTTTTTATTTTGTATAGGATTTATGCAAAAAAATGAGTTATTATTAACACATCGTGAATGAGGGTTACATATTGGAGGGATGAATCCTTGCAAAAAAACGACCGCAGCCATATAAAAGCTTATGCTTTAATGTCAGGAATTCTTGCTCAATTAGTCGGTTCTATTCTTATTGGAATCTTTGGTGGGCAGTGGATTGATAATAAGGTTGGAACGTTTCCATTGTTTCTTATTATAGGTTTATTACTAGGATTAGGAACAGGGGTATACGCAATGATTCGACTCATTCGACATTACTATTCGGGAGAGCAATGATGATAGACGTACATGGACTTGTCCAAAGACAAAAGAAATATATGTACTACTTGCTTGCGCTTCTAGTGCTAGGATGGGGATTCACCTCTTACAAGGATGTATTTCTTGGGCTGATTATCGGAACGATTTTCAGTTTTCTTAGTTTGCGCATCATTGCACGTAGAACAGACAAGCTGTTAGATCGCGTAACGAATGGAGAAAACGTGAAGTTTAAGGCAACAGCGGTAAGTACATATTCGAGATTCGCGACGATTGGGTTATTAATTTTATTTGCAGCCAAATATCAAGAGTTAATTGCGATGTGGGGCTTAGGTGTAGGATTGCTGACAGGATATCTTGTCATGATCATAGATTTTCTTTATTTAGAGTATAAGAGCAGGGAAGAGAGGTGAATTACTAGTGGAACACGGTAAATTAGTTGAATTTCTAGGTTTAACGTTCGATTTGTCATCAGTTATGATGGTTACTGTAGCAGCAGTTATTGTTTTCTTAATCGCAGTTATAGGAACTCGCAGCTTAGCTCTTCGCCCAACAGGAATGCAAAATTTCATGGAATGGGTGTTTGACTTCGTGAAAGGGATTATCAATAGTACGATGGACTGGAAAACAGGTGGACGTTTCTTAACGCTTGGCGTTACGCTTATCATGTTTATCATCGTATCGAACTTCCTTGGTTTACCATTCATGTATTCAACAGTTGAGGCTGGCGAACATATTGCATGGTGGAGATCACCAACGTCTGATCCAGCAGTTACATTAACATTAGCCGTGATGGTAGTTACCCTCACCCATTATTATGGAATTAAGATGAAGGGTACGAAAGAATACGTTAAAGGTTATTTCCAACCTATGAAATTCTTATTCCCATTAAAGGTTATTGAGGAGTTTGCTAACACATTAACGTTAGGTCTTCGTTTGTTCGGTAACATTTATGCAGGTGAAATCCTGTTAGGATTACTTGCTAAGTTAGGCGGAGCATCAGTTCTTGGAGCATTAGGTGCGCTTGTACCGATGTTAGCATGGATGGGATTCAGTGTATTCGTTGGATCAATCCAGTCATTTATTTTCGTTATGTTAACGATGGTTTATATGGCTCATAAAGTAAGCCATGACCATTAATATAATTTAAGTAAGAAAAAATTTATTTTTTTATAATACAAAGGAGGACAAATTAAATGAGTTTAGGTGTAATCGCAGCTGCAATTGCAATTGGTTTATCAGCATTAGGTGCAGGTATTGGTAACGGTCTTATCGTATCACGTACAATCGAAGGTGTTGCTCGTCAACCAGAATTAAAAGGCGCACTTCAAACAATTATGTTCATCGGGGTTGCTTTAGTTGAGGCACTTCCAATCATCGGTGTAGTTATTGCTTTCATCGTAATGAACAAATAAGGGAGACTCCCCTTACATAGATGGCGAAGAGTGTTTTTTGAACTTTCTTCGCCATTGCTTTATGAACGAAACGTATGTCTTTTTTTTTCATATGATCAATTTAGATATTTTGAAGGGAGTGAATCCTTGTGCCAACTTTATTATTAGGGGCTGCCATTCCATTTGGAACGATTGCTTATACATTGTTCATTTTCTTACTTCTATTAGTAATGCTACGCAAATTTGCGTGGGGTCCTTTAATGGGAATTATGAAAGAACGTGAAGAGCATGTTACTAGTGAAATCGACGCTGCAGAAAGAAGTAACGCTGAAGCGAAGAAATTAGTAGAAGAACAACGTGAAATGTTAAAACAATCGCGTGTTGAAGCACAAGAGTTAATCGAAAGAGCGAAAAAACAAGCTGTAGATCAAAAAGATGTGATTGTTGCTGCTGCGAAAGAAGAAGCAGAATCAATTAAAGCATCTGCTGTACAAGAAATTCAACGCGAAAAAGAGCAAGCGATTGCTGCTTTACAAGAACAAGTCGCTTCTTTATCTGTTCAAATTGCTTCTAAAGTAATTGAAAAAGAGTTAAAAGAAGAAGATCAAGTGAAGTTAATTCGCGATTATATTAAAGAAGTAGGAGAAGCGCGATGAGCAATGGGATTGTAGCAAAACGTTATGCTGTCGCTCTTTTTAAAATTGCAAAAGAAAAACACGTATTAGAAATGTTTGAAGAGGAATTACGCCTTGTACAAAACGTTTATGTAAAGAACGGAGAACTACATAGCTTTTTAACGCAACCGAACATTTCAAAAGAGCAGAAGAAAACGTTTCTTGCAAACGTATTCGGATCTGTTTCTGAATCTATTTTAAATACGTTATATATTTTAATTGATAACAAGCGCATTGAAATCTTACCTGAAATTGCAGATGAATATGTTGTTCTTGCTAATGAAGAACGTAACGTAGCGGATGCAACTGTGTATTCTACTCGTCTTCTATCTGAAGAAGAGAAGCTTAACGTTGCAGAAGCATTTGCAAAGAGAACGGGAAAAGATGCAATTCGCGTGAAAAATGTTGTAGATGAAGATTTACTAGGCGGCATTAAAGTACGTATTGGAAATCGCATTTATGATGGAAGTTTACAAGGAAAATTAGCACGTATTCAACGTGAATTAATGAAGAATAGATAGGGGTGAAGCACATGAGCATCAGAGCTGAAGAAATTAGCGCACTGATAAAGCAACAAATCGAGAACTATCAGTCTGAAATCGAAGTTAGTGATGTTGGTACAGTTATCCAAGTTGGTGACGGTATCGCGCGTGCTCATGGTCTTGATAACGTTATGGCTGGTGAACTTGTAGAGTTCTCTAACGGCGTTATGGGGCTAGCACAAAACTTAGAAGAAAACAATGTAGGTATCATTATTTTAGGACCTTACACAGAAATCCGTGAAGGTGACGAAGTTCGTCGTACTGGTCGCATCATGCAAGTACCAGTAGGGAAAGAACTAATCGGTCGTGTTGTAAACCCATTAGGTCAACCAGTTGATGGTTTAGGCCCAATCAATACAACAAACACTCGTCCAATCGAAAGTCCAGCACCAGGTGTAATGGATCGTAAATCTGTTCATGAGCCACTTCAAACAGGTATTAAAGCGATTGATGCTCTTGTACCAATTGGCCGTGGTCAACGTGAGTTAATCATCGGTGACCGTCAAACAGGTAAAACAGCAGTTGCACTTGATACAATCATTAATCAAAAAGATGAAGATATGATTTGTATCTATGTAGCTATCGGACAAAAAGAATCAACTGTACGTAACGTAGTAGAAACACTACGTAAGCACGGTGCATTAGATTACACAATCGTTGTAACTGCATCAGCTTCTCAACCAGCTCCATTATTATACTTAGCTCCTTACGCTGGTGTAACAATGGGTGAAGAGTTCATGTACAATGGTAAACACGTATTAGTAGTATATGATGACTTATCAAAACAAGCAGCGGCTTACCGTGAGCTTTCATTACTATTACGTCGTCCTCCAGGTCGTGAAGCATATCCAGGGGATGTATTCTACTTACATTCTCGCTTATTAGAGCGTGCAGCAAAATTAAGTGATGCAAGAGGCGGCGGTTCTTTAACTGCACTACCTTTCATCGAAACACAAGCAGGGGACGTATCAGCTTACATCCCAACAAACGTAATCTCGATTACGGATGGACAAATCTTCTTACAATCTGACCTATTCTTCTCTGGCGTACGTCCAGCGATCGATGCGGGTACTTCTGTATCACGTGTAGGTGGATCTGCTCAGATTAAAGCAATGAGTAAAGTATCAGGTACACTTCGTCTTGACCTTGCATCTTACCGTGAGTTAGAAGCGTTCGCTCAGTTCGGTTCTGACCTTGATAAAGCAACACAAGCGAAACTAAACCGTGGTGCTCGTACAGTTGAGGTATTAAAACAAGGATTACACAAACCGTTACGTGTAGAGAAACAAGTTATCATTCTTTACGCTTTAACACGTGGATTCCTAGATGATATCCCAGTAGTCGATATCACTCGTTTCGAAGAAGAATTCCATGCTTGGTTAGATTCAAATGCAGCTGACTTATTAAGCGAAATCCGCACAACTAAGAAACTTGCGGATGACGACAAATTTGCAGCAGCAATTAACGGATTTAAAAAAGTATTCGTAGCTTCTGAGTAATTAATAAAAGCGGAAGCGGCTCGATTTGAATGTGAAGTGAAGCCACCGAGCATTCAAGCCGCTGGAGCTAGATAGTATATATAAAAGGCATCTCAGGTTCTGAGATTGCTGACGGTTATGTAGAGGAAAAGAGTAGGTGCACCTATTCTTTTCCTTCAATCATGAGCAAGAATATCTTGCAACGTAGATTAGGAAGAGGATTCTTACTAATCGTGCCAACTTCCGGAAAAAAGGTGGTGAAAACCTGTGGCATCTTTACGCGATATAAAAGCGAAGATTACCTCGACAAAGAAAACGAGTCAAATTACGAAAGCGATGGAGATGGTATCTGCATCTAAGTTAAACCGTGCAGAGCAAAATGCTAAATCCTTCGTTCCGTATATGGAAAAGATTCAAGAAGTAGTAGCGAGCATTGCGCAAGGAAGTAAAGGAATTAATCATCCAATGCTAAATGCGCGTCCTGTAAAGCGTACAGGATACATCGTTATTACATCTGATCGCGGACTAGCAGGTGGTTATAACAGTAACGTATTACGTACAGTTAGTAACGTGATTCGTGAACGTCATAATATGGATTCAAACCAATATTCAATTATTGTGCTTGGCCGACTAGGACGTGATTATTTAAAACGTCGCGGATTTAACATCATTGATGAAGTAGTTGGATTATCTGACCACCCATCATTTACTGATATTAAAGATCTTGCTTCTCGAGCAATTGCGATGTTCGCAGATGGTGCTTATGATGAGCTGTATATTTACTACAACCATTACGTAAGTAAAATTTCACAAGAAGTAACGGAAAATAAAATTTTACCGCTTACTGATGTGGCGTCTGACAAACCGACGACAGCTTATGAATTCGAACCTTCTGAAGAAGAAATTTTAAAAGTATTATTGCCACAATACGCAGAAAGCTTAGTGTACGGTGCATTACTAGACGGTAAAGCAAGTGAGCACGCGGCGCGTATGACAGCAATGAAGAGTGCTACAGACAACGCAATGGAAGTTATCGATTCACTTACACTTTCATTCAACCGTGCACGTCAAGCAGCGATTACGCAAGAAATTACGGAAATCGTTGGTGGAGCAGCAGCGTTAGAATAGTAATAAAAAGTGGAAGCGGCTCGTCCAGAACAGGAGGGCATTGGAGCTCCTGACGAAGAGGCGTAGTTTGCCTCGCAGGAAGGCGCGAAATGACCGACTGTTCTAGCCGCTGGAACTAGATTCAATAAAAAGTGGAAGCGGCTCTGTCAAAAGAGTCGCATAAGCTATAAACTAATAAAAAATTAAAAGCCGACTTCTCTTAGAAAGCTGGCTAATTAAAAGAAAGCTAGGAGGGAACCCGATGAATAAAGGGCGCGTTACGCAAATCATGGGTCCGGTTGTAGACGTTAAGTTTGATGGCGGAAAGCTACCAGAAATCTACAACGCCCTTACGGTAAAACAAAGCAACGAAAACGGAGCAAACATTAACTTAACATTTGAAGTTGCACTTCATTTAGGTGATGACACAGTTCGTACAGTTGCAATGTCTTCCACAGATGGACTTGTTCGTGGCACAGAAGTAGAAGATACTGGTAAAGCAATCTCTGTACCAGTTGGTGATGCAACACTTGGTCGTGTATTTAACGTATTAGGTGATGCAATTGACTTAGATGGTGATGTTCCTGCGGATGTACGTCGTGATCCAATTCACCGTCAAGCACCTGCATTCGAAGAGTTATCTACTAAAGTAGAAATTCTTGAAACTGGTATTAAAGTAGTAGACTTACTTGCTCCTTACATTAAGGGTGGTAAGATCGGTCTATTCGGTGGTGCCGGCGTAGGTAAAACAGTATTAATTCAGGAATTAATTAACAACATCGCACAAGAGCACGGTGGTATCTCTGTATTCGCTGGTGTAGGTGAGCGTACTCGTGAGGGTAATGACTTATACCACGAAATGAGCGATTCTGGCGTAATCAAGAAAACTGCGATGGTATTTGGACAAATGAACGAGCCACCTGGAGCACGTCAACGTGTTGCATTAACAGGTTTAACAATGGCTGAGCATTTCCGTGATGAGCAAGGACAAGACGTACTATTGTTCATCGATAACATCTTCCGTTTCACGCAAGCGGGTTCTGAAGTATCTGCCCTTCTTGGTCGTATGCCATCTGCGGTAGGTTACCAACCAACACTTGCAACAGAAATGGGTCAATTACAAGAGCGTATTACATCTACAAATAAAGGGTCTATCACGTCTATCCAAGCGGTATATGTACCAGCCGATGACTATACTGACCCAGCACCAGCTACAACGTTCGCTCACTTAGATGCAACAACAAACTTAGAGCGTCGTTTAACGCAAATGGGTATTTACCCAGCCGTAGATCCATTAGCATCTACATCTCGTGCACTTTCTCCAGAAATCGTAGGAGAAGAGCATTATGAAGTAGCTCGTCAAGTACAGCAAACTTTACAACGTTATAAAGAGCTTCAAGACATCATCGCTATCTTAGGTATGGATGAGTTATCTGAAGAAGATAAGTTAGTTGTACATCGTGCTCGTCGTATTCAATTCTTCTTATCTCAAAACTTCCACGTAGCTGAGCAGTTTACAGGTCAAAAAGGTTCTTATGTACCTGTAAAAAATACAGTTAGTGGTTTCAAAGAAATTCTAGAAGGAAAATATGATGACCTTCCAGAAGATGCATTCCGCCTTGTTGGTGGCATTGAAGAAGTTATTGAAAACGCGAAGAAAATGATGGCGTAAGGCCTTAGGAGGGACGAAGTATGAAGACATTTCCAGTCAGTATTGTAACTCCTGATGGACCGGTTTACGAAAAAGAAGTAGAGATGGTAAGTGTAAAAGCAGAGAGTGGGGAAATGGGGATCTTACCAGGTCACATTCCAACTGTTGCACCATTAAAAATTAGTGCAGTTCGTCTGAAAAATGGTGGACACACTGATTATGTAGCAGTTAGCGGTGGCTTTATCGAAGTTCGTCCAGATAAAGTAACTGTATTATCATCATCTGCTGAAGAAGCAAACCATATCGATATCCATCGTGCAAATGAAGCGAAGCGTCGCGCTGAGCAACGTATGCAAGACAAACAAGCACATGTTGACTTTAAACGTGCAGAAATGGCATTACAACGTGCTGTGAACCGTTTAAACGTTTCCGATATGAAATAAAAAAATCCGTAAAGGTAAAGCCTTTACGGATTTTTTTATTGTATTTTATGGATAATTTTACAAAAATGGTATAATTGCATTGATGGTTGTATAAGTAGAGAATGTACAACAATTTATATTTCATAAAGGGGATGAATCAATGATCGGTGAAATGAAACGAGAAGCGTTGCACTCTTTAAAGGGGAATTGGGGACTAGGTGTTGGATCAACGATTTTATATTTTATTTTAAGTTATGTTGTTTCAATGGCTGCAATGCTTATACTTTTAATTCCAGGACTTATTCTATTTTTTTTAATTGTTAGCTTCGCTGGTTCAATTGAAAGGGAAACAATATCAATTGGAGCAGCTATTACATTTGGGGTATTTTATTGTATCATGATAATTTTGAGTAACGCATCGTATGGTATTACATCATACGGTTATACGAATGTATGTCTACAGATTAGTAAACGAGAAGGTGCTAAAGTAGATCATTTATTCGAAGGATTTCGTGGTTTTAAAAGAATGATGAAAACAATGTGGGCAATGCTTGCGATTTTGTTATATACAGTTACATGGATTCCGATGTTGTTAATAGGCTTATTTGCATTGTTAGGTGAAGAAGGGAATACGTCATTTGCAATTGCTTTCTTCGTACTATTAGCTATTTCAATCGTTGGCATGATTGTGATGTATTTTTCTTATGCAATGACGTACTATGTAATGATTGAAAATCCAGAATATAGTGTGTCACAAGCAATGAAAGAAAGTAAGAGTCTTATGAAGGGACATAAGTTAGATTTGTTTCTTTTATGGCTTAGTTTTATAGGATGGAGTATTTTAGCAATTTTGACATTTGGAATAGGTTTTCTTTGGCTTAGTCCGTATATGGGTACAACGACATCTCATTTTTATCGCTATATTTCAAAAGATGAATTGCGGTAAGAACATGCTATACTAATAGAATTGTTACGTATAGGAGGCTAATTATGATTAGTGATTTAAAAGGAGAAGCGTTAGACTCTCTAGAAGGAAAATGGGGCTTAGCTGTTGGGGCAACATTATTAATTTCAATTCTTATCACGATGTTTAGTTTTAGTGTTAAGTGGGGATTTTCTTCAACTTTCGGTTGGCAAGATACAACTGGTTCATTTTCGATAGATATTCTTACACTTTTTGTTACCGGACCGTTAACTTTAGGGGGGTATTATCTGGCTTTAAATATCATTCGTGAAAAACAAGCTAGTATCGGCAATGTATTTGTTTGGTTTACAGAGGGGAAAAGATTTTTAAAATCATTTTTAGTATATTTACTAGTGAATCTTTATCTTCTTTTATGGACTTTACTTTTCATTATTCCAGGCATTATTAAATCATTTTCTTATGCAATGACATATTTTATTTTAAATGACCATCCCGAGTACTCATTGAATCAAGCTATTACGGAGAGTCGTCGTATGATGGATGGGCATAAAATGGAGTATTTCATTTTATGTTTAAGTTTTATTGGTTGGTTTATATTAAGTTGTATTACATTAGGGATTGGATTCCTCTGGTTAATTCCATATTTCTATACGACAGCTGCAGCTTTTTACGAAGAGGTTGCAGAAGAATATTACGAGAAAAAACCCCCAACAATATAAAGTGAAACTGTTGTCATTGGGGCTTTATTCATCCCAAAATGATAACGAACTTTCACTCTCGCAAATAGCAGGATAAAAACACCCAGTGTGAATTAATTGTTCATACTGGGTGTTTTTTGTAGAAATTTTATAAACTGTTTACTTGTTAAAGGTTTACTGAAATAGTAACCTTGCATATATTTACAGTTGTTTTTTTGTAGAAACTTAAGTTGTTTTTCCGTTTCAATTCCTTCAGCAATGACAGAGAGATTTAAAGTATTTGCAAGAGAAAGGATAGTGGAAAAGATGGCTCTTTCTTCAGGGCGATGATCGGCTAGTTGTGTAAATTCTCTTGGTACCTTTAATGTATCGATAGGGAAAATTGATAAATAAGCGAGAGAAGAATAGCCAGTACCGAAGTCATCAATTGCCGTTCGAATGCCATATTCTTTTAATTGCTTCAGTCTCGATAGTGTTTCTTTTTCATTAATCATCGCAATTCGTTCTGTTAACTCAAGTGTGACATGTTTTGGATCAACCTGCACGTCGTTTAATATTTTTGAAATGTTTTCGATTAATTGATTTTGTTGGAACTCTTTTGCTGATAAATTAACGCTTATTTTTAAATTTTGATAGCCAAAGGTATGCCATATTTTTAATTGGAGACAGGCTTCTTTTAATACCCAATGTCCAAGTGGAACGACTTGTGGCGTTTCTTCTACAATTGGAATGAACTCACATGGTGAAATGTCACCTAATAGTGGATGTTTCCAACGTATTAATGCTTCAGCACCGATAATTTTATTTGTTGTCGTATCAATTTGTGGTTGATAGACGAGATAAAATTCCTTGTTTACTAAAGCGAGTGGCAAATCCTTTTCGATTCGAGCTTTTCGTTCTATTTTCTTATATAGTTCTTTCGTATAAAGAGAGCTACGATTTTTTCCTTTATTTTTTGCTTCGTACATGGCCATATCGGCATGTTGTAAAATAGAAAGTGGGTCTTCGCCCGCTTCAGGGTATATTGCAATCCCGATACTCGGTGAGATTCGTAAATGCTGATTTTCGATTTCGAATGGTTTGTTCATGGCCGCTACAATCATATCAGCTATTTTTTTTACATCTGTCCTTTTTTTATAATTTTCGATGAGGATTGTGAACTCATCTCCAGCTAGTCGAGCAAGTTTCATATGCTGTGTTGATAATCGTTCAAGCCTTTTGGCTACTGCAATTAATAGGAGGTCTCCCACCCGATGCCCGAGAGTATCATTAATAACCTTAAAGCGGTCTAAATCGAGAAACATAACAGCAAAGGAGCTTTTCGATATTTTTGCACGTGCAATCGCCTTTTCTAAATATTGATGAAATGCACGGCGATTTGCAAGTTCAGTTAAAGTATCATGATATGCTAGGAAATTAATTTGTTCTTGTTGTTGTTTGCTTTCCGTAATATCTTTAATCATTAAATAGACCCCTGAAATATGATCCTTTAAAAAGATGGGAACAGCTGTAACATGCAAGTAGTAAATATCTCTGTTTTTGTGATACGCTCGTATTTCTAAAGAGATAGAATTCCCCTTTTTTACGCGATGAAAGGCGTTAATAATTTCTTCTAAATCTTCTTCGTATATGAGTGAGTAGTAAGGTTGATTTAATAATTCATTCGTTTGATACCCTAGTAAAGTAGTACCAGCGTTATTAACTTTAAGAAAATTGCCGTACAAATCTAATGTGAAGATTGGATCTGGATGGTGCTCGTATAAAGATTTAAACATTTGTTGGTTATGATAGAGCTCATTTTTTTGTTCTACTAAATCTTCTGTACGTAGTTCAATTTGTTTCTCGAGTTCCAAGTTGAATTGCATTTGGGCTAGTAATAATATTTTATTTTGTTTTCGAACTAAACTATGGCGTATGAGAACGAAAGTGAAAGTTATTATAAGCCCGATTACTACAATGGGGGCAAAAACATATTCGGCCAATATAAAAATAATAAGCATTACTACAGAAATATAAGGTAATGATAATCGGATTGATTCACCGAATTTAGGTGTTAATAGTACCTGCTCTTGTTTTTCAGGCTCTTTCGTATGAAGAATACAGGCGATTGCTGCTAGCACTAAAACCACTTGATAGAACGGAGTAACTGTAAACATAGAATACGCTGGTGTGAAATATTTTATATAAGCATAAATAGCATCTGTAGTAGCATACAAAATTAAAGCACTACCAAGAAGTGCACCAACTTGTTTTGGTAATAAGGATAATGGTCTGAATAAAAGGTTGATTCCAATTAAAAGAAAGAGTAAATCAGCCATTGGATAGGTAAGTTGAACAAATATATCGATATAGGATGTTGTAAAAACGTGAATGGTTTGCTCAATAAGTAAGTAGTAACTTAAAGTAAATTGGGCTGTAACGATAATACAAATATCACATATCATAAAAAGCTTTTCTAATAAGTCCCGGTTATAAATGATCTCGTATAGAAAGGCAAGTGCAAAGCTAATTAAAAAAAGTAGGTAAAAAAAGTCAGACGGATCAACAAACGTATAGTAGTCCTTTAAAATTAAACGTTGATAGGAAACAACTATATCACCAATGAAATAAGAGAGAGCCCCAACAGATAATATGATCCAAAATAAACGGGATAGCCCTTGTTTCGTATTTGTAAAATAAAATATATAACTACAAGCGATAATATCAATTAATAAGGTACTCATTCCGATTAATATTTGAAAGGGAAATGAGTATTCATATAGAAAGAGCATGGCTACGTAATGAATTGCGATAGAAAACAATAAAACGCTTATAAGAATACTTACATGTGTATGTTTTTTCATTTATATCACCTACGGTATATACATATAAACTTCCTTTTTATTTTTTGCGATTGCCTAAAAAATATATATAAATTCTATACTTATTTTGCACAGGTATAGCGAGTTATAAAAATAGATTTTAATAATTCTTGTTTCTGTCCTCAACATATCGACATAGGAATTTGAAGTTTGCTATAATAAATAAAATAGTTTAATTATTTAGAAAAATTTAAAAATAATATTTGTCGCAACTGGGACATATTGTTTACTAAGTGAACTTGTTCTTAATTTAGGGGGGAGGGTTTCACAATGGCAAGTGTATATGAAAATAGTTATATGATCGTTTTGATTTTCTTGCTAGTAGGCATATTACTGCCGGTAGTGGCTCTTACATTAGGAAGGATGCTGCGCCCAAACAAACCAAGTGCAGCAAAAGCGACGACGTATGAGAGTGGAATTGAGCCTTTTCATGATGCAAATATTCGGTTTCATGCTCGTTACTATATTTTCGCTTTATTGTTTGTCATCTTTGATGTAGAAACTTTATTTCTATATCCATGGGCTGTTGCATATGACAAGCTAGGTTTATTTGCATTAATTGAAATGCTCATCTTTGTTGTAATGTTGCTAGTTGGATTAGCTTATGCTTGGAAAAAGAAGGTGTTACAATGGTTATAAATTTTGAGGCACTACATCCAAATGAGCGAGCGGAATTAGAGAGAAATATCTTTTTTTCTACATTGGAGCAGTTAAAAGGGTGGGCGAGGAGTAATTCTTTATGGCCGATGACATTCGGACTGGCATGCTGTGCGATTGAAATGATGGGAGTAGGTTCATCACATTACGATTTAGATCGATTTGGGTCATTTTTTCGGACTTCACCAAGGCAATCAGATGTCATGATTGTGTCGGGAACGGTAACGAAGAAGATGGCTCCTATTGTTAGGCGTTTATATGATCAAATGCCTGAACCGAAATGGGTTATTGCGATGGGATCTTGTGCGACTGCTGGTGGTCCGTATGTGAATTCGTACGCTGTTGTGAAAGGTGTAGATCAAATTGTACCAGTTGATGTGTATATTCCTGGATGCCCACCAAACCCTGCAGCTTTAATTTATGGAATTAATAAGTTGAAAGAGAAAATTCGTTACGAGGCAAAGACAGGGAAGCAGGTGACGAATAAATGAGTAATCCAAATAAAGATTTAGAGGATCTGAAAAGAGAAGCTGCTAGGCGCGCGAAAGAGGAAGCGAGAAAACGTCTTGTTGCGAAACATGATGCGGAAATAAGTAAGCTTGAGGGAGAAAATCAAGAAAAAGAGAAAGCGCTACCAAAAATTGATGGAATGACTGTAGAAGAAGTAAAACAACGTGCAGCAGCTGCTGCGAAAGCAAAAGCAGCGGCGCTAGCGAAGCAAAAAAGAGAAGGAACAGAAGAGGTAACGGAAGAAGAAAAGGCCAAAGCGAAGGCGAAGGCCGTGGCAGCTGCGAAAGCAAAAGTAGCTGCGCTCGCGAAGCAGAAAAGAGAAGGGACAGAAGAAGTAACGGAAGAAAAGGCCAAAGCGAAGGCGAAGGCAGCCGCAGCTGCGAAAGCAAAAGCGGCGGCGCTAGCGAAGCAAAAAAGAGAAGGAACAGAAGAGGTAACGGAAGAAGAAAAGGCTAAAGCGAAGGCGAAGGCCGTGGCAGCTGCGAAAGCAAAAGCAGCGGCGCTAGCGAAACAGAAAGCTTCGCAAGGTGATGGGAATTTGGGAGATGAAAAGGCGAAGGCAATTGCAGCAGCGAAGGCGAAAGCGGCTGCGGCGGCAAGGGCGAAGACGAAGGGTGCTGAAAGTGAAAAGGAAGATGTACCGAAGCAAGAAGAGTCGTCCGTTAATCAGCCGTATCTCAATCAGTATGTTGAGGTTATTAGGGGTAAATTAGGAGGTAGCACATTAGTAGATTCCTATATTAATAAACTTTCAAAAGATGTACCAACTCTTGTGGTGGATCCTTCAAAATATTATGAGGTGATGGAGTTACTACGATTCCATGAGGGACTTGCTTTTGATTATATGTCAGAGCTACATGCGACAGATTTTGTGACTCATATGGAAGTGTATGTTCATTTATTTTCATATGGAAAGAAACAGTCTGTAGCGGTGAAGGTAAAGCTGGATAGAGAAGTGCCGCAAGTTGAATCGGTAACAGCGCTGTGGAAAGGGGCTGACTGGCCGGAGCGAGAAGCGTATGATTTGCTCGGCATTGTATTTAAAGGGCATCCGAATTTAACGCGTATTTTAATGCCAGATGATTGGGTAGGATATCCGCTTAGAAAAGACTATGAACCGTATGATGTGGAGGTGTAGCTATGATCCGCACGGAAGAGATGCTTTTGAATGTAGGACCTCAGCATCCGAGTACACACGGTGTGTTCAGGCTCGTAATTAAGATTGACGGGGAAATTATTAAAGAAGCTACACCGGTTATTGGGTATTTGCATCGCGGGACTGAAAAGATCGCTGAGAGCTTACAGTATACACAAATTATCCCTTATACAGATCGAATGGACTATTTATCAGCAATGACGAATAATTACGTCATTTGCCATGCTGTAGAGACGATGATGGGACTTGAAATTCCGGAGCGTGCCGAATACTTGCGAGTACTTGCGATGGAGCTGGGAAGAATTGCGAGCCATCTCGTTTGGTGGGGTACAAATCTTCTTGATATAGGAGCGGTCAGCCCGTTTTTGTACGCGTTTCGTGAACGAGAGATGATTATAAATTTATTAAATGAATTATGCGGGGCACGGCTTACTTTTAACTATATGAGAGTTGGCGGTGTGAAGTGGGATGCGCCGGATGGTTGGATTGAAAAAGTGGAAGAGTTTGTTCCATACATGAGAGAGCAATTGGCAGGTTATCACGACCTTGTTAGTGGTAATGAGATTTTCTTGAATCGCGTGAAGGGCGTTGGCATATATAGCGCGGAAGAAGCAATTTCGTATTCTTTAAGCGGAGCGAACTTGCGGTGCACCGGAGTAAACTGGGATCTTCGCAAAGAAGAGCCGTATTCGGTTTATGATCGTTTTAAATTTGATATTCCTGTTGGGAGCGTGGGAGATGCTTGGGATCGCTACGTTTGCCGAATGGAGGAAATTGAAGAGTCGTTAAAAATTGTAGAGCAAGCAGTCCAGCAGTTTCCAAAGGACGGAGCCGTACTGGCGAAAGTGCCGAAAATTATTAAGGCGCCTAAGGGGGAAGCGTTTGTCCGTATAGAATCACCACGCGGGGAGATTGGTTGCTATATCGCTAGTGACGGAAAGAAAGAGCCATATCGTCTGAAATTCCGCAGACCTTCTTTTTATAACTTGCAAATTTTACCGAAGCTATTGAAGGGTGAAAACATCGCCAATTTAATTACGATTTTAGGTGGAGTCGATATTGTACTTGGGGAGGTCGATGGCTAATGATTGAGACGCTCTTACAATCACCTTCAAGCTGGACGAATTTCTTCATTTTTTTCGGATTAGCAGTGCTTCTACTATTTGCAGTCCTTGGCTTCGTTACATATGGTATTTTGGCAGAACGGAAAGTGATGGGATTTATGCAAGGGCGGATTGGACCAAACCAAGTTGGAGGGCGGTTCGGTTTACTGCAAACGGTAGCTGATGTTTTGAAACTATTATTGAAAGAAGATAGTATTCCGAAAGCTGCAGATAAACCGTTGTTCATATTAGCACCTGTCATTGCATTTGCGCCAGCATTTATGGTACTTGCGGTTATCCCGTTTACCGATAAATTTCAGTTCGCGGATATTGGTGTCGGATTGCTGTATTACATTGCTGTTTCTGGGATTACGACAATTGGTGTCGTAACTGGGGGATGGGCATCAAATAATAAATATTCCCTTTTAGGAGGGATGCGCGCGGCGGCGCAAATGATTTCTTATGAAATTCCGCTTGTAATGAGCGTAATTGGTATCGTTTTGCTAGCTGGTAGCTTGAATCTAAATGAAATTGTAGCGGCGCAGGAGAAAGTTTGGTACATTTTCGTACAGCCAATTGGATTCGTCGTTTTCTTAATCGCAGCAGTAGCAGAGTTAAATAGGACGCCGTTTGATTTACCAGAAGCGGAGTCAGAACTTGTTTCTGGATATCATACGGAATACTCAGGTTTTCGCTGGGCGTTTTTCATGCTTTCAGAGTATGTATATTTCTTCGGAATGGCCTCTTTAATTACAGTACTTTTTTTAGGCGGCTGGAATCCAGTCATGTTTCTTGGATTTATCCCAGGTGCCGTATGGTTTGCTTTGAAATTTAGCAGTGTAGTCTTTCTATTAATTTGGTTCCGCGTTACGTTCCCGCGTATAAGGGGTGACCAGTTAATGGAGTTTGGCTGGAAAGTATTATTACCAATCGCACTTGCAAATATTTTCTTAACGGCATTGATTAAGGAGCTATTCTTCTAATCTATGAAGGGGGTGCCAGTAAGAGATGAAAGGGTTATTTAAAGGTTTAAAATATACGCTGAGTAATTTGAGTAAGAAAAAGGTGACGTATGATTATCCAAATCAGCCGTTGCCGTTGCCAGATCGCTTTAGAGGGATTCAAAAATTTTATCCAGAGAAATGTATTGTTTGTAATCAGTGTTCTAACATTTGTCCGACAGATTGCATTCAATTGACGGGAAAGAAACATCCTGACCCTGCGAAAAAAGGGAAAATTATTGATACGTATGATATTAATTTTGAAATTTGTATACTTTGCGATTTATGTACAGAAGTTTGCCCGACAGAGGCAATTGTTATGACAAATAACTTTGAACTCGCAGCATATTCACGTGATGATTTATTTAAAAATTTGCAGTGGCTCGACGAAAACGATGAAAACGTCAGGAAGGAGAATAAAGCATGAATGGCGAGTTTATAGCATTCTTTATACTATCCTTGTCTGCAATTATCGGTGGTGTTCTCATGTTGAACTTAACGAAAGTAATGCATATGATGCTAGCTCTCGTTCTGACATTTCTTAGCATTGCAGGTTTGTACTTTCTTTTATCGGCCGAGTTTATCGGAGTTGCACAAATTTTACTTTACTCTGGTGCAATCACAATTATTATGATTTTTGGCATTATGTTAACGAAACATAATGCAGAAAATGAATCACGTCTTACTCTTCGAAAATGGATTATCTTCTTTGCAGTTGTAGCATTTGGGGCAGTTATGTATTTCGCTGTTAATAGTATCGATTTTTCAAATGAAAGCACACAAGGAAGTTTACCTCTCCATGAAAAAAACACACTTCAAATCGGTACACTTCTCTATTCGAAATACATTATTCCATTTGAGTTAACCTCGGTTATTTTACTTGTAGCACTTGTTGGCGCGATTATACTTGCGAAGAAGGATGAGAAAGAGGAGGATTCCAATGAGTAGCGTTCCAGCTTCTGCGTATTTAACACTTGCGATTATTTTGTTTTGCATAGGTTTATTTGGAGCTTTAACGAAGCGAAACACAGTAATCGTATTAGTTTGTATCGAATTAATGCTAAATGCTGCCAATTTAAATTTAGTGGCGTTTAGTAAATTAGGTTTGTTCCCGAATTTAACAGGGCAAATCTTCTCGCTGTTTACGATGGCTGTAGCGGCAGCGGAGGCGGCGGTAGGGCTCGCCATTTTAATTGCTTTGTATCGTAATCGCACGACAGTTCATGTAGATGAAATGGATACGCTTAAAGGATAGCATTGTGACCGAAAAGGGGGAAGGAAACAATGATCGATTATGCATGGCTCATACCGCTTTTCCCGCTTGTTTCGTTTTTTTTACTTATTATGTTCGGGAAGAAAATTAGAGAAGGAAGCAGCGTACTTAGTATTTTCTTCGTCTCTCTCTCCTTTATACTCGCGGTACTTGTATTAATAGAAAGATTTTCGAAGGTCACAGTGAAGCATAAATGGGTATGGCTTAGAACTGGAGATATTGATATATCATTTGGCTTTGAAGTGACTGCATTAGGGGCTTTAATGTTATTTATCGTTACACTTGTGAGCTTACTTGTACATGTGTATTCAAAAGGTTATATGAAAGGTGACGCAAGATTACCAACTTTTTATGCATATTTAGGACTCTTTACATTTGCGATGCTTGGGCTTGTTATATCGACGAATTTGTTACAGCTTTATATATTTTGGGAGTTAGTAGGCCTTGGTTCATTTTTACTCATCGGTTTTTATTTCTTTAAGGAAGAAGCGAAGGCTGCTGCGAAAAAGGCTTTTATTATGACTCGTATTGGAGATGTTGGTTTATTTATTGGGATGATTTTAATCTTCTGGCATGCAGGTAGTTTTGAGTATGACGCAATTTTTAGAGCGATTCATACAGGCGATCTGTCCCCGACTATGATAACGATAACGGCGATATTAATTTTTATCGGGGCGATGGGGAAATCAGGTCAATTTCCGCTTCATACGTGGTTGCCTGATGCGATGGAGGGGCCAACGCCTGTTTCGGCACTTATTCATGCGGCGACGATGGTCGCAGCCGGTGTATATTTAGTAGCAACGATGTTCCCGCTATTTTCGGCAAGTACGGTGGCAATGCAGACGGTGGCAATTGTTGGTGCTTTCACCGCAATATTTGCGGCCTCTATCGGTCTTGTACAGACGGATATAAAGAGGGTACTTGCTTATTCTACAGTTAGCCAGCTCGGGTATATGATGCTCGCCTTAGGTTCTGCTGGTTATGTAGCGGGTATATTCCATCTAACGACACATGCCTTTTTTAAAGCGTTACTATTCTTGGCAGCAGGAAGTGTAATTCATGCTGTGCATACGCAAAACATTAATAAAATGGGCGGTTTACAGAAGAAGATGAAAGTAACGGGTACGTTATTTTTAATAGGTACACTTGCAATTAGTGGAGTTCCGCTTCTTTCGGGTTTTTTTAGTAAAGATGAAATTTTGGCAGCAACTTGGATGAGTGGCAACTACTTTCTATTTGTTCTAGCAGTCTTTGCGGCATTCCTAACAGCATTCTACATGTTCCGCCTATACTTTCTTGTCTTTACTGGGGAAGCGAAGACGAAGGAAGACGTGCATGACTCGCCGCGTATTATGACGTATCCGATGATTGTTCTCGGCGTTCTCGCGGTAGTAGCAGGATATATAAATACACCGTGGTTTGGAACGTTTCTCGGAGATTGGCTGACGAAGGATATACAATTTAAAGTGGAAGAAGCACATGGACCAATTTGGATCATGATTGTTGCGACGCTCGTTTCATTTGGGGGGATTGCCCTTGCGTATTTCATATATGGAAAGAAAACTATCTCAAAAAATTGGGCAGGAGGAGAAAGGTCATTTCTTCATAAGCTCTTGAAAGAAAAATATTATGTGGATGAACTATACAATATGACAGTGATTCCTATTACGAAGGGAATCGCTCATGTGCTTCGTTTATTTGAAGTATATGTCGTGGAAGGGATTGCTGTTTTAATCGCAAGTTTCGTTAAAGGGGTAAGTGGCACCTTGTCGAGGCTTCAAAACGGGAATGTACAAGTGTACGGCACTGTAACAGCAGTTTCGCTCGCGGTCCTCGTCATTATTTTGCTATATACGGGAGGGGATTTACGATGAATGATTTGTTGTTGACGTTCTTCATTTTCTCCCCACTTTTAGGGATTCTATTACTTGTATTAACACCGAAAAAAGAATCGCGTACAGTACGAGCGCTCGGTTTATTTGGGACGGCGCTTCCATTTGGGATAGCTACCGTCCTCGCTTGTACATATGCTTCTGGAAAGAGTCTATCGCTATTTGATGAAAAAGTGAAATGGATTAAATTTGGTGATTTTGCAGCGGTGGATAAAAGATGGTTTTCTATTTATTACGAGCTTGGAATTGATGGTTTGTCACTTGTAATGATGGTGCTGACAGCCCTTCTAGCGATGCTTGCAGCAATTGCAGCGTTTTCCATTAAAAGAAATTTAAAAGCATTTTATATGCTATTGCTCATGCTAGAAATAGGGATGCTCGGTGTCTTCGCTGCTAAAAATTTAATGTTGTTCTTTATTTTCTTTGAAATTACACTGCCACCAATGTTTTTATTAATTGGCAAGTGGGGGAAATTGTCGAGTGAAAAGGCTGCATATAGTTATTTAATATATAACGGCATTGGATCAGCTATTTTGCTCATCGTTTTCTCGATTTTGTTCGCGAAAACAGGTACGACAAATATTGTGGAATTGAAAGAGATATTAACAGGTGTAAGTGCTGGGGGAGGACAGATCGTCCCGAGTAGCTTACAGCTTGGTGTATTTATTGCTATAATGATTGCCTTTGCAATTAAACTACCTATTTTCCCGTTGCATCGCTGGATGGTCAATGTGCATATTGAAGCGCACCCTGCTGTAGTTATGCTTCATGCGGGCGTTTTGCTAAAGATTGGAGCGTACGGGATGATTCGCTTCGGGAAGGGGTTATTCCCGGAATACTTTCGCGAGTTTGCCACGCTAATTGCGGTTTTAGGAGTAATCAACTTATTGTACGGCGCCTTTTTAGCACTCATCCAAACGGATTTTAGGAAGGTACTCGCCTACTCTAGTATTTCGCATATGGGAATTGTTTTAATGGGGCTTGCGGCACTTAATGCGCCAGGTACACAAGGGGCGCTATTCCAAGTTGTTTCGCACGGTTTAATTGCAGCCTTGCTCTTCTTCTTGCTTGGTGTTATAGAACAGCGTTTTGGCACGTCGGATATTAAAGCGCTTGGTGGACTCGCAAAAAGTGTCCCAATACTTAGCGGCTTCTTCCTAGCAGGAGGAATGGCATCGCTTGGACTGCCGGGGATGTCTGGATTTGTGAGTGAGTTTCTTGCCTTTCTCGGCTTATTCCAAGGGGAGCCAGTCATTGCTGCAGTCGGTGTACTTGGGATTATTTTAACCGCTGTGTACGTATTAAGAGCGACACTCCAAGTAACATTTGGTAAGAAAGAGTGGGAAGCGAAAACTGATATACACGGATGGGAGTACGTCCCGGTCCTATTGCTTATCTTCTGTATTATTGCCATTGGAGTAATGCCAGAAATACTAGGGGATCCGCTTCAAAATACATTGAAAACATTGGGGGTGAAGTAGGATGGATATGGATACGTTACTGAGCTTATCATGGCATCTAATGTTGCCAGAATTCATTATTCTCGGGTTTGCCATCCTTCTTTCCATATGTGATTTGTTTTTTAAGCTGAACCATAGATATGTGGCGCTTAGTGCAATCGCTGCTGTCATATTAGCAATTGTGTCATTAATTACGCTATACGGCGAACCAGCAGGAGATATTTTAAATGGATCGTTTGTGTTAGATGGATTTTCAAAAGGGTTTAAAACGTTGTTATTAGGCGGAGCGGCCCTCATCTTATGCACCGCAATGAGCGATGACAAGAAAAATCCAATTGAAGATAAGGGAGAATATTATTACTTATTTTTAATGGCCCTTCTTGGGGCGATGTTCATGGCTTCTAGTGTTGATTTTATTACACTTTTCGTAGGTTTAGAGCTACTATCACTTTCTTCCTATGTTTTAGTAGGAATACGAAAAAGGAACCGTGCATCAAATGAAGCGGCAATGAAATATGTCATTAATGGAGGAATTGGAACGGCGATTACGCTCTTTGGAATGAGTTATTTATACGGTATTACAGGCTCAACCAATATTGTGGATATGCAAAAAGTATTCACCGGGGAGCTAACTAGTGGTATTCAGTTATTGTTAGCTCTCGCATTTCTACTATTGCTCGTTGGGCTCTCGTTTAAAATTGCAACAGTACCGTTTCATATGTGGGCACCCGATGTGTATGAAGGGGCGGCTACACCTGTTACTGCTTTCCTTGGAACGATTTCTAAAATTGCTGGGTTCCTACTCATTATTCGTCTGTTCCTTATGATTTTTGCAAGTGTATCGGTGCAAGGAGACATGCAATCTTTATACGGGCGTATGAGTATATATATTGCGGTTCTAGCAAGTATTACGATGATTATCGGAAATGTAGTCGCACTAAAGCAATATAACGTAAAACGCCTATTTGCTTATTCAGGAATCGCGCATGCGGGGTATTTACTCGTTCCACTTGTGGCATTATCACCATTTACGATGGATAGCATGTGGTTTTACATGCTTGCCTATATGCTTATGAATATAGGCGCATTTGCAATTATCCACGGCTTAATCTTACAAAGCGACAAAGAAAATATTACTATTTTCACCGGATTATATAAAAGGTCGCCATTTACAGCGATAGTAATGACGATTTTTATTTTATCGTTGGCCGGGATACCAGGAACAGCTGGTTTCATCGGGAAAATTAACATCTTTTTAGGTGCATTTCATGTAGAGCCAGCTCATTACGTACTAGCTTCTATTATGATGGGTACGACAGTCATTTCATTCGTATATTATTTCCGTATTTTACAGCAAATGTTTTTCCGGACGGGAGAAGTAGAAGAGAAAATTCGGTTGCCATTAAATATAAAGGTTGTTATGAGTCTTTGTGCAATTTCGATTGTAATACTAGGGATTATGCCGATGATTGGATACAATTTCTTTTATGAATATTTTCCATTAATGAAAGATTTCTTCTTCTTGGGGAACGTGGTACAATAGTGAAAATAAAAGGTGTGGAGTCGGTACTCTACGCTTTTTATTTTGTGTTAGCCACAAATGAAAATGCATATAGGTATACGTTTTTTCGAGAGAAGTTTACGATGTAAAATGTAAGATGCTTATTTGCATTTGAAAAAGTGTGGCTCCTACTTATTATGGTATCGTTTTTATTTTCTTTCGTAAGTAGTAGCCAAGTAAAAAGGGGTCGATTTTTTGGCACAACTTTTAGGGCAACAAGCACTGATTGCCATCGTTTCGCATTTATTGTTTATTACCATTACGTGGTGGGCTTTACAAGGTATTCACATCGAGCGTTTAATGAAAGCTGGAAAAGTGTTACAGACGAGGGTATTACTCATCCTAATTACAATTACAATTGGGACATCTGTAAGTAACTTTTTCCTTGATTATTTAGGCTATTCGAAGAGTTTAACGTATTTAGTAAAGTAAGTGTATAGAACCTCATATCTCCGTTAACAATGGGGATAGGAGGGGATGAAATTGAAGCTTAAAGCCATTCTTATTGTTGCCTTGAGTGTTGTTTTCTTTTTGGTTGGATATAGAGAGATGAAACCGATAAGCGATGAACAGAAAATGGAGAACATGATTAAGGCTTTAGAGAAAAATGATGCTAAAGTGGAAAAATGGTCATGGTTAGCGCGAGAAACAAAAACAATTTCTAACATACATACGTTTCAAAAATTGTTAAACGATGTGAAGGGGAAGGCAAATATTCAAAAATGGGACTTAGAGCAATCTCCAGATGGATATAAAGCTACATCCTATAAAAAGTTTGCTTCATATGAAGAACGAGTAGTAGTAACTTGGAGTAAGGAAAATACTAAAGAAAACACTTTCATTATTTTTGAAGTAAGTGGGGCGAAATGGGACCCGAAGCATGTTCAGAAAATGAATAAAATTTTTAATGAAAAACCTATAATTTACACTTGTGTTCAAGGTGTACTGAATGATAAGATTGAAGGTGTTTTGCAAAATAAAACCAATCAGGTTTTGAAAGATCTTTCAGCAAGAGCGATCGAACAAGTAGAAGAAAGAGCATTTGTGTCAGTCTCCGCATACAATAAAAAGTGGGATGACGCTCTTTCAACAAATAGAGAGAAAATAAATGTGCAAATAGCAATACGTTCTACAAACAACAAAGATACAATTGTGGTTGGCACACCGATCATAACTTCTGAGTATTGAGTGAATAGATACTGAAAAAAGGACACGGAGGGGAATAATTTGGAAAAGATCATCGTCCGTGGCGGAAAGCGGTTAAACGGCACAGTGCGTGTTGAGGGCGCAAAAAATGCTGTATTACCTATAATCGCTGCAGCCCTATTAGCGAGTGATGGAAAGAATGTACTATCTGAAGTACCAGTTTTGTCTGATGTATACACAATTAATGAGGTATTACGTCATTTAAATGCTGAAGTCGTATTTGAAAATAACCAAGTAACAATCGATGCTTCTAAAGAACTAAACATTGAAGCACCATTTGAATATGTACGTAAAATGCGTGCATCTGTTCAAGTAATGGGACCATTATTAGCACGTAACGGTCGTGCTCGTATTGCACTTCCAGGTGGATGTGCAATTGGTTCACGTCCAATTGACCAACATTTAAAAGGCTTCGAAGCAATGGGAGCAAAAGTACAGGTTGGTAACGGTTTTGTTGAGGCATACGTTGAGGGAGAACTAAAAGGAGCTAAAATTTATTTAGACTTCCCAAGCGTGGGCGCGACAGAAAACATTATGTCTGCAGCTACATTAGCAAAAGGGACAACAATCCTTGAAAACGCAGCGAAAGAACCAGAAATCGTTGACTTAGCTAACTTCTTAAATGCGATGGGAGCGAAAGTACGCGGAGCTGGAACTGGAACAATTCGTATCGAAGGCGTTGATAAATTATATGGTGGAAACCATTCTATTATTCCTGACCGTATTGAAGCGGGAACATTCATGGTTGCAGCAGCAATTACTGGTGGAGACATCTTAATTGAAAATGCTGTTCCTGAACATTTACGCTCAATTACAGCGAAGATGGAAGAAATGGGTGTTAAAATTATTGAGGAAAATGAAGGTGTACGTGTTATCGGCCCAGATAAGTTAAAAGCGGTTGATATTAAAACTATGCCTCACCCAGGTTTCCCAACAGACATGCAATCACAAATGATGGCATTATTACTACAAGCTGATGGAACAAGTATGATTACAGAAACGGTATTCGAAAACCGCTTTATGCACGTTGAAGAATTCCGTCGTATGAATGCTGATATTAAAATCGAAGGTCGTTCTGTTATTATGAACGGTCCAAACAGCTTACAAGGTGCTGAAGTAGGTGCAACTGATTTACGTGCAGCTGCAGCATTAATCTTAGCTGGTTTAGTATCAGAAGGTTACACTCGTGTAACTGAATTAAAGCATCTTGACCGTGGTTATGTAGACTTCCATAAGAAATTAGCTGCATTAGGTGCAACTATTGAACGTGTAAACGAAAAAGTAGAAGAAGTGAAAGAACAAGAAGTTTCTGATCTTCACGCTTAATTGAAGTAGTCTCTATGTCTTTTGATATAGAGGCTATTTTTTTTTGGGTTATTACTGTTATAGTCAATAAACTCTATACTTATGCACGTACCAGTAAAAATATTTAGAAAATTTTCGTTTTATCTCGCATTAACGGGCAGTAAGTCTCTAGCGCATTAAAACTTCAGTCTATACCGATACCCCCAAGTATGTTCTAAAAAATTCCGTAGTTCCATAAGAATGAAAGGAAGCCAACTTTATATTGGGGGAATAGGATGAAATTTTCAAAGCCATTTTTCATTATAGTAGTGCTTTTAATAGCGCTCGTTATCATTGTACCTGCTGCTCTTGTAATTCCGTTTGCGAAAGCAAAAATAGGAGAAGAAGCAGCTTCTAAAACTCCTCCAGCGATAGAAAGTATACCAGCTCCAGGGAAAGTGGATACAGCAGTTCAAGTTGCTGTATATCGCGACCAACAGAAGAAGGTAGAAACATTACCTGTGGAGGAATATGTGACCGGTGTAGTAGCTTCTGAGATGAATGCCAGTTTTGAAATAGAGGCGCTAAAGGCACAGGCATTAGCAGCAAGAACATTCGTGGTGCAGCGTATGCTAAGTGGAGAAAAGAAAAACAATGCAGATGTGGTAGATACGGTGAAAGATCAAGTGTACAAAAGCAAAGAGGAATTGAAAAAACAATGGGGTAATAACTACGAAAACAATTTAAAGAAAATCGAGGAAGCCGTTTCTAAAACCGCAGGACAAGTTTTAACGTATGAGGGAAAACCGATTTCAGCGTCTTTCTTCTCAACGAGTAACGGCCGAACAGAGAATGCAGCTGATTATTGGGGAAATGATTATCCGTATTTGAAAAGTGTAGATAGCCCGTGGGATCAAGCCTCTCCAAAGTTTACAAGCGAGCAAACGTTCACAGTAGCTGATTTTCAAAAACGTCTCGGTGTGAAAGTGCTGACGGATGGAAAGGTTGGAAATATTAAAGATCTTACGGAGGGTAAAAGAGTAAAGGATGTAGCGTTCCAAGGGAAAACATTAACAGGAAAACAAGTTCGTGAAAAGTTAGATTTGCGCTCTTCTGATTTTACATGGAAACAAGAGGGCAATAAAATCATTGTCACGACGAAAGGCTTCGGTCATGGTGTTGGTATGAGTCAATACGGTGCGAATGGTATGGCAGCGGAAGGTAAGAAATATACAGATATCGTCGCTCATTATTATAAAGGCGTTGAAATAAAAACGATGAATGATTATGAGGGAAAACTGATGGTGAAGAAGTAGAACGTGAAAGGAGCTAATTAAGATTAGCTCCTTTTTTCATTATTTGTAGGTAAGTTTTTAAAAAGAGCACTTCGTGATTCACTCAAAACTTATATGGTAGAACAAAAATAGAGAATAAGGCTATCCGTTCATTTGGATAGCCTTCTTTTGATATGTTTCATAAAAATATCAAAATTTTCCATTAATTGTTTGGTATAATAGGATAAAAAGCATTTGGGGGAGACGAAATGGCGCTACTGGAGTTGAAACAATTAGGGAAGACGAACCAGTTACCAGTAATTGAGCTAGAGGTTGAGAAAGGACAATGTGTTGTTTTGCAATGTAATAACCATACAGCTAAAGTGTTGCATCGCATCATTATTGGTGAGGAAGAAGCTTCAACTGGCAATGTGCTATTTGGAGGCGAAGCGATTGGAAAGAAAAATTATTCCAGCATTGGTTTTTGTTTTTTGAAAGATGAAGCATATGATCGTTTGAAGGTGAAGGAATATTTTAAATTTTTGTTAGGGCTTTATGAATCAAAGATAAGTATAGAAGAAGTTGTACAATGTGTTGGTCTCCTAGATAAGTTAAACGTGAAAGTAGAAAAATTGTCATTTTCAGAGAAACGCCGACTTCATATTGGACGAGTTATGATTCATAATCCGGATTTAGTTATTTTGGAAGAACCGGAGCAAAATGTAGATACAGAAAGTACAATTATCATTCGAAAAGCAATTATGAAAATGAAAGAGAAAGGAAAGGCGATCTTTATTACGTCCTCTTTCCTATCAGACGCTCTTTCGTTAACAGAAGATGTATACATATTAAACAACGATGGTGTGAAAAAGGTCGAAATCGAGCAAGAAGAGGTGGAAGAAGTCGATGAAGAAAAAGTCGTTCAAATGATTCCGCAGATGAAATTAGAAAGAATACCAGCGAAAGTGAACGATAAAATCATTTTACTTGATCCGATGGAAATTCATTTCATTGAAACGCAAAACGGAGTGACACATATTCATGTACGCGAAGGTGATTTCGTATGTGCATTAACATTAAGTGAATTAGAAACGAGATTAACAGGATTCGGTTTTTTTAGATGTCATCGTTCGTACCTCGTTAATCTACAACGAGTACGAGAAGTTATTACGTGGACACGGAATAGTTTTAGTTTAATTTTGGATGATGAAAGAAAAAGTTCAATTCCGCTTTCAAAAGGACGAATGGATGAATTAAAAGGTGTAATTGGGCTATAAAAAGTGCTCCAATAGGATCGAAATATGATTCATTCACCGGTAAAAATACTCCTTTTACCGGTATTTTACTGCGCCTACCCTTTGTTTTTCATATGATTGAGTCAAGAAAAGCGAAACATACAAACGAAAAGCGCTAAAGCGACTTTCATCTATAAAAGAAAAACAAAGGGGATGACGAAATGACATTGGCAATTGAAATGAAAGATGTAATGAAAAGTTTCAATGAAAAAACGGCACTTCGAAATGTAAATATTGAGGTGAAACAAGGAGAAATTTTTGGATTCCTCGGACCGAGTGGATCTGGTAAAACAACAACAGTAAAAATATTAACTTCTCAATTACTTCATAGTGTTGGAACAGTAAGAGTATTAGGGAAAGACATTACAGGACCAAGTAGCATCGATTATAAACGAATTGGTATTTTAACAGACAACAGCGGTTTATATGAAAGACTTAGCATTTATGATAACTTACTATTATTTTGCGACTTATACGATTGCAAAAAAGAAAGAATCGATGAAGTGCTAGCACAAGTGAATCTATTAGATGATAAAAAAACATTAGTAAAGAAACTGTCAAAGGGAATGAAGCAGCGCGTCACACTAGCAAGAGCGATCCTTCATAAACCAGATATCCTCTTCTTAGACGAACCAACATCCGCACTCGATCCAGTTAACGTACAAAACATTCATAAAATCTTAAAAGACTTAAACAAAGAAGGAACGACGATTTTCTTAACGACGCACAATATGGAAGAGGCAGAAACGCTTTGTAACCGTATCGCCTTTCTATGCGGCGGAGAAATTGTAGCGCTTGATACACCAGAAAACCTTCGCTTACAATACGCGAAAGATCAAATACAAGTCGTATTAAAAGATAAGCAAAAAGAAGTCGTGCAAAAAGATGAATTAGGTGCAAAACGTATTTCAGAATGGATGAAAAAAGGTGAATTACTATCTATTCATTCACACGAGCCAACATTAGGCGATATCTTTATTGAAGTTACTGGGAGGGGATTATAATGACATTTTCAATGAGACGTGTATCAGCTATTTTTAGAAAAGAAGTACAAGATTTTAAGACAAATTCACAAGTGTTATTAATGGCATCTTTACCAATTATATTTGCATTTATATTTAGCAGATTTGGAGAAGGGCGCATGGGGGTTGGCATTATTACTTTAATGGCCTTTCTATTTGTTGCAGGGTTTGTTCAATCAATGGTAATAGCAGAAGAAAAAGAAAAACATACGTTACGTGTGCTAATGCTATCACCAGCTTCTTCTGTTGAAGTTCTTCTTGGGAAAAGTATATTAACAGCATGTTTGACGTTGGGCATTTGTATTGTGAACTTATTCATTTTGGATCAATTCGGTGGAAATCTTTTATTACTAGGATTTATTTTCTTATGTGGAACAATTCTATTTATTGTGATTGGAACAATGATTGGATTGTTAGCTGAGTCAGTACCGCAAACATCACTCATTGGAATGCCGATATTAATGACGATGTATTTAGCTGTACAATTTGAGCCAATGGTTGAAAATAAAGTAATTAAGACGATGATCGAGTATCTTCCAACATCTCATATTGCCAAAGCGATTAACAGCTTAGTAGAGGGAGCGGGATTTAGTAGTATTAGCGGACATGTCTTGAATGTTGGAGTGTGGCTTATTCTTTCCCTTATTGCATGTTTAATCGTATACAAAAAGAAACAAATGGACTAAAAACTGAGCTGAAAATGCTCAGTTTTTTCTTTTTTCATCATTTCCTCGGAAATTTTACAATTTCTATACATATTTTTACATAATTTGTCGAAAAGTAATTAGTTATACGTTGTATAGGATACATGAATATTGTTCAAAATGATTGCTGAGGTGATGATGGAATGCGAGGAAGAAATAATAAAAAGTCGCAAAAGGTAGTACATTTATTTCAAAAAAGATGGGTGTTTCCGGCACTATACATTGCTTGTGCAGCGGTAATCCTAGTGGTTGCGCTATGGTTCCAAGGAGCTAATCCGAAGAAGACTCCGAACCACGATCAAGCAACACCGTATACACAATCGGAAGATCCAGCAGTACCAGTAACGAAATCTTCAGAAGTAGTGAAAATGCCAGCAGCCGCGAGTGTGGAAGTAGTCGTACAGAAGAAATTCTATGAAGATGCAGCAACTGAGGCGGAACAAGAAAAAGCACTTGTCTTTTATAACAACACATATTCCCCGAATAAAGGAATTGACATTGCTGCGAAAAATGGAAAAGAGTTCAATGTTGCTGCTGCTTTAAGTGGCACAGTAACAAAAGCTGAAAAAGATTCACTTCTTGGTTATGTTGTAACAGTTGATAGTGGAAATGGTGTAGCAGTTTCTTATCAAAGCTTAGGCAGTGTGAAAGTAGAAAAAGGTGCAAGAGTTGCACAAGGTGAAGTATTAGGAAAATCCGGTCTAAGTGCAATGAATAAAGAAGCAGGTTCTCACGTTCACTTTGAAGTACGTAAAGACAATGTGGCTGTGAACCCTGAGCGCTACTTAAATAAATCAGTAGCAGAAATTAAAGCTGATGCAGGTGCTACAAAAGCAACGAATGCTTCTGGTAAAAAAGCTGATGACAAATCTCAAAAAGAAGAGAAGTCAACGAGCACGAAACCAGAAAGTAAAACAGAAGATAAGTCTCAAAAAGAAGAGAAATCAACAAGCGGTTCGACTAGTGACAAAAAAGAAGAAACGAAGAAAGAAGAAAAATCAACAAATGGTTCTACAGAATCATCTAACGGTTCTTCTTCGCAAGAATAAGAAAGTGAAAAAATCAGTTCTCATTAGGAGAACTGATTTTTTTTATTTTTATCCTGCTATTTGCGGGCGGTAAGACCCCGATCTCAAAATTCAGCGAAAGCAAAGAAGTGAGGGAGGATTAACTGCCCGTAAAAGTCCAATTATTAGTTGAGCTATATATAAAAATAATCAATTTCGAGAAAAAAATTGCAATAACAAGGAAAAATGACGAGATTCTCGAATATATATTACAAAAGGGAGGGGATACTGTGTCGTTTTTGTTTGTTCTGTCGATTGCTATTATATTATTGTTTGTTTTATTTACTTTGTATTATTATATTGCCGGTAAGAAGGAAGTTCCCCACCATCAATTGTTAGAAGAAGAATATGATCGAGAAGAATGACACCTTGTTTAAAAGGTGTCATTTTTTTGCCAAAATAGTCATTGTTAACGTATTTCTCACAAAAAAACGTAATTTTTCTTAACTTAGTCCGCAAAAATAGTGAACATGTAGCATATATCAGTAGTGCGGGCAATACAATGGTATAAACCAAAGCAAAGAGAGTGTTTGAGGTGAGAAATCGTGAATCATTTCATTATAAATCCAAGAATGTTTAACGCTTACAAACAGCACTCACACTTACTTCTTAGTCGTATGCAGCGAGGCTCATTTCACACTTCTCACATCCAATTTAGGGAGGCGAGTGGTGTGCACGATTACATCAAAGAGAGAACTATCAAGATTGGTAAGTATATCGTGGAGACAAGAAAGACAGTGCGTGTAATTGCAAAGGAATTTGGGGTATCAAAGAGTACAGTCCATAAAGATTTAACAGAACGTCTGCCAGAAATTAACCCAGAGCTCGCAAATGAAGTGAAAGAAATTCTTGATTATCATAAGTCTATTCGTCATTTAAGAGGCGGAGAAGCAACAAAGCAAAAATATAGAAAAGAAGATGTAGAAAAGCCTGTACGTCAATAAAGTGAAACTTTAATCAGTGGGGCATGCCTCACTGATTATTAGTCTTCAGTAATCGGGCGTTTGCAGGCTTTTGGTCTTTCGCTCAACTCTTCTAAACTCGTTTGAGATGAGAGTCTTACCTTCCGTTAATATAAGATAAATATACGTTAGCAAACATTCCGCGTGCATTCGGTAATATTTTTCAGAAGAATTCTTTTTGCGAATATTACGTTTCTGTTAAATTTATGATAAAATCAGAAATTAGGTGTAAAAGAATTCGGGTGTAACCTGATTTTGAATATCGAGGAGGAAAAGACGGGAATGTTTGCGCGAGATATCGGAATTGACCTAGGTACGGCTAATGTATTAATTCATGTTAAAGGTAAGGGTATTGTATTAAATGAGCCATCTGTTGTGGCAATTGATCGTAATACAGGTAAAGTATTAGCAGTAGGTGAAGAAGCAAGAAGTATGGTGGGACGTACGCCTGGTAATATTGTAGCAATTCGTCCACTTAAAGATGGTGTAATCGCAGATTTCGAAATTACAGAAGCGATGTTAAAGTATTTCATTAACAAGTTGGACGTAAAGAGCTTCTTTTCAAAACCTCGCATTTTAATTTGTTGTCCAACAAATATCACATCAGTAGAACAAAAGGCAATTCGTGAAGCTGCTGAACGTTCAGGTGGTAAAACAGTATTTTTAGAAGAAGAACCAAAAGTAGCCGCAGTTGGTGCGGGTATGGAAATCTTCCAACCAAGCGGTAACATGGTTGTTGATATTGGTGGAGGTACAACAGATATCGCTGTACTATCTATGGGTGATATTGTTACCTCTTCTTCTATCAAAATGGCTGGCGATAAGTTTGATATGGAGATCTTAAACTACGTTAAACGTAAGTATAAGCTATTAATTGGAGAACGTACTTCAGAAAATATTAAAATTAAAGTCGGTACAGTATTCCCAGGTGCACGTAGTGAAGAGCTTGAAATTCGCGGACGTGACATGGTAACAGGTTTACCACGTACAATTACAGTATGCTCTGAAGAAATTACAGAAGCACTAAAAGAAGATGCGGCTATCATTGTACAAGCTGCAAAAGGCGTACTAGAGCGCACACCACCAGAACTATCTGCGGACATTATCGACCGTGGTGTTATCCTAACAGGCGGCGGAGCTTTACTACACGGTATCGACATGCTTCTAGCAGAAGAATTAAAGGTACCAGTATTAATTGCTGAAAACCCAATGCAATGTGTTGCGGTTGGTACAGGTATTATGTTAGAGAATATCGACAAATTACCACGTCGTGCTTTGAAATAAAGTGAAACTTTCATCAGTGGGGCACCCAACTGATTATTATTTCAAAAATAGCTGGATAAAGTAGAAAGAACTAAGGTGTAAACCTTAGTTCTTTTTTTATTTTTCTATTTTTTTATTTCGTTTTTTTGTGAAAATGAGAGGAAAATAAAGAAAAACGGAGGAAACAGGCAAAATATTCATATATATGGTTAAATTTAATATTTCCTTATTTGAAAACGTTTATAATATAATGAGTCGAATACGACATTAAGGCAAATAATGTTTCAATACATATTGCCTTTCCCTAATCTGGGCATACACTCTTTTCTACCTCCGTGTCAGTTGCAGGAATGTGCAACTATTTTAAGGGAATAGAGTGTGTGCATTTTTTTATATTGAGAAGTAAGTATACTAAATATAAAAATTCACTTTGTAATGACAAACGATAAACAAAATGGGATAATAACAATATGTCCAAGTGGTAAGACCAATATTGCAAAAGGGGCGATCATTACATGCTAAATATAGAACAAATTAAAGAAATCATTCCTCACCGCTATCCATTTTTACTTGTTGATAAAATATTAGAAGTAGATGAAGGCAAAAGAGCGGTTGGAATTAAAAATGTATCTGCAAACGAAGAATTCTTTAATGGACACTTCCCTGACTATGCAGTTATGCCTGGCGTACTTATTGTAGAAGCGTTAGCGCAAGTCGGAGCGGTTGCTGTATTAAAGAAAGAAGAAAACCGCGGAAGACTTGCTTTCTTCGCAGGTATCGACAATTGTCGTTTCAAAAAACAAGTACGCCCTGGTGATCAACTTCGCCTAGAAGTTGAAATGACACGTGTACGTGGCCCGATCGGAAAAGGAAAAGCAATTGCGACAGTAGATGGTGAAGTTGCATGTGAAGCTGAAATCACATTTGCAATTGGTGATAAAAAAGAATAGAGAAAAAAATAAAAAAATCTCCTTGTGAACGTACAAGGAGATTTTTTTATTTATGTTATATAACGATAAAATGATAATATGCAAACTAATCAGAAAATTACTTGTCAATAGATGGTAATTACCATATAATTACTTTATCATTTATTTAGAAAATAGGATAAGTGATAAAGGTAATGAAGAAGTAAGGGCATTGTCATATTGTTAAGGCACTTATATAAGACAAAGTAGAATGTTATTGATTATGATGAGATGTGGGGAAATTAGCAATACAAAATATTAATTAGACGTATGAAATCGAGCATAAGAGAGAGAAAAGGGAAATGTCGCATTTCACAAAAGGAGATTATGAATATGTTCGGGAGAAAGAAAAGAAAATCATTACGACAATTAATTACACATAAAGAGCCTAAATCGCGTATTACAGAACAATATCGTAACATTCGTACAAACATTGAATTTACATCTGTAGATAATCATGTTCGGTCTATTATCGTTACCTCGGCAGATCCAGGTGATGGGAAAACAACGACAATCGCAAACTTAGCAGTTGTTTTCGGCCAACAAGGAAAGAAAGTTTTATTAATTGGAGCTGACTTGCGTAAGCCGACGATACAAAACTTATTTGCCATTCATAATTCAAATGGGTTAACGAACTTATTATCAGGACAAGCAAAGCTTATGCAATGCATTCAAAAAACAGATATAGAGAACGTATATTTAATGGCAGCAGGTCCAATCCCGCCCAACCCAGCAGAATTACTAGGAAGCCGGGCGATGGACGAAGCGCTGCTAGAAGCATATAACATGTTTGATATTATTTTAATCGACACACCACCTGTCCTTGCGGTTACGGATGCACAAATACTAGCGAATAAATGCGATGGAATCGTACTCGTTGTACGCAGTGAAAAGACAGAAAAAGATAAAATCGTAAAAGCGAAACAAATATTAGATAAAGCATCAGGAAAACTACTAGGTGTTGTTTTAAACGATAAAAGAGAAGAAAAAGAGCAATATGGTTATTACTAAAACATAAAAAGCCAACAAAATTTTTTGTTGGCTTTTTATTGTTTTCTGAAAATTATTTATCAAGTTATACACTATAAAAAACATGATATGATAAAATTTTTGGGAAATGATTGGAATGTGTTGTCATATTTAAGATTATTTTGTAAGATTAAACTTGTTTCTTGTGAACAAATATAGAACTGAATGATTAAAAATAAAAAATGTAAGATTTATATGTTATAATTTTTCCTATGTGTAAATTTTAGAAAGTTGGAGGAACCTATGGAAGAAACAATTAATCTAAAAGAGTTATTTCATATCTTAAAAAAACGTTTAGCAATGATCCTCGTAATCACATTTGGTGCAGCTATTGTAAGTGCTATCATTAGCTTCTACTTTATGACACCAATCTATCAAACTTCGACGCAAATTCTTGTTAATCAGAAGAAGCAAGAGGGTGCTGCAATTCAATACAATGAGGTACAAACAAATATTCAATTAACAAATACATACAAGGTTATTATTAAAAGTCCTGTTATTTTGGATCAAGTGAAAGAAAAATTAGGTTTAAATATAACAGTGCAAGAGCTAAACAAGAAAATTGAAGTAGCTAATGAGAAAGACTCACAAGTAGTAGCGGTAACTGCGCAAGATAAAGATCCAAAACTAGCTCGTGATATTGCTAACACAACTGCAGAAGTGTTTCAAGGTGAAGTTGCTAAAATTATGAGTGTAGATAACGTAACGGTATTATCAAAAGCAGAAGTTGCAGAAAATCAATCTCCAATTAATCCACGTCCAATGTTAAATGTAGCAATTGCATTCGTTGTTGGTTTAATGGCTTCAGTTGGTCTTGCATTCTTACTAGAATACTTAGATAACACAGTGAAAAAAGAAGAAGATGTAGAAAGCTTACTTGGCCTACCAGTGTTAGGTATTGTTGCCCGTATGGATGAAGAAACATTGAACGTGAGATCACACGCTCCATCATCAAGAAAAGTGAGGGGACAAACAATTGGCTCTTAATTTATTTAAAAAGAAAAAAAATCATCGACAACGTCGTCAATTAATTGCTCATCAACAACCGAAATCACCGGTTTCAGAGCAATATCGTAATATTCGAACGAATATCGAATTTGCAGCTATTGATACAAACTTGCATTCGTTAATGGTAACATCTGCAAATCCAAGTGAAGGGAAAACGACAACGACAGCTAATATGGCAGTTGTGTTTGCACAACAAGGAAAGAAAGTATTATTAATTGATGCAGATATGCGTAAACCAGCGATGCATCAAATGTTTCAAGTTGATAATATTTTTGGGCTAACGAACGTATTAACACATAGTGAACGTTTAGAGAAATGTGTACAACCGACATCTGTAGATAACCTAAGCTTTTTAGCATGTGGTCCAATTCCACCAAACCCGGCTGAATTGTTAGGATCGAAATCAATGAAAGAACTTCTTGGACAAGCATACAGCATGTACGATCTAGTTATTTTTGATTTACCACCAATTTTAGCGGTTACAGATGCGCAAATTATGGCAAATGTATGTGATGCTTCTATTCTTGTCGTTCGTAGTGAAGCAACAGAAAAAGAAACGGCAGTAAAAGCAAAAGGATTGTTAGAATCGGCTAAAGGTAAATTGTTAGGTGTTGTTCTAAATGACCGTGAACGTGAAGAAGGCTTATATTATTATTACGGTGCAAACTAATGAAAAGAGTGAGATATGGTTGAAACATATCTCCTTTTTTCCCTTGAATATGAGATGTCTCATATTCAAGGGAAAAAAGATTACTAGGAGAGAGGGAGGATAAAATAAATGATTGATTTACATTGTCACATTTTACATGGCATCGATGATGGTGCACAAACTGTAACAGATAGTTTAGCGATGGCGCAGCAAGCCGTAGCAGAAGGAATACATACAATTGTCGCAACGCCGCACCACCAAAATGGGAAATATGTAAATGAGCGTACTTCCATTATTCATCAAGTGAAGCAATTAAATGATGAACTACAACAACATAATATTCCACTTACCATTTTACCGGGGCAAGAGGTCAGGTTATATGGTGATTTATTAGAAGACTATGAAGCTGGTAAAATTGTTACTTTAAATGAAACAAATAAATATATATTCATTGAATTTCCATCTAATCACGTACCACGTTATGCTGAACAAT
Organism: Bacillus cereus group sp. N11; assembly: GCF_016483605.1. Taxonomy (NCBI): domain Bacteria; kingdom Bacillati; phylum Bacillota; class Bacilli; order Caryophanales; family Bacillaceae; genus Bacillus; species Bacillus cereus group sp. N11. The sequence goes on from NZ_JAEHBN010000006.1 coordinate 231,455, forward strand.
TATTGTACGAATTACGTGTTAAGGGAATGATTCCAATTATCGTTCATCCTGAACGTAATGCCGAGTTAATCGAGCGGCCAGATAAGTTATATAACCTTGTTAATAAAGGTGCACTCACGCAAGTAACGGCAGGTAGCTTACTAGGAAAGTTCGGTAAAAAAATTAAAAAGTTTTCATTTCAACTTGTGGAACATAATTTAACACATATGGTTGCTTCAGATGCGCATAACATAACGTCAAGAGGATTTCATTTAGCGGAAAGTTACGAATTAATTGAAAAGGAATTCGGAATGAGTGTTATGAGTGATTTAAAAGAAAATCCGTATTTATTAATTGGTGGGAAAGCAATTTATAAAGAAGACCCAGAACAAATTCGCCGCAAAAAATTGTTCGGTATTTTTTAATAAAGAACAGGTGATGTCTCCTGACCGTTATCAACGGAGGCACTCGGTCGTGCTGTGGGTAGAAAATTTATTTTCGAACCTACCTTAGACGCTTGTCGTCGGGAGTATGGCGTGAGGTTGGGTTAGATGCCCATATTTTATTTATAATAGAAACTCTACCTATGGAGTTATAGATATGACTCCATAGGTAGGGTTTTTGTTATTGTTACATATAAATAAAAAGATACGGGGGACTGAAATTGAAAAAAGTAAGAAAAGCAATTATTCCAGCAGCTGGTCTTGGGACAAGATTTTTACCAGCAACGAAAGCGATGCCGAAAGAAATGTTGCCAATCGTTGATAAGCCGACAATTCAATACATAATAGAAGAAGCGATAGAATCAGGGATTGAAGATATTATTGTTGTAACAGGAAAAGGAAAACGTGCAATTGAGGATCATTTCGATCATTCTTTTGAACTAGAACAAAACCTTTTAGAAAAAGGAAAGTATGAAATGCTTGAGAAAGTCCAAGCTTCTTCAAAAATTAACATTCATTACATAAGACAAAAAGAACCGAAAGGGTTAGGGCATGCAGTATGGTGTGCTCGTAAATTTATTGGAAATGAGCCATTTGCGGTATTACTTGGTGATGATATTGTACAAGCAGAAACGCCATGTTTACGTCAATTAATGGATCAATATGAAAGTACACAGTCGTCAGTTATCGGTGTACAAACAGTACTTGAAAATGAAACACATCGCTACGGTATTATCGATCCAGTTGAACAAAACGATCGTCGTTATCAAGTACGTCAATTTGTGGAGAAGCCAGCTCAAGGAACAGCGCCATCTAACTTGGCAATTATGGGTCGTTACGTATTAACGCCAGAAATTTTTATGTTCCTTGAAAATCAACAAACAGGTGCAGGTGGGGAAATTCAGTTGACAGATGCGATTCAAAGTTTAAATGAAATTCAACGAGTGTTTGCTTATGACTTTGAAGGAACCCGTTATGATGTTGGAGAGAAATTTGGATTTATTAAGACAACGATTGAGATGGCGCTTCAGCATGAAGAATTGAAAGAAGAATTGATGAAATATATGAATGAGCTTGTAAAGAAAGAAAATATACATGCATAAAGGTGAGGTGGGAGAGCATTGAACTTGGTAAAAGTATCAAGCGGAGAATTGGAAAAGGAAAATAATATAGAGCTTGATTTGAAAAAAGTAAATGCAAGTAAAGGATATTTAGTAGCTAAACGTTGTATTGATTTTATTGGAGCGTTATGTGGACTAATCTTATTATCTCCTGTTTTTTTGATTGTAGCAGTGTTAATTAAATATCAAGATCCGAAAGGACCTGTGTTGTTTAAACAGATTCGTATTGGAAAAGATGGAAAAGAATTTTATATGTACAAGTTTCGCTCAATGGTTGTAGACGCGGAAGAGAAATTAAAAGATTTATTAAAACATAATGAAGTATCTGGTGCAATGTTTAAAATGAAAGAGGACCCTCGAGTTACAAGGATTGGGAAACTTATTCGAAAAACAAGTATTGATGAACTACCACAGTTATTAAATGTATTAAAAGGTGAAATGAGCTTAGTAGGACCACGTCCACCACTTCCAAGGGAAGTAAAGGAATATACAGCATATGATAAGCAGCGTTTACTTGTTACTCCAGGATGTGCGGGGCTTTGGCAAGTAACGGAGAGAAATAGTGTTGGATTCAAAGAAATGGTCGAGCTAGATTTAGAATATATAAACAAACGAAGTGTAATCTATGATTTGAAAATTATTTTTAAAACGATTCAAATCATGATTAAGTCTAATGGCGCATCTTAGTAGTAGCTAACTCATAGAAAAGAGGTTGGAAAAATGGATAAAAAGATTTGTGTAATGGGTCTAGGATATATTGGATTACCAACTGCTAGTTTACTAGCAACTAAAGGATTTCAAGTACATGGTGTGGATGTAAATGAAAACGCAGTTGAAATGATTAATAGTGGTAAAGTACATATTTATGAACCAGATTTAGATATTTTAGTTAAGGCAGCTGTACAAAGTGGGAAATTGAAAGCTTCATTGAAGCCAGAAGAAGCGGATATTTTTATTTTAGCAGTTCCAACACCATTCCAAGATGAGCATAAACCTGATTTAGCATATGTAGAAGCAGCAGCTAAAACGATTGCTCCTGTTATAAAAAATGGGGATATCATTATACTTGAGTCTACAAGCCCGATTGGTACAACTGAAAAAGTTGCGGAATGGATCTTGGAAGAACGACCAGATTTAACAACTTCTGAGGAAATGCATAGTGATAAAGGAAGAATTTATGTAGCTCATTGTCCGGAACGTGTATTGCCAGGGCATATATTAAAGGAGCTAGTTGAAAATGATCGTATTATTGGTGGATTAGACAAAGAGTCTACAAAACGTACAGTTGAATTTTATAAACAATTTGTAAAAGGAAAAATTCTTGATACGAATGCAAGAACAGCTGAGATGGCAAAATTGACTGAGAACTCTTTCCGTGATGTAAATATCGCCTTTGCAAACGAACTCTCGTTAATATGTGATAAGTTAAATATAAATGTTTGGGAATTAATTCGTTTAGCAAATCGTCACCCTCGTGTGAATATTTTACAACCTGGTCCAGGCGTAGGTGGACATTGTATTGCTGTAGATCCTTGGTTTATTGTAGATGCTGCACCTGAAGAAGCAAAACTTATACATACTGCAAGAAATGTAAATGATTATAAACCGGTGTATGTGGTTGAGAAAGTAAAAGAAAAGGCTGATCGTTTTAAAAATCCGGTAATTGCTTGTTTAGGTTTATCATTTAAAGCCAATATTGATGATTTAAGAGAAAGTCCGGCCGTAGATATAGTAAATCATTTGGCGGAATCTAAGGTGGGGAACATCAAAGTCGTTGAGCCACACATTTCTACTCTTCCAAAGGTATTAGAAGAAAAAAATGTATCTCTTACTACATTAGAGTGGGCTGTGGAAAAAGCGGATATTATTTTATTGTTAGTAGACCATGATGTTTTTAGTATCCTAGGAGAAAATAAACTTCAAGAGAAAATTTTAATAGATACTAGAGGTTTCTTTAACTAAATATATTTTTGGAGGATGTTATGCCAGGATTTTTAGGAGTAATTGGTGATAAAAGGTCTAATAATGAATTAATCGATTTAAATAATCCTCGATATAATGAATTAATAACTAATGAAATTTATGGAGAGTCATTTTATTTAGCTCGTTTCGTTAACAATAAATTTTTAAATGATAAGGTTTTTTTTGAAAATGATAAATATATAGTAATAACAGATGGTGTATTGTTAAATAGTACTCTTTTAAAAGAAAAATATCACAAAGAAAGTATATCTGAGTTACTTATAGAAATGTATGAACAATGCGGGGAGACTTTCTTTGAACAAATCAGAGGAAGTTATTCTTGTATTTTATACAATAAAGAAGCTGATAATTGGTTAATTTATACAGATCACTTAGGTGATAAAAAAGTTTATTATAAAAACTCTTATCAAGGATTCTTTTTTGGTTCGAGAATTTATGAGCTAACGGAAATTTTAGATGAGGGCAGATTAGATAACGATAGTTGTCTTTGTATGCTAACGCTTGGTTACATGGTCGACGATAGAACGATGGTAAAAGATGTGAAAAGATTATTACCTGGTCACTATGTAAAGATAAATAAGGGTATAGTAGAAGTGCACAGATATTTCAATTTAAACAATACTCCTAGAGAAGATAAAAGTGAAGAAGCAATAATTGAAGAAATGGATAGTTTGTTTAGGGAAGCAATACGTTTACAATTTGAAAAGGATCGCGAATATGGATATAAGCATATTGCATCATTAAGTGGTGGTTTAGACTCTAGGATGGTCAACTTTGTCGCTCATGATTTAGGATATAAGGATATATTAAATTATACTTTTTCACAATCTAATTACCTTGATGAAAAAATTGCAAAGGATATAGCTAGTGATTTGAACCATGAATTTATTTTTAAGTCATTAGATGATGCCAAATTTTTATTTGACCTGGAAGATATTTTGAAAATAAATGGTGGAACTAGTATTTATTACGGTGTTGCCCATTCGAAGAATAATCTCGAAAAGTTAAATTTAAAAAGTTACGGGATGGTCCATACTGGACAACTTGGTGATGTGGTAATAGGTAGCTTTTTGAAAGAACCGAATTATAACCAGCCAATTGATTTAACATCCTATGTATATTCAACAAAGTATAAAGATAGGTTAGATACTATTGATAAAAAAGAGTATCCTGATGACGAGATATTCAAAATGTATAATCGTGGATTTAATTTTGCTTTAAATGGAAATTTAGCATTTCAGGAATTTACGGAATCAATGTCACCATTTTGCGATGTGGATTTTTTACAATATTGCATGAATATTCCGTTAAAACATAGGGTTGGTCATAATTTATATTTTAAGTGGATAGTAAAAAAGTATCCGAAAGCAGCAGAATATATATATGAGAGTATAAAAGCAAAAATAACTACACCAAAAGTATATATTCGTTCAAAAGACTTCTTTATTCGAGGAACTAATAAAGTATTAAGGAAATTGAATTTACCAACTCTTTATGGATATAATACAAAAAATGGAATGAATCCTTTTGATTATTGGTATAGAACTAATAGTGAGTTAAAGGAATTTATAGATTCATATTATAAGCAAAATATAAAATTATTAGATGCACTGAACGAAAAGGAATTAAAAGTTATGTGTGAAAATCTCTATAATAATGGTATTACTGTTGAAAAACTACAGGTATTAACTGTCTTGGCAACGGTAAAGCTAATTATTGGAGCTAAATTATGAATGAGCTAATAAAAAAGGTTAGAAAAAAAGGTTTTTTTCATATTTTTAGTGCAAACGTATTTAATAAGATTATTCAGTTTTGTAGTGGAATCTTTTTAGTGAGATTGCTTACTCAAAGTGAATTTGGTAATTACAGTTATGCTCAAAATATCCTTAATATATTTTTAATATTTAATGGGTTGGGGGTATTATATGCATTATTGCAATTTGGCAGTGAAAGTGATACTAATTCAAAAAGAAATACCTACTTTAAATTTGGTTTTAAAGTAGGTATTTCTTTTAATATAGTTATTGTTCTAGCGATGAGTGGATATGGATTATTTGTTGATTTTCCTAATCATCAGACTCAGTTAGCGTTATTTATGATGTTACTAATGCCCTTTATGATGTTCAGTTTTGAATATATTCAGAACTATTTAAGGACAGGTTTACACAATATTGAATTTTCAAGATTAAGTACGCTGAATACATTTCTTATCTTTGGATTTTCTGTTGTAGGTTCTATTCTAAATGGTGTATACGGAGTAATTATTGGAGTGTATATAGCATATTTAGCTTCAATTATTGTAGGCTTTTTCTTCATAAATAAGAAGGGAAAACTTTTCAGCCAAACAGGAAAAATTTCTAAGAATGATAAGAAGGAATTTTTGAATTACTCCGTAATTTCTATGTTTAGTAATGCTGTATCTCAATTGGTATATCTAATTGATATTTTCTTAATTGGTTTACTTATTAGAGATACAGAAGTATTAGCGATTTATAAAACAGCTACATTAATTCCATTTGCTTTAAATTTCATTCCGCTGTCAATAATGACATTTATTTATCCGTATTTTGCTAAAAATAGGGAAGATAAAAATTGGATTCGTGTAAATTATATTAAAATACAAAGATTACTAATTGTATTTAATGCCTTTGTAGTATTGATATTAATTATAGGGGCACCAATAGTTATTAAAGTATTATTTGGGGATAATTACCTGGAGAGTGTAACTTTACTTCGAATTTTGTGTATAGGATATTTTATTGGTGGAAGTTTCCGCATACCTGCAGGAAATGTTTTAGCTATGATGAGAAAAGTAAAATTCTTGTTTATTACTAATGTTATTGTTGGGATTATTAATATTTGCATGGATATTATATTAATAAAAACATTTTCAGCTATGGGTGCAGCTGTGACAACAGTATTTATTATCACTTTAACTTCAGCTATATATAATATATATTTATTTTTTATTCTAAAAAAGAATTGAATGTAATTACGGGAGTGAGAAAGAGTAGTATGCATAGACCTAAAATAGCAATTTATCAACAAGAGTATTTGACAATATCAATGACTTTTATTTATCGTCAGTTACAGGGAATACAGGAAAGTTATAATCCCATTGTTTTAGCAAGTAGGTTACAGAATACAGATGTGTTTCCTTGTGATTATATATATTCGCATCAAAAAAATGTATTTGAAAAAATTGTTAATAAATTGTATAGAAAATATACATCTAAATACGCAGCACTTTCCAATGTGCAATATAATTACTACATAGATGTATTAAATAAAGAAGATATAAAACTAGTACATTCACATTTTGGCCCTTCGGCTCTTGAAATATTACCAGTAGTGAAGAAACTTGATATTCCACTATTGGTAACATTTCATGGCTATGATGCATCTACCCTATTGAAAAATAGAGAGTATGTTAATCAGTTGAAAGAATTATTTAGTTATGCTGAAGTTATCACTGTATCTCAAAAAATGGCAACGGATTTAATAAAATATGGAGCAAATCCTTCCAAGGTACATGTACATTATATAGGTGTGCCAGTAAATGATTTTATCTTTAATGATAAAAAATCAATAAAGGATAAGGTAAACAGTAAAGAGACTATTAGATTTCTGCAAGTATCAAATTTTGTTGAAAAGAAAGGACATAAGTATACAATACAAGCATTCGCTGAATTTTCTAAAAAACACCCTAATAGTGAACTTATATTAGGTGGAGATGGGCCTTTACGTGAATCTATCGAAAAACTTTGTATAGATTTAAAGGTGCAAGAAAAAATTAGATTTATGGGTAAGGTTGTTAAAGAGGAAGTAGTGACACTTATGCAAGAAGCAGATGTGTTTTTACATCATAGTGTTACAGCTGAAAATGGAGATCAAGAAGGGATTCCTACAGTAATTATGGAAGCTATGGCTAGTGGGCTTACTGTTGTTAGTACATATCACGCGGGAATACCAGAATTGATAAAGGATAGAGAAACTGGATATCTAGTTGTGGAAAAAGACGTAGATAGTTATGTGAAACAGTTGGAAAATGTAATGTACTCTGATAATACGATTAGAGATAATGCTCTTAAACATATACGTGAAAACTTTAATATTGATGTTCAAAATAAAGAGCTTATGAAAATATATCGAAATATATTAGCAAGATAAATTTAAATAAATCCAGAGGTTTTTAGAAAATGTTGAGGGAAAGGAATATGTTGTTGGATTATTAATTGCATTAGCTAGTATTTTCATTTTACTAAAAAATGATGAAAAGAAATTATTTTATCTATTTATTTTTACAGTTATAGCTATACCAAATAACTATAATATAAAACAATCAGTTGGGATAATAATTTTTAATTTTGATTTTATTTATTTCCCATTAATTTCAGGATTCTTAATGGTGTTAATTTCTATCTTTGCAGGAAAGGTTAGGATTCCTGTTTTGAAGAGAGACATAGGATTTTTTATGTTTTTTTTATTAATTATTATCTATAGTAGGATTTTATAATAGGAATTACTTTTTTGCCGAGGATTTAAAAATTTATATAACACTTTTTATGGTATTCTTTCTTTCAAGAATGGTATTAAGTAAAGCTGAGGATTTTTTAAATGTATTAAAGGTAATTTGTATTGGTACTTTGGGATACTCTTTAGTTGTTATATATATATACTTATTCAAAAGTGATCAATTATATTGGATTTATGGTGAAATGCTAGGGAATTGGTGGGGAAACCGGATAACTTTCGGTAATACATCTTTATTGGTAATTTCTTTGATACTATCTATGTATTTTTGGGTAGAACGGAAAATACTATATTCACTTGTAATAGTAACGAATATAGGTGCTATCTATCTTTCACAAAATAGAACAGTTATAATGATGAGTCTGCTAATTTTTGTTATTGGTTATCTTATTTATATGTTAAATAATAAAAGTTTAAAAGTTTTTAGTAAAAAGATTGCTTTTTCAACATTGCTATTCTTTTTATTAGTTGCGTGTACAGGGATGTTTATTAAAAATGATATTGATTTTCAAGATAATATTATAATACAACGTTTTCTGGAAACTGATAATTTAAATGTAAGGAAAGTAAGTAATGAAAAGGCCTTTGATAGTTTAATGGATAATCCACTTGGTTATGGGATAGGAAAAGAAGTAGTACTATATAATATAGATACATCTATAGCAAATACAGGTTTGTTTATTGATAATGTATTTGCGACAATAGGTGTTAAATTTGGAATATTGGGTATTATGATATTCAGTTGGATTTTATTAATGACACAATTATATATATAATGTATCGCTTAAATAATGAAAAATTATGTTTATTATTATTTATTATTCATCCCGCATTTTTAATTGTTACAGCATATATGAATGCATAGATAATATATTCTTTTCCAGTTATGGTGTTTTATGTTACTTTTAGTTCTTTGATTAGTATAAAATATAAAACGTATAAAAAACAGAAAAATTCCTTAATATAAGGAGGAATCATAGAAATGAAAAATGAAATCCTTTATGTAGTTATGAGTGATTTAGATAGTAATAATATTAATTCTGGGCCATCTGTTCGTTCATACTCCATGTTAAAGGAATTTGAAAATCTAGATGCAGATGCAGATGTAGATGTGGTATATGGAAGTAATCCTAAGGAAAGATATGAAAAGGTTAAAAGTCTAATAGATAAAAAAAAATCATATAAATATTGTTATATTGAATCTAGGGTTGGTGTAACTAGATTTTATGATACGTTATTACTTATTTTATTGAAGAATTCGATTAGGCCTTTGAAAATTGGATTTTACTATAGGGACATGTATTGGAAATATGGAATTAATTTAAGTAATGGTAGATTAAAGCAAAGTTTTGTACCATTAATGAATAAAGTATATTTAAAGCTAATAGATAATGTTTGCGATGTAATCTATGTACAAAGTAATGCTTTTAAGAAGGCTTTACAACCATTAGTTAAAAAAGTAGATATTTTATTATTGCCTCCAGGTTGTGAAAAAATAGTATGTAATGATTTGATACAAGAAGATGCGTTTTATGTTGGAGAAATTGATTCGGTATTTAGTGGAGTAGAATTATTGATTCAAGCTTTTGAAATTATAAATATGAAAAAAGAAATAAACCTTAATTTAGTTTGTAGAAAACATGAATACGAAGAAAATCTTTTTTTAAAGGAGGCTAATCAAAAATTTAGTTGGTTAAAAATTTCTCATCATAATAAGGCAACTATAGGAGAAGTATATCAGAGAAGTAAAGTTGCTATAATTCCGAGAAGTGGAAATGAATATACTAAATTATGTTTACCTATAAAATTGTTTGAATATATATCACAAGAAAAACCAATTGTGGCAGTAAATCACGGTGAAACAGCAGATTTTTTAAATTATAATAAGTTAGGATTACTTTCTAATGATACACCTGAAGGTTTAGCTAGCTGTGTCTTAGATATGTTTAATAACGATAAATTGTATGAAGAATTTAGGATGAATATAAAACAATATAAAAAAAATAATTTATGGATGGATAGAGTTAAGTATATTAATAAAACGTTAGGATAAGATTTTAATATGAATATTAAGGAAGTTTAAAGATGAATATTTTGCACATTTCTTTGGGGCTACCGCCATATCGTACAGGTGGCTTAACAAAATATTCATTGGATTTAATGATTGAACAATCCAATGAACATAATGTATTTCTTTTATACCCTGGAAAGTTTACTATTTCTCAAAAAGTAGCTATTAAAAAGAATAAACCATATGAAGGCATAGGGGTTTACGAATTAGTAAACCCTTTACCTATTTCTTTATTAAATGGTATTAATCAACCGCCTTTATTTATGAAAAAAATAGATAAATGCATTTATGAAGATTTTCTAAAAAAGATAAACCCAGATGTTATTCATGTTCACACATTAATGGGAATGCATAAAGAATTTTTTGAAATAGCAAAAGAGTTATCTATAAAAATAATATTTACTACACATGATTATTTTGGCCTTTGCCCCAAAGCAAATTTAATGGATGCAGAAGGGAAAGTTTGTGAGGATTATGAATCTGGTCGTAGTTGCCTGTCGTGTAATGTTAATGCTCTAAGTATTCCAATGATATATGCCATGCAATCCTATCCATATCGTTATTTAAAAGATAGCCGGATTGTCAAGAGATTAAGAAGGTTAAAAAAGAACCAAACCAAAGAGAATATAGGAATAGCCGATGTAACAGGCGAGGTAAAAAAATTAGATGACAGTCTGGCAATTCAATATGTAGAATTACGCGAGTATTATTTAGACATATTGAAATTGGTAGATTATTTTCATTTCAATAGTTCGATTGCAAAAGAACAGTTTGAAAGTTTTTTAGATTTAAAAGGAAAAGTCATTTCCATTAGTCATAATAATATTCATGATTACCGTAGAGAGCGTCCTTCTAGAAAGAAAAACAGTTCGATTTTAAGGTTGGGCTACTTGGGTCCTATAGATGTGTATAAAGGATTTTATGCTTTAAAAGATACATTGGACTGTTTAAAAGGAAATGGATACAAAAATTGGCATTTAGATGTGTATGGTGATTTTATGAATAATCCAGAAATCTATAGTCCAGAACATTATACTTTTCATGGTCGATATGAATACAGCCAGTTGAAGAAAATGTTTGATCAAATTGATTTATTAATTATTCCGAGTGTTTGGAAAGAAACATTTGGATTTATTGGGCTAGAAGCTCAATCTTATGGCGTTCCAATCATGGTTTCTGAACATGTGGGATTTAAGGATCTAATAAAAGACGAGGAGACTGGATTTATTTATAAAACAGATGGAAATGATTTTATTAGTAAATTATCTTCAATATTAGATAACCCTTTGAAACTAGAGAGAATAAATGAAAATATATCTAAAATGAAATTTCCTTACATTATGCAACAACATACGAATGAAATAATAAACCTATATCAAGAGGTAAGAGCAGGAGTAGAAGAATAAATGAGGCATGTATTTATAATCGGATCCAAAGGGATTCCCGCAAAATATGGTGGATTCGAAACATTTGTAGAATACTTAACAGCTCGAAAGCAAAGCGAAGATATTCAGTATCACGTATCTTGCCTAGCTAATAATAATGATGAGTTCAAGCATAATAGTGCAAGATGCTTTAATGTAAAAACACCTGAAATCGGTAGTGCTAAAGCAGTAGCATATGATATTTTAAGTTTAAAAGAGTGCATCCGTTATATTAAAAGAAATAACCTGACAAACTGCATTGTCTACGTGCTTGCTTGTCGTATTGGCCCATTCTTTTCTTTCTATAAAAATAAACTAGAAAAAATGGGTGTAAAAGTATTTGTAAATCCAGATGGTCATGAGTGGAAGAGAAGCAAATGGAGTCCTGCTATTAGAACGTATTGGAAAATATCTGAGAAGCTAATGGTCAAACATGCAGATTTATTAGTATGCGATTCTAAAGGAATTGAGTCATATATTAAAACAGACTATAAAAATTATACCCCTAAGACGACATTTATTGCTTATGGTGCGGATGTCACAGCATCATCTTTAACAGACGATGATGTAAAATTAAATGAATGGTATAAGAAGCATGATATAAATGATAATGAATATTATTTAGTAGTTGGTCGTTTTGTTCCAGAGAACAACTATGAGCTAATGGTCCGTGAATTTATGAAATCAGATTCTAAAAAAGACTTTGTGATTATTTCTAACGTTGAACAAAATCAATTTTATCAAGATTTATTAGCAAAGACGAATTTTGATAAGGATCCTCGTGTTAAGTTTGTTGGAACTGTATATGATCAAGAACTATTAAAGAAAGCTCGTGAAAATGCATTTGCATATTTCCATGGGCATGAAGTAGGTGGAACGAATCCATCATTATTAGAAGCGTTGGCTTCTACAAAATTAAATATGCTTTTAGATGTAGTGTTTAATAGAGAGGTTGGGGAAGAAGGAGCTGTTTACTTCTCTAAAGAAAGTGGCTCTTTAGCTAACTTAATTCATGATGTCGAGAGATATTCACAAGAGCAAATTGATGAATTGGGTAGTAAGGCGAAAGATAGAATTATCCATGAATACTCATGGGAGAAAATTGTAAGTGATTATGAATCTTTATTTTTAAAGTCATAACAGAAATTAGAAGGGGATGAATCGAGGCAGATTTATTCCCTATTTCTATGATATAAAAAGGAGTGCGAGTAATTTATGAAAGGTATTATTCTAGCTGGAGGTAGTGGAACGAGATTATATCCACTGACACAAGCTGTATCAAAGCAATTGTTACCCGTTTACGATAAGCCAATGATTTATTATCCATTATCAGTATTAATGCTTGCTGGTATTCAAGAAATTTTAATTATATCTACACCACAGGATACGCCTCGTTTTAAAGAGCTATTGGGAGATGGTTCACAGTTTGGAATAAAGCTTGAATATGCTGTACAACCTTCTCCAGATGGCTTAGCTCAGGCATTTATTATTGGAGAAGAGTTTATTGGTGATGACTCTGTAGCTCTTGTTCTTGGTGATAATTTATTCTATGGACATGGTTTAACAAAATTATTACAAAACGCTGTAGAACGTCAAGAAGGGGCAACTGTTTTTGGATATTATGTAAATGATCCAGAACGTTTTGGGGTAGTGGAATTTGATGAAGATGGAAAGGCTATTTCTATTGAAGAGAAACCTCAAGAGCCAAAATCGCATTATGCTGTAACGGGTTTATATTTTTATGACAATCGGGTTGTGGAAATTGCAAAGAATATTAAGCCTTCACCTCGTGGTGAATTGGAAATTACTGACATAAATAAAGTTTATTTACAATTACAAGAGTTACACGTTGAAATTCTTGGACGTGGTTTTTCTTGGTTGGACTCTGGAACGCACGAGTCATTATTAGAAGCATCTCAATTCATTGAAACAATTGAAAAACGTCAAAGTTTAAAGGTAGCTTGTTTAGAGGAAATAGCGTTTAGAAAAGGATATATTACCCGTGAGCAACTACTTGAATTAGCAGAGCCAATGAAAAAAAATCAATACGGTCAATATTTAATTCGATTGGCAGAACAAAGTAAACAAAAACAACCAATTTATCAATAAAGGAGTACGTATAATGAAGATTGTTGAAACTAAAATTCCTGATGTAGTTATTTTAGAGCCTAAAGTATTTGGGGATCATCGCGGATATTTTATGGAAAGTTATAATAAAGAGATTTTTAATAAGCTTGGTTTAGATTATGAATTTATTCAGGATAATCAATCTTTATCCGTACCAGCCGGAACATTACGTGGATTACATTTTCAGTTAAATCCTAAAGCACAGACAAAGATAGTACGCTGTATCACAGGTGCTATTTATGATGTAGCTGTTGATATTCGTAAAGGTTCACCTACATATGGCCAATGGATTGGTGTTATTTTAAGTGAACATAATAAGCGCCAATTAGTCGTACCAAAAGGATTTGCACACGGATTTTGTACATTAGTGCCAAATTCGACAGTGGCTTACAAAGTAGATGAATACTATTCTCCTAATCATGATGCAGGTATTCTATGGAATGATCCAGCATTAGGAATCGATTGGCCGGTAAGTGAACCGATTCTTTCAGAAAAGGATACTAAACATCCACTATTAGAAGAAGCAAATATTAATTTTGTGTACGAGAAATAAGGAGGAATAACATGAAAGTATTAGTAACGGGTGGCGCAGGGTTTATTGGAAGTAATTTTGTTCGATATATGGTGAAGAAGTATCCTGAATATAATATTGTAAATTTAGATGCGCTAACATATGCAGGGAATTTAGAGAATCTAAAAGATATTGAAGAATTATCTAATTACAAATTTATCAAAGGCGATATAGCAGATCGTCAGTTTATTAATCAATTATTTAAAGAAGAAAATTTTGATTATGTGTTAAATTTCGCAGCAGAGTCGCATGTTGATAGAAGTATTACAAATCCTGATATCTTTATTCAAACAAACATTCAAGGTACACAAGTATTACTAGATGCTGCTAAAAATGCAGAAGTAAAAAAATACTTGCAAGTTTCAACAGATGAGGTATATGGAACTTTAGGCGAAACTGGTTACTTTACGGAAGAAACACCTTTGGCATCAAATAGTCCGTATAGTTCAAGTAAAGCTGGTGCAGACCTATTAGTTCGTGCTTATCATGAAACGTTTGGTTTACCAGTAAATATTACACGTTGTTCAAATAATTACGGACCATTTCATTTCCCAGAAAAGTTAATTCCTTTAATGATTATTAATGCACTGAATGATAAACAATTACCTGTATATGGTGATGGTTTAAATGTACGTGATTGGTTACATGTGGAAGACCATTGTCAGGCAATCGATTTAGTACTTCATAAAGGAAAAAATGGTGAAGTGTACAATGTTGGTGGAAACAATGAACGTACAAACATTGAAATCGTAAAAACAATCTTAAAAGCATTGGATAAACCAGAATCTCTGATTAAGTATGTTACAGATCGTCCAGGTCATGATCGCCGTTACGCAATTGATGCAACAAAACTCCGTGAAGAATTAGGGTGGTCACCGAAGTACAACTTTGATACAGGTATTGAGCAAACTATTAAATGGTATTTAGAAAATCAAGATTGGTGGAAAAATATTATTTCTGGAGAATACCAAGAATACTTCAAGAATCAATATGCGAATAGATTAGAGGTATAAAACATGAAAGTATTAGTAACAGGGGCTAAAGGTCAATTAGGACAAGATGTATTATGCTTATTAGAAAATCAACAATGGGAAGTTTTTGGATTTGGTAGAGAAGAGCTAGATATTACAAATGAAGAAAAAGTACGTGAAAAAGTACTATCTATAAATCCTGATATTATTATTCATACAGCAGCATATACACAAGTAGATCAAGCTGAGAGCGATGAAGAAACTGCTTTCAAGGTTAACGCTGAAGGTACAAAATATTTAGCGCAAGCTGCCGAAGCAGTGAATGCAAAGTTTTGTTATGTAAGTACTGATTACGTTTTTGATGGAACGAAAAATGAACCATATAAAGTGGATGATCAAACGAATCCTCAAACTGTATATGGTAGCTCAAAATTAGCTGGAGAACATTATACACAAAAGTATTGTTCAAAAAGTTATATTGTCAGAACGTCTTGGGTATTTGGCTTGTACGGTAATAATTTTGTGAAAACGATGTTGCGTTTAGCGGAAGAGAAGGCAGAATTAGGAGTTGTTCATGATCAGGTAGGTTCACCAACCTATACACCTGATTTAGCGAGATTTATTATTAATCTTGTGAAAACTGATAAGTATGGCATATATCATGGTTCTAACTCAGGAGTTTGTTCTTGGTATGAGTTTGCAAAAGAGATATTCAAGCAATCTAATATTGAATTAGTGGTCAATCCACTAACAACAGAAAACTTTCCAAGGCCTGCTGCACGCCCTAAATACTCAGTGCTGGACAAAGGGATGATTGAAGAAAATGGATTTGAATCGTTCCAAGACTGGAAGGAAGCTTTAAAAGATTTTCTCAAGAAGCTATAAGATAGTGGAAGAATCAGTGGTTTACAAATGATTTGTAAATCTGTATAGTTTTATGTGAAATAATAGTAAGTATAAGATTACTGAATTTGTTATTTGAAAGAAGGAAAAACGATGAAGAAAAAGATTCTATTTTGGATTCTAGGTATCATTGGTGTTCTTGTTATTGCTGGTGGTGTATATGCATATACTGTTTACTCTAATGTATCTAATACGTTAAATACAGTGCATAAGCCTTTGGATCGTGATAAGTCTGACAAACGAGATAAGAAAGTAGAGATTTCGGATAATAAACCTATATCTATTTTACTGATGGGTGTAGATCAGGAAGATAATGGGACAGGTAGATCGGATTCACTTATGTTATTTACCTTAAACCCAAAAACAAAATCTATGAAAATTACGAGTATTCCACGCGACTCTTATACGGAGATTGTAGGGAAAGGTAAAAAAGATAAAATCAACCATGCCTATGCTTTTGGTGGTATTGATATGTCTGTAAAAACAGTAGAGAATTTCCTAAATGTACCAGTTGATCATTATATTGAAGTAAATATGGCTGGATTTAGAGATATTGTAGATGCTGTTGGCGGTGTTGATGTAAATAACGATTTAGAGTTTACATCAAGAGATCAACATTTTGCTAAAGGTAATATTCATTTAAATGGTGAAACTGCATTAAAGTATACTCGTATGCGTTACGAGGATCCACGCGGTGACTTCGGTCGTCAAATGCGCCAGCGTCAAGTTATCCAAGCGGTAATTAAAAAGGGCGCAAGTGTATCTTCTCTAGCAAGTTACGGTGACGTATTAAAAGCAATTGAGAAAAACGTAAAAACAAGTTTAACGCAAGAGCAAATGTTTGAGATTCAAAAGAACTATAAAGATTGCATGGAGAACAGTGAAGAGATTCAAATCCCAGGCGACGGCCACAAAGCCGCTGATGGCATTTGGTATTATTATGTTCCAGATGCAGCGAAACAAGATATAACGAATAAGTTAAGAGCACATCTTGAAGTGACTAAATAATATGTAATAACCCAACTCCTTTGGAAGGAGTTGGGTTTATTTTTGCATGGATTTATATTAATATTATATGTTGTGAGATTAATAGATGAGGTGAATCGATGAATAAGAAAGCAGTACTTGTTCTTGTTGTTTTTGTATTGTTTGTTGCTTCGATTGTGAGCGGTAAATTGTACTGGAATAAGAAAGTTGCAAATGCAACGGGACAGACGAGTGAAGTGACGAAAACAAAGGCTGAAGTGAAAGATAGCGGAGCGAAGAAAGAAGAGAAAAAAGCAGAGAAAAAGCAAGGTGCGAAGTCATCTTTTAATGAAGCATATGCGAAGAATTTGCCAGATGAAGTGAAAGAGAAGTTGAAGAAAGCTGCTAAAGAGAAAAAGGCAGTGAATCTTGTTATTGTTGGTGATGAAGCTTCTTCATCTGAAAAAGATGCTTGGGCAGCTAAGTTAACAGCTAATTTAGAAACTGCTTATGGTAAAGATTTATGGAATGTGACAGTAAAGGAATATAAGGGTGAAAGTACAGAAGAGCTAATCGCGAATAAGCGTGATAAAGAGATCGCGAAAGACAAGCCAGATGTGATTTTATTTGAGCCACCATTTATTACTGATAACGGTAAAACTGGTAATGGGAACTCTGTTGTGAGTACACAGAAGTTTGTTCAAGCACTTTCTACTAGTGCAAAAGGCGCTACAATTATGATTCAACCATCAAACCCAGTATATGGTGCGAAGAATTATCCGAAAGCAATTGAGGCATTAAAGCAATTTGCGACGCAAAATGGTTATACATATGTTGATCACTGGGGAGCATGGCCTGATGCAGCAACAAAGGCTATTTTACCTTACTTACAAGAAGAGTTTGGTTTCCCAAGTGCTAAAGGACATGAAGTTTGGGCACAATATGTAACGGATTATTTCGTGGCTAAGTAATGAAAGATACACAAAAGGTATACGAGAAATCGTATGCCTTTTATTTATAATATGTGGTAAGTTACTGTTCAAGTTTGGTGGTTATTTGTTATAGCATAAGTAATTTTCTTTCATTTATACAACACGATCACTCCAAAAATCTGACTTTACCTTTGAAAAATTTGGTGTCAAATAGTATGATGGTGTAGGAAACGGAGAAAATAACGGAGATATGTGAGTGATTTTATTCCGTTATATTACTTTAAATAGATGTTATTGCGAGGATTTTTATATGGGATTTAAACAAGAAATTAGAAAATTTATTGAAGGAAATAAGCTAGTTCGTACATTGTTAAAAAAGCCTTTAGAATATCGTGCGAATAAGCAATTGCAATTAGTACGAAACAATATTAAACAATATGGAGTAGAGTGTTTACTATTAGTGCAAGAAGCTTTTAAGGAGCATGACCAAGAATTTTGGTTAGATTATGGCACGTTACTTGGCGCTGTGCGAGAAAAAGATTTCATAAGCCATGATTTAGATATGGATATTGGTACTTTTAATATAAGTGAAGAGAAGAAAAGAGCACTAGAGAAAACGTTAAATGATAAAGGTGTTAAGACGTTTAGGGAGTTCACAGTTGATGGCCATGTTGTAGAGCAAACTTTCACTTATAAAGGAACTCATATCGATCTTTTCTATTATTTTTCGGAAGATCCTAATAAAGTATGGTGTTACTTCTTTGAAGGAACGGATGAGATGTCGACGCAGGAAAGAGGAACTGAAAAGATCCTTACAGGGTGGAAAACGAAAACAGCAAGTTCTACATTGTTAGGAACGAAATTAATGCCATTCAAGGGCGAAGAATTCCCTGTTCCTTCAAATGTTGAAGAGTATCTTATTGAAAACTATGGTCCTAATTATATGATTAAGGATGAGAATTGGGATTTTGCAAATTCTGCTAGTAATATTAAAGTTGTGTCAGCCAATAACGTTGAGGCTATTTATAAATAAAAAGAAGTGCCCCTGTGCAAAATAAGCAGGGGCACTTCTTTTTATTTTAGATGATAGGAGAAATGTAAAACTGTATTTACTGAAATTTTACAACAAATTTACATTACACCTTATTAGTGATAATATTAATGTTGCGTTCAAATTTTGAATGTATTATCAATGTTATGGGGGACCACATATGCAACATGTGCTTGATATATTAGAAATTATTAATAAAGAACCACATTTAAGTCAGAAGAAAATTGCAGAACGTAGTGGGATATCTACCGGAAAAGTGAATTATATTATAAATGATTTGACGAAAAAAAATTATGTTGTTAGTGAAAAAAATGGAAAACATATAAGCTATTATGTGAAAGAACAGGGTCTTAAATTTTTGCAGAGCGAGTTAGCTACAATGCAGAAAAAAAAGATTCGTATTCATCAGCGAGAGTATAAAAAAGTTAAGCAAGCAGTTATTCTTGCGGCAGGAAATCGTAAGGAATTAGGTAAACCATCTGGGTTATTATCCATTGGTGATAAAATACTTTTAAATCGAAATTTAGAGATATTACACAATAACGGAATTGAAAAAGTTGTTATTGTTTCTGGATATAAAAAAGAAAAATTTGCTTCTTGGAATAAAGAGCAAGGAGTATACTTTGTAGAAAATCCGAAATATAAATGGACAGGCTCTATGGCTTCACTTTCAAGTGTTCAAAGTTTAATTACAGATGATTTTCTATTAATTGAAGATGATATTTTAATAGAAGAAGATGCGATTTCTCAATTGCTACAATATCCGGAACGGGACTGTGTATTGATTACGAATGAAAGTGGTTCTGGTGATGAGGCATTTGTAGAGATTCAAAACGGGAACTTGTATAAAATTTCGAAAGATGTTCATCAATTAAATCGTATTGATGGCGAGATGATTGGAATTTCAAAACTTTCTTATGATGTTTTTCTTAATATGTTGGAGTTGTTTAATCATAATCAAAATCCGTATGTGAATTATGAGTATTTACTTCTTGATGTTGCGAGAACATATGATATTGGGCATATCAAATTACAAAATATTGTATGGGCAGAAATTGATACAAAACAGCAATATGAAGTTGTGAGAAATAAAATTTACCCTCGTTTATTGAGGAAAGAAGCAGAGTTTAAAGAAAAACAAATTAAAGGCCATGTTATGGAGGCTTTAAGTATTTCAGAAGATGCTATTACAAATATTCAACCATTTGGTGGTATGACAAATACGAATTTCAAGGTAAGTGTCGGGGATTCAGAATATGTACTTCGTATTCCAGGAAGCGGTACGGAAGAAATGATTAGTCGTCATGATGAAATGGTGAATTCTAATTTGGCAAGTGAGCTAGGAATTGACGCTGAGCTTCTATACTTTAATGAAGAAACAGGTGTGAAGTTAGCAGAGCTTATTTCAAATGCAGAAACATTGAATCCGAAAACGGCGCGACGTAGCGATAATATGCAGTTAACGGCAGCTATTTTGAAGGAATTACATGAATCAAGTGCAGCGATGAGTAATACGTTTAATGTATTTGAGAAAATTGAGCATTATGAAGGTTTATTAAGTAAATCAAATGGTTCAAACTTTGCTGATTATAAAAAGGTAAAGAAGCAAGTTATGCGATTAAAAGCAATGTATGAGAAAATGGATGTTCAGTTAACGCCTTGCCATAATGATACTGTTGCTGAAAACTTTGTGAAAAACGGAGAAAATAAGATGTATTTAATCGACTGGGAGTATGGCGGCTTGAATGATCCGATGTGGGATATTGCAGCGCATAGTTTAGAGTGTGAATTCTCAGCTGAAGATGAAGAGTTATTTTTAGATTACTATTTTAATGGAAAAGTAGAAGAAATGCATCGACAAAGAATCTTATTAAATAAAATTTTCCAAGACTTTTTATGGAGTATTTGGACAAAGATTAAAGAAGCAGCGGGTAGTGACTTCGGAACATATGGAATGGATCGTTATACGCGTGCAAAAGAAAATTTACAGTTATTTTTAGAGTACTATGGAGGATACCAGTATGAATCGAAAGCAAAGTAGAGGAATTTTTTATGGTGTGTTCTCCGGATTTGCTTGGGCTATAGATACGGTTTTAATTGGGATTATATTATCCTCGACAGTTATGTTGGAAACGGAGCAAGTTATATTCCTTGCGCCGCTTGTTAGCACATTTTTACATGATTTTATGTCGACATTGTGGATGATGGTCTATATGGGACTTAAAGGTCAATTACGAACAGCGCTTTCTAAATTAAAAACAAGAAGTGGTCGTTTCGTAATGTTAGGTGCTTTAATGGGCGGACCTTTAGGGATGACGTTTTATGTATTAGCTGTAAAGTATATAGGGGCTTCGTATACGGCAGCAATTTCAGCCATATATCCAGCCGTTGGAGCATTTTTTGCATTTATGTTTTTAAAAGAACGTTTACGCTCTTGGAATTGGTTAGGACTTGTAATAAGTATTAGTAGTATTATTATTCTTGGCTTTACCGGTGATGGATTTGCAACACAAAACTATATGTTAGGTTTTATCTTTGTTTTGATTTGTATTATAGGTTGGGGATTAGAATGTGTTATTTGTGCCTACGGTATGAAGGATGGGGAAGTTTCACCAGAAGAGGCGTTGCAAATTCGCCAACTTGTTTCGTCTGTAACATATGGACTGATCATTTTACCGACATTAGGCGGGCATTTTTTAACGAAAGAAGTTATGGTAAGTAGTGAATTTATCTTAATTATATTTGTGGCGTTAATTGGGACAGCTTCGTACATTTTTTACTATAAAGCAATCCATGAACTGGGCCCAACGAAAGCTATGGGGCTGAATATTACATATTCAGCTTGGGCGATTTGGATTTCTATATTAGTAATGGGAACACCATTTTCTTGGAAATTAATTATTTGTTGTTTATTCATTATTGTAGGGGCTGTTTTAACAGTCGCGGATGCAAATGAATTTATTAAGAGAAAGAAATATAGAGGAGAGGTAGCATGAGAGCGATTTTATTAGCAGCTGGTATGGGGACACGCTTGCGCCCATTAACATTAACGAAACCAAAGTCATTAGTAGAGGTAAACGGGAAACCGATGCTAGAACGACAAATTGAATATTTACAAGAGATTGGTATAGATGAAATTATTGTTGTTACTGGATATTTATCGGAAAAATTCAATTATCTTGTTGATAAATATGAAAATATACGTCTTGTATATAACGATAAATATAATGTGTATAACAATATTTATACGATGTATGTAGTGCGTGAATATTTGGCAGATGCGTATGTGGTAGATGCTGATGTATATTTACATCGTAATATATTTATTGAAAAACCAGAGTCATCATTATACTTTAGTGCAAGGAAAGAAGATTTCCGCAATGAATGGATTATTAAGCACGATGAGAGCAAGAAAGTGTACGATATTGAAATTGGTGACGGTCATGATGATTACATTTTATGTGGCCTTTCCTATTGGTGTAAGGACGATGCGGATTATATCGTAAAAGAGTTAGAAAAAGCAGTGGAGCAAGAAGACTTTAGTGAGCTGTATTGGGATAATATTGTGAAAGATAATATTGGTCATCTGAATGTTTATTTATATGAAATTGATAGCAATGACAGCTTTGAAATAGATTCTGTCGAGGATTTAGAGAAGGTTGAAGAGAAGCTTGCCACTTTAAGAAGTTAGTTGTCGTTACGGTTCACATTATATTATTTTAAATGAATGTTTATGGTAAAATATAGGTAAGCATAAAATGTATGAGAGAAACTATATATTTGTTGTATTGAGTATAGTAGGAGGAATAACATGAGTTCAATTTTGGTTTGTGGTGGAGCTGGCTACATCGGTTCACACGCTGTGAAAAAATTAGTAGATGAAGGTTTATCTGTAGTAGTGGTTGATAATTTACAAACAGGTCATGAAGATGCCATTACAGAAGGCGCAAAGTTTTATAAAGGAGACCTTCGTGATAAAAGTTTCTTAAGAGACGTTTTTACACAAGAAAATATTGACGCGGTTATGCATTTCGCGGCTGATTCTTTAGTTGGTGTTAGTATGGAGAAACCTCTTCAATATTATAACAACAACGTGTATGGTGCACTTTGCTTATTAGAAGTAATGGACGAGTTTAAAGTAGATAAGTTCATTTTCTCTTCTACTGCGGCAACTTACGGCGAAGTAGATGTGGATCTTATTACTGAGGAAACTGTAACAAATCCAACGAATACGTATGGCGAGACAAAATTAGCAATTGAAAAAATGCTTCATTGGTATAGCCAAGCGTCTAACTTAAAATATAAGGTCTTCAGATACTTTAACGTGGCTGGTGCAACTCCAAATGGTATTATTGGGGAAGATCATCGCCCAGAGACGCATTTAATTCCTCTTGTATTGCAAGTGGCGTTAGGTCAACGTGAGAAGATTATGATGTTTGGTGAAGATTATAATACACCAGATGGTACTTGTATTCGTGATTATATTCATGTTGAAGATTTAGTAGCAGCTCATTTCTTAGGGCTTAAAGACCTACAAAACGGCGGAGAAAGTGATTTCTATAACTTAGGAAACGGTAATGGTTTCAGTGTAAAAGAAATCGTTGATGCAGTTCGTGAAGTTACAAATCATGAAATTCCTGCTGAGGTAGCACCGCGTCGTGCGGGAGATCCAGCACGTTTAGTTGCTTCTTCTCAGAAGGCGAAAGAGAAGTTAGGATGGGATCCTAAGTATGTAAATGTGAAAACAATCATTGAGCATGCTTGGAATTGGCATCAAAAACAACCGAATGGATATGCTAAGTAAATATAATAAGTGAAAGAGAGAGTATCGTCGACAAAATATGTTCGACAATATCCTCTCTTTTTTTGTATGATTTTTGCTATACTAAACTGTACTATAATACAAGATGAAAGGAGGATAAGGATGAAAATACTTGTAGTTGATGATGAATCGAGTATTCGTAATTTGATTCGAATGCAGTTAGAGATGGAAGGATATGAAGTATTAGTAGCGGCTGATGGTAGAGAAGCGCTAGAGAAGTGGAATGAAGGGCCGGATGTATTGATTTTGGATGTTATGCTTCCAGATACAGATGGGTACGAGTTACTTCGCTTGTTCCGTGAGAAAGATAGAGATATTCCAGTACTCATGTTAACTGCCAAGAGTCAGATGAATGATAAATTGCTCGGCTTGCAACTCGGTGCGGATGATTATGTAACGAAGCCTTTCAATTATGCGGAGCTCATTCTTCGTGTGAAGAATATGAGTCGGCGTGTGAAGAAGGAAGAGGTTACGGCAAGCCACGAAGTAATTCGAGCTGGAGAGTTAATAATTTGTCCTAAGGAAAGAAAATTACATGTTAGTGGACAAGAGATTCAGTTAACGTACCGAGAATTTAATTTATGTCAGCTGTTTGTTTCAAATCCACAGCGTGTATTTATGAGAGATGAGTTACTCGAGAAAGTGTGGGGCTTTGAGTATATCGGAAATACGAGAGCGGTTGATATTATGGTGCAAAGATTACGTAAGAAGCTTGGTACGAGCGGAGAATATATTAAAACAATTTATGGCGTTGGCTATAAGCTGGATTGTTAAGTGGTGATGATATGTCGTTAAAACGGAATATGGTATTTGGAATAGTTGGATTGTTGATTCCAATTCTTTTTCTTTTGTATACGGTTGTTTATATTTCACTAGAGAAGAATATGTATCATAATGCAGCAGATTCTCTTGAGAAGTTAAGTGTAGAGGCACAAATTTATACGATGAATTATTTAGAGAAAGAAGCAGAAATCGAGACGTTAGGTCCGAATTCGCTTTTAATTGCTTCGTACTTAGCGAAGCGGATGGATGTCCGTGTACAGATGATAGGAAAGAATGGAGATGTTGTTGCAGATACACAAAAAGGAGCGTTACTTCATCGAAATATTGATATTGAGAGTTCTTTGAAGGGTAAGAAAGCTTTTGTTTTTGCGGAAGGAGAGCCAGCACCCATTCTTTTGTTTTCAAGCCCGGTTTATTATGGAAACGATGTCATTGGGAGTATTCGTTTTATAGATGAGTTAACGGGTGAGAAGGAAGTTTTAACAAATGTGAGCTGGACTTTTTTAATGACATCTCTTTGTTTAGTGGCTGCAGGTATTTTCTTTGCGGTTCGCTTAGCTAGGTCTCTTCATAGGCCAATTGATCAGTTGAGACAAATGGCAAAGCGGCTTGCGAATGGCGATTATGAAAGTAAGATTGAGCTAAATGAGTATGTGGAAATTGCACAGCTTTCAGCATCCTTTAATGCGATGGCTGATGGAATTGAACTGCATATTAAGCAATTGAAGGAAGAAAAAGAGAAACAGAAAGATTTCTTGGACCGTATTACGCATGAGTTGAAGACACCACTTACGGCAATTATCGGTTATGTTGATTTAATTCCGAAGTTACACTCGAAGGAAGATGTGCAAGAGAGTCTCCGGTATGTAGCTGTAGAAAGTGAGCGTCTATTATCACTTGTAGAGGAATTACTTAAGTCTTCCAAGTACGGGACGAGTACGTTTGAAGTGTCACCTACAGTTGTGAATATAAAAGAATTAGCAGAAGAAGCAGTTTCAATTGTGAAACCTCGTCTGCAGCAATTTGAGATTGAAGTGATAAATGAGTTAACGGATGTACATGTCGTTGCGGATTTTGATAAGACGAAGCAAATCTTTTTAAATGTACTTGATAATGCAATTAAATATAGTGATGCTACGCAAATTCGCATGAATGTAATTGTAAGTGAGCATGAGGCGAAGGTTTTTGTTCATGATGATGGTATCGGTATAGATGAGGATGTACTTGCCGAGTGGAATGGGTCTCCAGGAGGGAAAATGCTTCCTTCTAGTTACGGGAACGGCTATGGTTTGTATATTTGTCAGGAGATTATGAATAAGCAAGGCGGAAGTATGCGAATTGAGAGCAGTGAAGAGATTGGTACTACGATATTTATTACATTTTTGCTTCCAAGACGAATGGAAGACATAAAAAACTTGAAAGCGGTTAAATGATACATTTATGAAACAATTATGCGGTATTTTCGAAACAACGTTTTTTTATCTTGGAGGTAGGCAGAAATGAAAAGGCTATCATTTCAAATTCTTATGTTTGTCTTTTGTATCATTGTTTCTCTTGTTTTGTTTTATGTCGTGGAGAAACAAACATATAATCGAATCACAATTGTGAATGACAAACAAGCCGTTTTACAAAGAGTGAACGAATCTCTTCCAATTGAAGTGAAAGTAAGACATGAAAAGTGGGGAGAAATTGTTGTAACGGATGAAGTTCGTTTACATACAATTGTTTCATTCTTTGACCGAATTCGAATAGAACCGAGAGAGGCAGAGAGCCAAGAACAAGTATTTACTGGAGAAGTAACGTACTTGAATGGACATAAGCGTACTTTTGCAGTAGGTGACTTGTTCCAGTATGAGGCGAACGTATACGGAAAGAAGGGCACTGATCCGATGATCTCGGCATTTCAAACGTATTTGTTAAGCCTGTATTACACGCCCGAGCGTATTAGTGATTTCTTCGCTTCAGCAAAGGATGTCATAGTACGTCAAGGGAATGTAGTACGTACTATCAATCTTACGCACATGCTTGATTCTATTCGGTACGCAAAACAAATTACAGATTACGGAGAAATTCAGAAATTATTACAATCACAGAATGAACCGATTGCTTATATTACAGCTTATAAATCAGGTAAGCATGTAAAGAATGAGCGTGAAGATATTCTTACGATTTCTGTGTATCCATCATACTTTGTTGTGCAATACCTCGGTGATAATAACGGGAATGTCATGTATATGAAAGGCTCTCTAGCAGAGTTATTCGTAAAGGAGAATGCGTCATGAGAAAGATAGCCTTTTTCTTCTTTTTGCTAGTAATTGGAGGAGCGATGTCTAGTTGCTCTCGAGATACAACCTCTATTAAATATAATAAAAGTGGTCTC
The DNA here is from genome assembly GCF_016483605.1 of Bacillus cereus group sp. N11. NCBI lineage: Bacteria > Bacillati > Bacillota > Bacilli > Caryophanales > Bacillaceae > Bacillus > Bacillus cereus group sp. N11. The sequence continues at coordinate 258,515 of NZ_JAEHBN010000006.1, forward strand.
CCTATTTTGGATGATCGTCATCTTGTTGCATATGTAGCGGCCCGTGAGGAAGTTGGTGAGGCATTGCTTTCATCATTTTGTAAACCGCGTGGATGTACGTATGAATTTATTCGTCTTTCGACAGAAGAACTTCTTCGAAGAGTGGAAGAAGAAGCTGGAAATCCGAAAGCGGATATTATTATTGGCGGTACAGTAGATGCACATCAAATGATGAAGCAAAAAGATCTGTCTATTCCTGTGACGAGCCAGCATGCGAATCGTATTTCAAAAACTGTTAAAGATAAAGATGGTTATTGGTACGGTTACGAAGTAGAGAAATTGGCAATCGCAATTAATAAAGAGCGGTGGAACGAAGAAATAGCACCGCTTGGCCTACCGTATCCATCCAGGTGGCAAGATTTATTAAACTCTGCGTACACAGGAAAGATTGTTATGCCAGATCCAAATGTTTCGGGTACTGCATATACGTTTTTTCAATCACTTATTGATACTTTAGGTGAAGAGGAAGCGAAGGCGTATGTGAAGCATCTTGCAGGACAGGTTGGAGAAGTAACAGTGAATGGTTACATACCAGCAGAACTTGTGGCAAGTGGTGAATATATGATAGGCATCAATTTTATGGGAGATCAGAGAATGCTTCAAAAACGAGGCTTTCCTATTTTAAGTAACGAACCTGAGCAAACAGGTTTGTCTGTCAATGCGATTTCGAAACTAAAACGTGCACCGAGTGGTATTATTGCGGATTTATTTATTGATTATTGTTTATCAGAAGAAGCGGGTCACATTTTAGAAAAAGTTTCGTTTGGCGTACCAACGATGTTTGCGAAGAATGAGAAAGAAATAGAAGGACAGCCGGTTAGAAGGGCGAACCAAAATATATCAAATAGTGGAATAATCGAGATATGGAATAGACAGCGTCTCTCTCAAAAGTGAGAAAAGGAGACGAGTGTATATGTTTAAATGGCTTAAGCCAGCACCTGCAATTGAGAGATTACCAGCGGATATGATCGCGAAAGTATATACGTTACTACGTATTCGTGTGCTAATCGGAATCTCTGTTGGATATGCTGCTTATTATTTAGTACGCAGTAACTTTACGTTATCAAGTACGTATTTAGTACAAGAATATGGTTTTAGTACAGCTGAAATTGGACTACTAGGTTCAGTAATGGCGATTGTTTATGGGTTTAGTAAGTTCTTTATGGGGAATTTATCAGATAAAGCTTTTGCCCAGCGCTTTATCGCAGTCGGATTATTCTTATCAGGGCTTGTAAATATTTGTTTCGGGTTTGCATCTTCATTTGGAATGATTGTTACATTACTTGTCCTGAACGGTATTGTACAAGGTATGGGAGCACCACCTTGTAGTATCGTTATGACGAAATGGTTCTCAAAGAAAGAACGCGGTACGAAAACAGGTATTTGGAATATTTCACATAACGTTGGCGGAATGCTTGTGCCACCACTTGTCGGAATTGGTGTAGGTATTTTCGGTGAAAGTCATTGGCAAGGCGGCGTGTTTATTTTCCCAGCGATTATCGCAATGGTAATTTCAGTTCTTGTTTGGATCAATGCGAAGGATACACCAGAGTCTGAAGGTCTTCCTCCAATTGATGAGTATCGTAATGACTATGAAAATCTTGAAAAAGCAGATAATGCTAACAAGATGTCACCAAAAGAGATTTTAATGAAATATGTAGTGAAAAATAAATTTGTATGGTTCTTATGTATTGCAAATGCATTTGTTTATTTAATTCGTTTCGGTGTTATTAACTGGGTTCCACTTTATTTAACGACAGTTAAAGGTTTTTCAAAAAATGAAGCACATGCAGCATACGCAATCTTTGAAGGTATGGCAATTCCAAGTTCATTAATCGTTGGTCTTCTAAGTGATAAATTATTTAAAGGGAAACGTATGCCATTGTGTATTATTAGTATGGTTGGAGTTGTTATTGGTACGTTTGTATATTGGCAAGCAACTAGCGTACTTGTTGTAAGTATTGCAGTTTCTATTATCGGATGTTTAATTTACGTACCACAGTTCTTAATCGGTTTAAGTGCGATGGAATTAGTACCGAAATTTGCGGTAGGTACTACAGTTGGTATGTGTGGTCTGTTCGGTTATGTGGGCGGAAGTCTTGTAGCAAACGCAGCAATTGGTGTTATTGTTGATCGTTCTGGCTGGGATGGTTGCTTTATCTTACTATTAACAGGTGCGATTTTATCAACAGTCTTCTTGTTCATCGTTCAACGTGGACATGAGAGAAAAGATCCTAAAGCGGCGTAATATTTTGTTTGAAAAGCTATCCAATTTTTATATTGGATAGCTTTTTCTATATAATATAATATTTCCTTAAAACTATCTTAAAAGATACGATGTCATATTTCTAATCATTGGAATTTTTGTTACAATATAAATGAATGTGTAAAACTTTGTAAAATGATTGTAATAATATATGATTATTTTTCAGAAAGTTTTATACAATTATGGTGTTTATTAAACTATTAATTTATAAAGGGAGAGAGAATATGTTACCAAATACGGTTCGTACTCCAAATAAGAAGAAAAAATGGATTATTATCGGAGTTATTGCACTAATTGTTATTGTAGCAGCAGTTAATATTTTTATTATGCAAGGTAAGAAGAAGGGCGCATCAACAACGGCTGATGCTGTAAGTTTTGAGAAAGTGACAGAGCGTAAGCTGAATAATACGAAGTTAGTTTCTGGTCAGGTGAAGCCTGGGAATATTGAAAGTTTCTATGCGGATCCGGCCAAAGGAAAAGTGAAAGATATTGAGGTAAAAGAGGGACAAGAGGTAGAGAAAGGTACGAAGTTATTCTCTTATGATAATGAAGAGATTAATCTTCAAATGAAGCAAGCTGAGCTTGATCAGAAGATGGCAGATATGCGTTATGATCAAGGGAAAAAGAAGATTGATTCGCTTAAGAAAGAAATTAAGAAGGTGAAAGATAGCGGAGCTGGGAAAGAAGTAACAGATCCGATGGAAGAGCAAGTAAGTGAGTTAGAAATAGCGCAAAAAACAACTGACCTTGAGAAAGAGAAAGGGAAGTTACAGAAAGAAGAGTTAAATAAAAAGCAGAAAGAGCTTACGATTTATAGTAATTTTGCTGGTGTTGTTCAAAAGTTAGATAAAGATGCGGCGCAAAGTTCATCTCAAGCGTTAGGTGGACAAGGGAAGGCATTTTTACAAGTTGCTTCTAAAGATCCGTTCCAAGTTCAAGGGACTTTAACAGAGCTTCAGAAGTCACAAATCCAAAAGGATCAAACATTCACTGTAACTGCGAAAGCAAATAATAAGAAGAAGTGGACAGGTAAGATTACAGAGGTAAGTGAATTCCCAACGAGTGCAGAGATGGGTCAAGCTGGTGGTGTAGGTGAAGCAACTCAAAATATGTCCCAATATACATATAAAGCAAGTCTTGATAGCCAAGACGGTTTATCTCCAGGTTACCATGTTTCATTACAAGTAAACTTAGAGAATAAGACGATGATTGCTGTTCCAAGTAAGAGCATTGTAGAAAAAGACGCTGATGCATTTGTTTATATCGAAGAAAAAGGAAAGCTTCGTAAACAAAATGTGAAAAAAGGTGCTACGGATGGAGATTGGACAGAGATTACTGAAGGCGTAACAGTGGGGCAAAAGGTGGTTAAAAATCCTTCCGACAACGTGTATGACGGAATGGAAGTGAAAGAGAAATGATTACGCTAAATAATATTGCTAAGACGTATTATCAAGGGAAGCTTGCGGTACCGATTTTGCATGGTATTAGTTTAACGATTCAGAGTGGTGAGTTTGTTTCGATTATGGGGCCTTCTGGTTCCGGTAAGTCAACGCTTATGAACATTATTGGTTGTTTAGATCGTCCAACAGAAGGCGAATATATGCTGAATGATGTGAATATCTTAACAGCAGACGAGTCAAAGCTCGCTTTAATTCGTAATGAATATATCGGCTTTGTATTCCAGCATTTTAATTTACTGCCGCGTCTCTCTGCGGTGGAAAATGTTGAACTTCCGCTCGTATACGGTGGCGTGAAGAAAGCAGAACGTCGTAAGCGTGCCTTAGAGGCGTTAGGTAAAGTTGGATTAGCGGACCGCGTACATCATTTACCGAATGAATTATCAGGTGGACAGAAGCAACGTGTAGCGATTGCAAGGGCAATTGCGAATAACCCAACGTTCATTATGGCCGATGAGCCGACTGGTGCGCTAGATACGAAGTCTGGTGAGCAAGTTATGGATATTTTTACGAAGCTTAATGCAGAAGGTACGACAATTGTTATGGTTACGCATGAAGAGGAAGTAGCGGCTTATTCGTCTCGCCGCATTGTACTGCGAGACGGGAAAGTTACAGAAGATAGAAGGTGTGCAGTATGAGTTTACTAGATAGTATGAAAATTGCCTTATCGTCTATTTTAGCTCATAAACTACGCTCGGCTTTGACGATGCTTGGGATTATTATCGGTGTAGGCTCTATTATTACCGTCGTTGCGATTGGGCAAGGCGGGGAAGCTGCATTGAAATCTCAATTTGTTGGATCAGGTAATCAAACGGTTCCGATTCATTATAGTGCTGATATGAATGATCCTTTTGGTATGGGGATGGTAGAAGCACCGAAAATAACTGAAGAAGATATTTTTGAAATTAAAAAAATTCCAGAAATTTCACATGTTGTAACAACAAATTCAAGTATGGAACCACTTGATATTGAAGATAAAGTAGAAATGGTGAGTATTACTGGATTAGACAGTGAGTATTTTTCAGTAAATAAAGTAAAGCTGTTAAAGGGACGTTCTTTACAAGAATCAGATGTGGATCAAGGTAATAACGTTGTCATGATTAGTAAACAAATGGAAGAAAAGGTATTTAAGGATGCCAATCCAGTCGGTAAAATTATTGAAATGAAGGGTCAACCGATGCAAATTATCGGTGTCTACAAATCAGATAACGAGTTTATGGGAATGGGACCATCAGAAGCATTAATTCCAATTTCATTATGGCCGACACTGTATGGAAAAGATGAAATTCAAAATATTTCTGTTCAAGCAAAAAATGTAGATAACTTAGAAAAAGCAGGTAAAAAAGCTGCAGATGTCTTAAACAGTCGTAAACCGAGTGATGCAACTGGTAAATACGAAGTTATGAATTTAAAAGAACTTCAAGAAGGTATTTCAAAGATGACCGGTATTATGACAATGATCATCGGCGGTATCGCTGGTATTTCACTAGTCGTTGGTGGTATTGGTGTTATGAACATTATGCTCGTATCTGTAACAGAACGTACGCGCGAAATTGGAGTACGTAAAGCACTTGGAGCGACGCGTAGTAAAATTTTATTACAGTTTTTAATTGAAGCAGTTATGTTAACGCTTCTAGGTGGTTTAATCGGAATTGGTCTTGGGTATGGCGGGGCATATATCGTTTCCACATTTGCGAAGTGGCCACCGCTCGTTTCATGGGAAGTTGTCGTTGGAGGAGTACTATTCTCTATGACACTTGGTATTGTTTTTGGATTAATTCCAGCAAACAAAGCTGCGAAATTAGATCCAATTGAAGCATTACGTTATGAGTAATTAATAGTGTAGTAGAACTACACATTACCGTTCTAGTGGGCGGTTCGTAGCCTCTTACAATGAGGAAGTGAACCGCCCGTTAGAACGGGTTATATAAATAGAAGGAGGCGTTATAATGGAAGCGAATTTGAATACGCAAAAGGTTGGCGGAGAGAAGCCATCATTATTTGGAATGATTACTTCTCCTGGTTTACAGTTTGAGAGAATGAAGGCGAGCGAGAAAGTTTGGGGTATGTTCTTTTTAGTTGCGTTGTTACAAGGGCTTGTAGGTGGTTTGACAACATATGTTGTGAACACGTCACCTGAAATGGTTAAAATGCAGAAAGAATTAGGTGAACTTGCTGGTAAGGGTTCAATAACATCAGAAGTTATTTATGGAATTGGATCTGGTTTTGTTGGAGCGATGATTGGAGCGCTATTTGTCGCAGCTATTTATAAAGTATTTATGATGTTCTTTGGAAATGATACGTCTTATAAGAAGTTATTAACGATTGTTGTATATACTAATATTATTCTTATTATTGGTGGACTTATTAATGGTATTATAGCCCTAATTTTAGATGGTGGAGCAACCCAGTATACAAGTTTAGGACCATTATTTGATCAAGGTTCACTTGCATATGGAATAGGTAATACAATTGAATTGTTCTATTTATGGAATTTAGTTTTAATTTGGTTAGGATTACAAGTTACAGCTGGATTAAGTAAAGTGAAAGCAGCTATTCCAATTATTGTTTTATTCATTATTAAAGCGGCATTCTTAGCTGCATTTGTTGTGTTAATGGCAAAAATATTACCAAATATTCCTGTATAATATGATCTGACAAAAAAAGGTGGCTCTCTAGAGTCACCTTTTTTATTTTTGCCCTTACTTCAAATACCACCAACAAAATTTCAAATACTGCCTAGTGTAATTTCAAATTCCTTCGGTAGTATTTGAAATTACTCACAGTGAAGTCTCTTCTTTATTTTTATATTGTAAAGGTACCGCGGAATAACAAAGAGGTATACCTTTTAGAAATAGGTACTATGTGAAGCCAGCGACTTTTACAGAGACGGTTGTTTTGTATGAAGGAATGATTGTAAATCAAATAAAGAAGTTAAGTATTTATCAAGATCATGAAGAGTATTATCAATGTGGTTTAATCGGTCTTTGGTATGCGTATGAAAGATATGAGGAGGGGAAAGGAAGTTTTCCTGCTTATGCGGTGATAACGGTACGTGGTTATATATTGGAAAGACTAAAGAAAGAATGCGTAATGCAGGAGAGGTATGTGTGCGTCGGAGAGTACGATGAACAATTTGAGTCTGAAGAAACGGGAATGAGAGCACAGGATTTTATGAGTGTGTTAAATAAGAGGGAGAGACACATTATTTCGGAACGATTTTTTGTAGGGAAAAAGATGGGAGAAATAGCCTGTGAAATGGGAATGACATATTATCAGGTGAGGTGGATATACCGGCAGGCACTTGAGAAAATGCGAGATAGTGTAAAGGGATAAAGAGAATAAGTAGAATGGAAGATAAGAGAAAGATCACCTTCCATTCTATTTGTTTTAAGATAGTAAATGTGGCATGAGGTTTTATGAGTGTAGTGAATCTTGCATGTTCATTTGGGATAAAACATATCCAGCTTTCCATAATTGCTGACTTAACTTATGGGAACTAATTTGTATCGTTACGGTAAATCCGTTTGAGAAAAAAATTTTAGCTTTTTTAGTTTTTTTGAAAAACTCTATTGTATGGATATGCTTGTAGAACAACCAAATACAGTTTGGAGAAGCAGGAGATTCTGTTGGAAAAGCGCAAATATATTCCTTATGATTAATTGGAATCGGAACGTTTTGTTTGAATTTAAAGTTTGCTTGGACTGCATTACGTCTGCCCTGATAAGTAGAATAAACATCTGTTAGACAAGATTTCTGTATGAGCTGGAGAGCGGTTTGGCGGGAGTAAAGGTGCTTCCCGCTACTGTCGATAATTTTTGTACGGTAAGAGGGGTGCTTACATGGCTCTAACATCATTGTAGAACTAGAAATAAAAATATCATTTTCATTGTTCATTAGTATAATGCCTCCCTTGTAATTTTTATTCTGAATATAATTATATATAAATTTTGTAAAGTCACTATTAATATTCTGTTTTATATTGTAAATTTTAGTTATTCGTTTACAATCAACAGATGATAGTCTTTCTAATTTGCATCGCTTGTACATATATATGAAAATAGAAAAGAATAGGCGGTGATATAGCATGAAGAAAAAGTATATTATTATAGTTCTAGCTGTTGTTCTCCTAGTTTATTTAGCGAATAGTAATCCGAGTAAAGGAGAATATACGGATTGGGCAGCGAAGCAGTTTATGAAACGTAATGATGTAAGTAAGAAGCTAGATGAGGTTCAAAAAGAAAATGAAGAGGGTCTTCTTGGCGATTTAGCATCGGCAGGTAAGAAGTTGGCGAAAAAGTATGTTGAGCCACAAGTTGGATTATTAATCGACCATTATACAAAGCGAAATGATTATATTTTCTTCTCAACATATACGACTGATTTCGATTTAGGTGGAGAAAATTATAAATATGTATGCGTCGGTTTTTCAAAGATTTTTATTCCGATTGAAATGCCGAAGAAAAAAGACGAATCTGCAAAATAATGCAGATTCGTCTTTTTCGTTTATTCCGCTGTTTGTGGGCAGTCAGACTCCTAGCTCAAAATTCGGCTGGAGAGAAGAAGTTAGTTGGGAGCCTTACTGCCTGTAAATGCCCGATTGGTGAAGGTTAATAATCAGTAGGGATGAACAAAATCCCCACTGATTAAAGTTTTACTTTATAGAGTAATTGGAACTTCGGATACATTTTTTTCTACGAGACGGGCTCCTTTTTTTCGGGTATTTTCATCAATTGATGAAAATATAGATGACGCAAGAATGGTATCCATTACTTGATTTACGACTTGTGCATCGACGGGTGTGATGGGCTTATCGATAGAAAAAACAACTGTTTTTCCATCTTCTTTCGTGAAAATCAATTCGAGTACTTGCATGCTTTATTCCCTCCTTATTATTTATACGTTAGCAAGATCTGAAGTACTTACAAGTTGTACAGCGTGAAGTGATGATTCTTGTAAGGAAGCAAGGGCACGGGCTACGTTGTGTACTTGCTCTAAGTTTGCATTTGTTTTAACGCGTTTAAATTGTTTGTTCTTCAAAGTTGTTTTTCCATTCTTATCTAATCCATTGTTTAATACAAGACGTAGAGTTAAATCCATTACAATTGTTTCAACTGCCATGTGTATCACCCCCTTTCACTTTATAAATAGGGGGCAAATGTCATGTTTTGGCGTGAAATTTTTTCTTTTTTTTGGTACTCTTAAAAGACTAAGAGAGGGGTTTCGGAAGAATGAATCGTAAATGGTTATTTTGGATTCCTGTATTACTATGGATGGGGCTTATCTTCTATTCCTCAGCACAACCATATAAAAAACAGGATATGCGCTCGGATATTGAACAATATGTAAATGTTGAATTTGTGAAAGAGCATTTTTCGTGGGTATCTATCGATTATGGTGGAGGTACACCTGTTAGTATTGCAAATAAAGGTGTGGGCGGATTTGTTGAATTTTTCCTTCGTAAAGGTGCTCATTTTATGGTGTTCTTCATGCTCGGTTCTTTGACGTATTATGCTTTTCATCGATCGGGTTGTTCGAGAAAAAGATGCTTTATATATGCCCTTCTTTTCGTTGCAGGGTATGCAACATTGGATGAAATCCATCAATGGTTTACGGGAGACCGTACACCGATGTGGCAAGATACATTACTTGATACGTGCGGCGGATTGACAGGAATTATAATAAGTAATTGGTTTTGGAATAGAAAAAGGAGCTAATCTCATTTCGAGATTTGCTCCTTTTGTTTATACACCAAGTAATTCTTTTAATTCGTCTGTTGATAGTTCAGTCATCCAACTATCACTTGTAATGACAGCATTGTTTAGTGATTGTTTTCGTTCTAACATTTCATCAATCTTCTCTTCTAATGTTCCTGTTGTAATAAGTTTGTGAACATGAACGAATCGTTTTTGACCAATACGATATGCACGGTCCGTTGCTTGATTTTCTACAGCTGGATTCCACCAACGATCGTAGTGAATGACATGATTAGCGGCAGTTAAGTTTAAGCCTGTTCCGCCAGCTTTTAAGGATAAGATGAAAATGTCATACGTTCCGTTTTGGAACTGTTCGATCATCTTATCACGCTCTTTCTTCGGCACACTGCCGTTTAAGAAGAGGACGCGCTGACCAAATGTTTCCTCTAATATGCTCTTTAGCATGTTTCCCATGCTGATGTATTGAGTAAAGATTAAACAGCTCTCATTCTGATCTTTAATATTTTCGATTAGTTCCATTACCGTTTTTGTTTTCATAGAACGTTCAACGATATCTTTCGGTTCTGTTTCTTTTAAATAAAGAGCAGGGTGATTGCAAATTTGTTTTAGTTTATTCAACATTAGTAATATGAACCCGCGACGTTCAATCCCGCTTAGCCCTTCAACATTTTGTAATGTATCTTGAACAAGTTGCTCGTATAAGGAAGCCTGTTCACCAGTTAGTGGGCAGTAAGCTTTCTGTTCCTGTTTATCTGGTAAGTTTAATGCGACTGTTTGATCTTTCTTCGTTCGACGCAGTAAAAATGGTGAGATAAAGCGTTGGACTTGTTGGATTTTTCTTTCATCACGGTCTTTTTCAATCGGTGTGACGAAGCGGCGCTGGAATTGTCCTAAACTGCCAAGATATCCATGATTAATAAAGTCGAAAATGGACCAAAGCTCGGCAAGTCGGTTTTCCATTGGTGTACCAGTTAAAGCAATTTTATGATTTGCCTGCAAGTTGCGTACTGCTTTCGACTGTTTCGTATGTGGGTTCTTAATATTTTGTGCTTCATCCAAAATAACAGCGTCCCAGCATAACGAAGTAAGTTCTTCCTCGTCAAGTTGAGCTAACGCATAAGACGTTAATACAACATCTGCTGATTGAAGAAAATCTTTAAATGAATCTCCCTTATCGCGGTTACTTCCATAATGTAATTGAACGCGTAAATTTGGTGCGAAACGCTCAAATTCTTTTTGCCAATTTCCAAGAACGGATGTCGGCGCCACGATTAATGCAGGACCTGTTTTGAGCTTGTTTTCTTTTACATATAGTAAGTAAGAGATCGTTTGAATACTTTTCCCAAGTCCCATATCGTCCGCTAATAATGCCCCAAATCCAAGTTGTCGTAAATATAATAACCATTCAATGCCGTGTTGCTGATACGGACGAAGTGTTGCGTTTAGTGAAGTAGGGACATCTACTTTTGGAATATCTCCAATATGGAGTAGCTTTTGGAATAGCTCTTCATAATATCCGTCTAGTTCGATTTCAATATCAGTAAACGGACTATCTTCTTCTACAATTTCTGTTTCAGCAGTGTTTGATAAATGTTGCTGGAGGACATCTTTCATTTCTAGTCCGTATTTATCGGCACGGTTCATTAGTTTTCTTACTTCTTCAATAAAGGCTGGATCCAGTCGCATCCATTGACCATTTATATTGAATAATCGTTTGTTTTGTTCAATGAGTTCGAAAAATTCGCTTTCCGATAAATCAATTCCGTTCGTTGAAATGCGCCAATCAAAGTTAACGAGCGTATTCATGCCGAAGAAAGATTGTGTTTGTGCTGTGCTTTGCTTCAGCTGTACACGCAGCTTCGGTTTTGCTGCTTTTAAATTTTGCCACCATGATGGTAATAAAATTGTAATACCAGCTGCAAGTAACTCGTCACTTGCTTCTGTTAAGAAATTCCATGCTTCCGTTTCAAACAGTTCTTTTCTGAACGTATCCTCTTCTTTTAGCCACGGTACGAGCTTACTAAAGCCTTCTTGCGTTTCCGTAATACGCTCTTCGTAATCGTGCCATCTTTTCGGTAAGGAATCGATGTTTTCATATACATATATGCGATGTGCCCCGCGCTTTGGTGCCATAATCGTTTCAAGCTTCCACATTTCAAATTCCTCTTGTGGTTCTTGCAGTCTTAGTCCAATTGTAAAGGGAAGGTCATCTTCAATGTAACCGATTTTTCGAAGCCAATCTTCTTCATGTAGCGCTGTTTCCAGCTGTCTTTTCGTAAAGTCGTAATGTTCGTATAGTCTCTTTGCATCTTCCCATCCGTCATTTGATCGGTTATCTTGCAATATACTTTCATTTACCGAGGTTGAGAAAAGCGTTGCTAATGTGTCATCTTCGATTGGTGTATTTTGAACTTTCCAAGATGGTTGTTTGGACCAACGTTCCATATCGGGTACGAAGCTACCGCTTACGAAGGCATCCCATAATTCATTTGCATCTTTCGTAAGTGCTGTAATAGGATCGTTCATTTGAATATGTGCAAAGGAGTTCATCGGTTTGTTTGCGATGTATTCAAATGCTTGTGCGTTTGTTAGCATAACACCTTGTTTCCCTTCAAAGGTTGCTTCTTTTAGAAACGTGCCATAGAAGGAAGTGGCGTGCCATGTAAATGCATTTCGTTTCCAACTTGTTACGGATAATGGAGTACCGCTGTCATCTTCGCCCCAAAGGAACCAACCTTGACTAACATGCTGGAGCCTAATTGTTACTTCAGTTTGATTGATCATCGATTAATTTTCCTTTCCGTAATTCCTCTTGTAGTGCACGAAGGCGTGAATGTAGATTGGCGATATGAATAATGAAAGCATCCCATTCATCGGTGCGTTTTAAACGTTTATATAATGTACGTAATTTCTTTAAGTAGCGAACTGCACGTCTATATGATTTACGGTTTCGTTCTTCAATGGCCTCTACAGCAGCAAGATGATAAAGAGGAAGTGCCGCTTCTGGCGCTTCTTTTTCAATATCTTTCAATGGCTCTTTCAATAGTTCAATTGCTTCAAATCCATATAAGAGATGAAGTTCGGACCATGTACGATACTGCTTCTTCGCGAGTACGTATTGTTCGTAGTTTGTGAAACTATACGGTAATAGTTCTTGTAAAATCATTTCGAATCCAGCTTGTTCATTTGTATGCGTTGCATATGTTTCGTACATGATTACAAATAACCGAACGATATCTTTTATGAAGATTGTATCCTCGTGCTCATGTATGGTTTTCTTTACTTGTTTATACGTAAACGAAAGCCAGTTTTTTCCGCGATCCCACTGCATGGCGCTTAATAGCTCTTCTAACCAATAGAAATAAAGACTTACAACAGAAGCAGGCTGTTTTTTTAGTAAGTCCATTGCTAGTAGGTCTTCGTCATTTAAAAAGAATAGATGAGAAGAGGCTAATGCTTTGGAAAGTGGATTTATTTTCGTTTCAATTCGTTTTTCTTCTTCTTGCAGTTGATCTTTATTGTTTAACAGTTCACTCCATATGTGACGATAAATAAAAAATCTCTCTTGTGTATAGGCATCAGTGGAGAAGAATACTTCGTGAACGAGACGAGCAGTTTCTTGTAAAATTGATTCAGACTCTGAAGGAATCGCTTCTGATTGTAGGTCCCGAACGATGGATTCCACTTTATCCACAAATAGGCGAACGACGTTAACAGGTTGGTGATAAGAATACGTTTTATTTACTTCGAATGCCTGAATCTCTTCTAATAATTTTTGAAAGCAATAAAGTGCCGCGTGTAGTCTGAACAATTCATGTATCGCAATGATACGCGGAGCTTTCCGCTCGAGTTTCGTATAGAAGTCTGTAAAAATACTCATAAGAAAATACATTTGTTTATAAGTAAGCCGAGCTTGTTCTTTTTTAAATGATTCATATTCGTTGTCAAAATATGATTGCCAACTTTTATAATCCGTTTCTTCAAAAGCTGATGATTGCAATACTTGTCTTGCAGTTCGAATAGGAGGAAGAGAAGGTTTCGTATTATTTTTAAATAAAGTTAATACATCTCCTACTTGCCCGAAACTAGACGCTGCAGATAGTAACACAGCGAGCATATGCTCACATTGCGTTGGTGCGAAGCAATCGCAATAGCTTTCAGCGACGTTACGAATCGGGATATGAACGCTATATACGCTGCCTTCAGCATCTACAGTTCCTGATAGCGTGTAACCATCAAAGTCAACGTTGTAGACAACACCACTACGATATAGGTGCCGAGCTGTAGCGACATGTTCCTGATCAGCTGTTTGCTGTGGATCTAGTCCTTGAACGAACTCATTCGCAATCATCATAATTTCATCTTTCGTAATTGAGTGTTGCAGCATAATATTCCTCCGTACACATATTTCTTTCCTTTACCATTATAAACAAAAAATGCTCAAAACAGAAAAAATGAAATTTAGATTATCATATCGTAACTGTGAATGGGAGGATGCTGTATCATTCTCTTGGTACAAATAATACGTTGAAAACAGGGGAAGTATCTGGTCCGACTCGTTAACGTAAGAAAGACCATCTCTTGTAATTGAGATAGTCTTTTTGCGGTCAGAAGCGTGTCTGTTTTAATGTCGCTTGTACATACGGATCATTTACTATTTGTTCGACTAGCGGTAGCATTGCTTGTTCGAATGGAATATCGATAGGAAATGGCTTTTGTGAGCCTGGTTTTATCCCGTATTGTACAATTTTGTAATGTATATTTCCTTCATGGCCGAGCACAATTAATTTATAGCGATTGTCATCGCCGGCGAGTGAAAAATCAATGGAAGTAGCATCATATGTTACTTCGTCTTTATATATATAAGGTGTTGGTGTACCAATCCAGTCTACTTTTGCTTGTACATTCATGATAATAGCCTCCTCATAGCTATTATAAATAAATAAAAGCCAGCTCTCAACAAAGAGAACCGGCTGTAATTTAGCAGTCATTGGTTATTTTAAAATTTTCACTTTAACAGTTTTGCGTCCCCATTTTTGGGCAGCGCTATCTGATCCAAGTAGAATGTCGATACGGTTACCTTTAATTGCACCGCCAGTATCTCCAGCGATAGCTTCTCCATAACCTTCAACCCATACTTTAGATCCTAATGGGATTACTTTCGGGTCAACAGCGATCATTTTCATGTTTGGATTCGCAGTTAAATCATGACCCATTGCAGTTAATACACGGCCGCCATATGTGCCACCGTTTTCGCTCGGGTGAGCTGTATATGCTGTAGCTACAACTGTTAACTCACGACCACCAGAAGGTTCGCTAGTTTCAGCAGCTTTCACAGCAGGCTTAGCAGCTGGTTTCGCTTGTGCTGCAGGTGCTTGAGCTTTAGCTGGTGCTGCAGCTTTAGCAGGAGCTGGTGTTTCTTGTTTCTCAATAACAGGTGCTGTACCTGTTAAGAAAGGAACATGAACATAAGCTGTTTTCCCGTTATATTCAAATTGTAACCACTCATTTTGTACTTGGTTCGTTGTTTCGATCATATCGTCCTTCTTCAACGTTCCAAGAATTTCTGAGTTTGTGTTCGCTTCAGCACGTACGTTTAATACGTTAGCTGTTACGTAGTAGATGCTTTTTGTGAACTCTGCACTTACGAATGCGTCTTTACCATCTAAAGTGATTTTTGACCATCCGTTCTCTGTATTTAGAACATCTATTTTATTACCGTTTAGTAATTTACCGACAACTTTTGATTCAGTAGTAGGGTTTTCGCGTACGTTTAGTACGTCTGTTGTTACAACAGTTTCTGCATTGGCAGATGATGTGAAAATCCCAAGACCAAAAACTGCTGCTGTTGCTATACCAATTAATTTTTTCATGATAGCCTCCATTGCGTTTGTTTTCGTGTCCTCATTATAGCAACAGATTTTTTCGGATTTGGGGAAAACACACAATTACAAACCATTCGTAATCAGTCGTTAACATCCTGTAATATAACAAAAAATATAGGAAAGCGTTTTTCATTCTATATGATTAGTAGGTTTCTAGTTATATTCAAAATATTTAATACAACATATTTTTTTCGGCGTAAATAAAAATGTTACGATAGTATTACAAAACGTTTACTATACAGTTACATTCCTTGAGTATTTTACCGTTTTATGGGTAATATAGTTATATAAACATAAACATTTCGTTTGTGAAGCTATAAACATGTGCTATATACTAGTAAAAAAACCGCATAATTGTTACAAGAAGAAAAGGTTGCAAGGAAGGAATTTGCCCTTTTTTACATATGTAACACATCCTTTTTTGGGAAAATACATTCCCATCCGCATTTTTCTCGCACAATTTGGCAGCAGTATTTCTACCTTGTAGCTCTTGCAGAGTGAAAAGGTTATACGGAAGGTAAGGCTGTCTATAAGAATTCTAATTGGTGAAGGTGAAAGTAAGAGATTTGAAAGAAAATCACCGCAAAAATTATAGTTTTCTATCCGATTTAACATATCGGAATTTATGTTATTTACAAAAGTGAAACCTACGAAGGGGGATTTGATGAGGAAACTGACAAAGACATTCATCGTTTCATTAACATTATGTATTGCATTTACAATTTGGGGGATTATTCCCGAATCTATTATTGGACAAGGTAGCCTAGGAAATGTAACAACTGCAATTCAAACTGCACTAGTTAGTAAGTTTGGATGGTTTTATATTATTTCTGTTTCTATCGTTTTAGGTGTGTCCATCTTTTTAATTGTCTCGAAATACGGTTCTATTCGTTTAGGTAAAGATGATGACGAACCTGATTATAGTTATATGACATGGTTTGCTATGTTATTTAGTGCTGGTATGGGTATCGGTTTAGTTTTCTGGGGTGTTGCGGAACCATTAAACCATTTATACGCACCTCCGTTTGGAGATGGTGCAACTGAGGAAAGTGCGCGTCTTGCACTGCGTTTTTCATTTTTCCATTGGGGATTACATCCTTGGGGACTATATGCGTTTGTAGCGTTATGTATTGCGTACTTCACTTTTAGAAAAGGAAAAGCAAGTACAATTAGTGCGACAGTAGGTCCGTTATTTAAGGGCGGGGAACATGGGCGTATTGCTCATTCATTTGATGTGTTAGCTGTGTTCGCGACTGTGTTTGGTGTTGCGACATCATTAGGTCTTGGGGCAAAACAAATTGCAGGTGGTGTTAGCTATTTAACATCTATCCCTAATTCATTAACGACACAGTTAGTTATTATCGCAATCGTAACAGTTCTTTTCATGTTATCTGCGCAAACCGGTCTTGATAAAGGAATTAAATATTTAAGTAATACGAACATTATTTTGGCATTTGCACTTATGATAATTGTATTATTTGCAGGTCCAACAAACTTTATTATGAATTACTTCACTTCAACGATTGGTTCTTACATTCAGGAATTGCCAGGCATGAGTTTCCGTTTAAGTCCATTGGATGAAGGCGGAAATCAATGGATCCAGTCTTGGACAATTTTCTATTGGGCATGGTGGATTGCATGGTCACCATTCGTAGGTACATTTATTGCTCGTGTGTCACGAGGGCGTACGATTCGTGAGTTTGTTATTGGTGTGTTACTTGTTCCGACCGTAATTGGTGCACTTTGGTTCTCTGTTTTCGGCGGGACTGGTATTCATATGGAGCTGTTTGGTGATGCGCATATCTTCGACAAAGTGAAAGAGATGGGAACAGAAGTAGGATTATTCGCTATGTTCGATCAGATGGGTAGCTTTGGATCAGCTTTATCAGTTTTAGGTATTCTACTTATTGCAACATTCTTTATTACATCAGCAGATTCTGCGACGTTTGTTTTAGGAATGTTAACGACGCATGGTAGTTTAAATCCACCGAACCGCATTAAAATGGTTTGGGGTATCGTTCTAGCTGCGATAGCTTCTACCTTATTATATGTCGGCGGATTAGAAGCATTGCAAACGGCAGCTATTATTGCGGCATTCCCATTCGTCTTTGTTATTTTCTTTATGATGGCAGCATTATTTAAAGAATTGCAAAAAGAAGGACGTATGAAGCAACATAAATAATAGAAGGAAAAGGGCTGATTTCATATCAGCCCTTTTTTATCCCTCTATTTGTGGCAGTAAGACACCCACCTCAAAATTCAGCAAAAGCAAAGAAGTTAAGTGGGGGATGAAAAAAGCCCCACTGATTAAAGTTTCATTTTATATAGAAGAGATTTTAAATACAAATCAGGGAAATAAAATACTTTACTATATAAGTAGTATGCCTTTTATATGAAGAAAAAACGATAACTTTCGACAACATTCGATATTTTATGAATTCTATTCATATTTTTGTCAAAAATATGTCGGGAATGTGTTGTCACTTTTATGTATATGTGCTATATTATTTCCTGTAAGCGATTTCAAATAGTTTTAAAGCGCATTCAAGGGGGACATCTAGAATAATGAAACGTTACGAAAGAAAGTGGAAGCATATTTGTTTGAAACGTGTGGCACATCGAAATGTGCAAGAAAGCACGGAACCTAAGACTGAAACGCGCAAAGATCAGCAAGAGAAGCAATTGGTTCTACAAAAATAGCAATCACTTTTTCGTATATAAATGAAGGTCGATCGTTCGTTGGGGGATGGACGTGAAATTACTTTCAGCTAAGGGGTATTGTCTGATATATAATTTATACGGCAATAAATAAGCACAGAGCATACGGCGCTCTGTGCTTATTTTTATTATTTATCTTTTTTGAATCGAACGGTTTTATCCCAGCCGATGACTTGTTTCTTGCTCTTTGCACGTAAGTATAAGATTAGACTGCGAATAAATAAATACGTGAAGAGCTGTGCGTACGTAAAGTACATGATGACGCTAATAAAAATATTCGTCGGTGTAAAGGTTCGTTCGACGCTCTGGGCACTAAATAATTGCGAAACATATGTAATATATGCAACATACCACATAAATAGTAACGGAATACTATATTGAATCTGGAATATCCCGAGTAGTCCAATGACAAACCAAACGTTTGAAATGATTAAAAATAGCCAAAATACGACATACACTAACACTTGCTGTAAGGAATGGACAAGAAGTTTCCCTTTAAAGAAACTTAATGAAGAAAACATCTTTTCTAAAATATAGAGGTTTCCTTGGAGCCAACGTGTACGTTGTTTAATAAGAATTTTTAAATGCTCAGGTTCTTGTTCCCATGTAATCGATTCTGGAACGATTGGTAAGAGATAGCCTTTTTGTGTAATTCGTAATGTTAATTCAGCGTCTTCTGCAATTGCATAAGGATCATAGCCACCAAGCTCTTCTAAGGCAGAGCGACGAAGAAGCATGTTCGTTCCTGTTAGTGAACCTGTTTGGAATAGTAGCCAGCGTCCAGATTGCATAAGGAGCTGGAAGATTTGAAACTCTAGTGAAATCATTCGTGTCAGCCAGTTTTTATTTTCATTGACTGTACGAACGTGTCCAACAGCCCCAACAGCATCTTTGGTTGTTTCAGCATGTTCGACAAGCATTCGCAGAGCATGTGGTTCAGGTTGATTGTCTGCATCGTAAACGCAGAAATATTCACCATCCGAAATACTAAGTCCATAGTTTAATACACGTGATTTTCCTTTTGGTTCACCAGGAGGGACACGAATGTGACGGATATGAGCATAAGCTTTGTCAAAATCATCACCAATTTCAGGTGTTTCATCCTGAGAATTATCGTTTAATAAATAAACAGTTAGTTTGCCTGGATATTCAATCTTTGCCATCGCCTCTAATGTATCTTTAATAACGACCCCTTCATTATGGGCGGGTATTAAAATATCAACGCTCGGATAATGTTCTAGCGTACGATCTTTTCGTTTACTATTTCGGTGAATTAAGCCTGCGAGTGTTAAGAAAGAATAATAAACGAGTAAGCCAGAGAATAGAAAGGCTGTAAAAATAAGTACGTATTTAATTGAAAATGCGATGCTAATCCAAAAAACGAGTACACAGAATAAAAGAAATAAAAGGAGTATAACAAGCGTCATCATAATAATGTCGGTCCTTTACTTCCGATTTGCTCTCGCGAAATTTTTATATCTTGAATTGCTTCAGCTGCAAGCCATTGCCCCATTTTTGGCTGTAGGCGGTTCATTACAATGTTAGCACCGGCCTCATTTGTGTTTTGTAGTAAAATAACCAGTGTATTGCTATCGTATTCAGCAGCAAGGTCAAAGTCATTTCTTATCGTTTCAACTAATAATGAAGCTACACGGTCCATGACGCTTTCTTTCGTGTATTTACTAAAGGAAGCGAAATCGAAGTAAATGATAATACCTGATTCATTGCGACGATTCATCGCATTTATTAATAATGCTTGTCTTCTTTCGAATTCTTGTCTCGTTAATAATTTTGATTCTCCAATGTATTGTTCTAGCGTTCTCACACGTTCAGTTAATTCTTTATTCTCATGAATAACTTTCTTTAATAGATGTGTTGAGATATAAACGATGAAGAAGTTAGCTGCCATCAGGAAGTGGGTAATAATATATTCCCATTGATCCGATGTACTCCATAAGTTGAGCCACGCTTCATAAAACAAGTAGAATACTGAAATAATGGTTCCTAGTATAAAGAAAACAAATGCAGTTTTATCAGGCAAAAATAGAAATAGTACATTAACGATTACATATATAATTGTAAAAATGAGAGCATGCTCATAATGCGTCACATGTACAGTTGTAAAATAAAATAAAATTTGTAAAATCCACATAGAGAAGACTTTATAGAAATTATTTTTCAAAAAACTTTCCTCCTTAAAGGTAATTCAGGCAAGGATACTTGTAGTATGCGCAATTAATAAGAATTAGACCATGTAACTGCAATTCTTTTTTAATAGAACAAAATGAAGTAGTATCTCCCTTGCACAAGAAAAAATAAACAGACTTACTAATTATTGTATCATAATGTTTTCATATTTCAGCATAAAGTATTTCGTATATATAAAAAATACATTTATACATACAAAAACCCCTCCTCTATAGAAAGAGGAGGGGTGATATAAATTTATAGGAACATCATACCTGCAACTGCTGCGTTTAAGAAGTTCGCTAGTGTACCAGCGATAACTGCTTTAATCCCTAATTGTGCAATTTGTTTACGGCGAGTAGGAGCTAACGTTCCAGTTACACCTAATTGAATTGCAATAGAAGAGAAGTTTGCGAATCCACAGATTGCGAATGTTAAAATCAGATTTGTTTTTGCAGAGAAATCTGCCATATGTGGTCCTAAGTTTGCATATGCAACGAATTCGTTGATTGCAAGTTTTTGACCGATAAAGCTTGCTGCTTGTATAGCTTCACCTGGAGAAACCCCGATTAAGATTGCAAATGGTGATAATAAGTAACCGAAGATTAAATCTAGGCTAAGTTTAATATCGAACCAAGAACCAACCCATCCTAATAATCCATTTAATAAAGCGATTAATGCGATGAAAGCCATTAACATTGCTGCTACGTTAATAACAAGTTGCATACCTTCAGATGCACCACGTGCAGCTGCATCAATAACGTTTGCGTCTTCACGTTCTGTAGAAAGCTCAACGTTATTATCTACTTCTTCTGTTTCTGGCATAATTAGTTTTGCAATTAATAAACTTGATGGAGCTGCCATAATTGCTGCTGCTAATAAGTGTTCTAACGGAATTCCCATCGCTGCATAGCCGACAAGAACTGACCCGGCAACAGCCGTCATACCACTTACCATAATAGTGAAGAACTCACTATTTGTTAAGCGTGCTAAGTAAGGTTTGATTAAGATTGGTGCCTCAGTTTGTCCTAAAAATACAGTTGTTACTGAGTTTAAACTTTCTGCTTTAGAAGTTCCAAGAAGTTTACTTAATGCACCACCAACGACACTAACAAATTTCTGCATAATACCGAAATGATATAAGATTGCTACTAATGAACTAATAAATACAATTGGAAGTAGTGCCTGAATAAAGAAGACAAATCCCCAAGGGCCTTTTGCGTTGACTAAATCCCCAGCAACGAACTTAATTCCCTCGTAAGAAAAATTAATTAATCCTTGAACACCATCAGCAGCGTGTTTTAAACCTGCTTTACCAGCATCCCAGCGTAATACGATAAATGAAAATGACATTTGTAATGCTAGCGCGATTAAAATTGTGCGCCAATTAATAGCTTTGCGGTTGGAAGATAGTAAAAAAGCAATTGCTAATACTCCAATCACGCCGCCAATTCCCCATAAAAGATTCATGCAGTGTATGCTCCTTCCTCATAGTAAAAAAGTGTATAAACCAGTTGTCTATACTTTTGCGAATATAACATCTTAAGTAACTTATCATAATGGACATCGGAGGTCAAACGTCTAACGAAAAGTTTAAATAAAAAGAAAATTCTTCAAAAAAACACATATGAAATGAATAGACATGAAATAGGTTATGTTTTTTGTGGGAATATATTCATTGTGATAACGTTTTGAGTGATTTTTATAGAATATAGTGTACGAAATAGGAAAATGAACGCATAATTTTTGTGTGGAGAAAGAACGAAAGGGGATTACTATATAGAGTTTTTTTTAAAAAGAGCCTTCTAGTAATCTAGAAGGCTCTGAAACTATAACTTAAGGTGCTTTCGTATAACCTAAGAAGTGGCTCTTCCAATAAGAGTTACTTAGTGAAGCAATTGCTACACCTTTATCTCCAGATTGGATAAATGATCCGCCCCCAAGGTAAATTCCCATATGAGAAGGACCTGCTTTATAAGTGTTTTGGAAATAAATTAAGTCGCCTGGTTGTGGACTTGAAGTTTTCGGTAAGCTGCTCCAATATCCTGCAACACTTTGACGGCTAATGTTATGACCAAATTTCTTAAATACGTGGTAGATGTAACCACTGCAGTCAACACCGTTAGCAGAAGTACCGCCCCAAACGTATGGTACACCTTGCATAGATTTCGCGTATGCAAGTAGAGAAGAAGTGTCACCGCTGTTGTTGCCTGTATTGTTGTTGTTGTTGTTTTGATTGTTGTTATTTTGATTATTATTGTTGTTAGGCTTATCTACTGCACCACCAACTGGTGTTTTAGATAGGAAACGTGTTCCGATATAACCATTTTGGCCATTATAGTTAATTTTACTCCATCCAGAGTTTTCAGAGATTACTTGCACCTTCTGTCCTTGTGAAAGTGCCCCTATGATTCTATAATTTGTACCTTCGCCACTACGTACATTTAGTGCAGAAGCATTAATGTAGTAGTCACCAATTGCACCTTGGTTAGGTTTTTCAGGTTGTTTTGGTTGTTCAGGAGTAGCAGTGCCACCTTTAACGAATTTTACAAACTCGCTACTCACAAAACCAGTTTTTCCTTGGTAATTAACTTTAAACCAGCTACCATCAGATCCAACTACGTTTAATGTTGTACCATTTAACACGCCGCCAATTACACTATGGTAAGCAGCAGGGCCTGTACGAACACGTAGAGACGTTGCGTTAACAACGTAAGTACCACCAGTTTGAACAGTTACGTTATTGTTTTGATTGTTGCCTTGTGAACCGTTTTCGTTAGAACCGCCCTTTGTTACGTAGTCTTTACTTATGTAGGCAGCTTGTCCTGCATAATTGATTTTGAACCAATCTTGAACTTCGCCAACAACTTGTACTACTTGTCCTTTTGTAATAGAAGCTATAGTTGTGTGAGAAGTGCTAGGACCTGTACGAACACGAAGGGAAGATACATTTACTGTATAGTTTCCGCTTGCTGGTTGTACAGTTTGTTGATTCGTATCGTTTGTAGCTCCTGTATTTGCAGAAACACCTGATACGAATTGGCCACTAACGTAACCAGTTTGTCCATTGTGGTTGATTTTCACCCAACCATTTTCTTGACCAATTACGTTTAATGTTTGTCCTTCATACACGCGTCCTGAAACAGAACTAGAAGTGTTAGGAGCCGTACGTACACGTAATACATCGGCAGTAACTTTATTCTTTCCACCTGTTGTACTTACATTGGAATTAGTTGCTCCCTTTTTTGATACAAATTCGCCACTGACAAAGCCAGTTTTTCCATTATGGTTAATTTTGAACCAACCATTTTCTTCGCCAATCACGTCTAATGATTGACCGTTATAAACACGAGAGATGATATCTTGAGAAGTGCTTGATCCTGCACGAACATGTAATACATCAGCATTTACCGTGTAAGATGAATTGTTAGGTGCAGAAGCTTGTACAGTTTGTGTAGCAGCTTTTTGTGTATTTTGTTCCGGGGCAGCTTGCACACTATCAAGTGTAGGGGCTGCTCCTCCTGCTACAGACACTGCCGCAAGACCGGCAAGGTATTTTTTCATAGTTTGTCGATTCCTTTCTGTCTGTAATGTAGTGAAGAAAAATTTACCAACTATTAAAAATTCTAAAAGGCATGTCGATTACTGTCAAGACTTATGCGGGAAACTGAATGTGACAAAAAGATTACAAGAAAAAAATCAAGGCAGGAATTTTTACCTTGATTTTGATTTAAATACATATATTAACATTATAAGGAGTGATAATTATTCGTATTTAAGAAGATGGAGTGTTCGATTTTAAAAGGCTTTGAGAAAATGATTTTTGTATTGTTTTTGTAATGGGGCCAACTTGGCCATCTTGGATCGCAGCTCCATCAAGGTGAGTCATCGGTAAGATTTCAATCGTCGTGCCTGTAAAGAAACATTCATCGGCTTGGTAAACGTCACGAATGCTAAAAAGTTCTTCTTGTACAGGAATGTGAAGAGTATTAGCTAAAGAAAGGACATACTGACGAATAATTCCGTTTAAAATAAGGTGATTGGCCGGATGTGTGTAGAGTGTTCCATTTTTAATTAAAAAGAAGTTGGAACGGCTACCTTCAGTTACAATACCATTTCGTACGAGAAGGGCTTCTTTACAACCTTTGCGTTCAGCTTTCGTAGCAGCTAATACATTTGGTAGTAAATTTAATGATTTAATATCACAGCGAAGCCAGCGAGTATCTGGTTCTGATATAGCACGTACACCATATTCAATCCATAAAGCCGGTCTTTCCTTTTTTGTGATATAGGCATAGATTGTCGGGGGAATGTCATATGAGAATGCATGAGTACGAGCTTGTACACCGCGAGATACTTGCAAATAAATGGTTCCATCTTCGTAGAAATTATTACTTTCAATGAGTTTGTAAAGTAAGGTGATGAGCTCTGCTTTTGAGAAAGGGAGCGATAATTCTATTTCTTCTAGGGAGCGATATAGTCTTGTTATGTGCGGATCTAATAAGTGAAAGTTTCCGTTGTAGAGCCGCATTACCTCGTAGACACCATCTCCAAATTGCAAGCCTCTTTCTTCTAGTTCTATGTATGTTTTTTGTTTTGTTGTATCAATAACTGCATCATTCCAAAGTACAAATCTTTCATATGCCAATTTCCATCCCATCCTTTCGTAAGTACTGAAGTAAGGTGAAACTTTGATTAATCGAGCTATACGGTTAGATCACCCATATGACTTTTGAATCCGGCCAAATTTTGAAGTGGGATTCCTATTGCTAGTTAACGCGGCATAAAATCGCTATAGTAATTTTTATGTAAGTAATACTCTACATATGACGTATATGTATTTGTAAATAATAGGGAAGTAATAGAGATTTATAGCATTTTGTATATACAAATTCGAAAATAAGAAATAAGAATCCTGCCTATAAATAAAAAAAAGCAACATTCATATGGAATGCTGCAAAAGGAGGGTAGCTATCTTTCATAGGGATATCATCTTATTGAAGGTTTTGTACATGAGAACAAAACACTTTAAAAGACAATTAAAAGAAAGTAGAAAACAAACGGTTCGCATATTTCTTTAAGGGATCTTATTGAAGATGAGAGATAAGAAATATGTAGAACCTTGTTTGCATATTTTATTATAGAGATGTTTGGTTAATGTGGTGTGAATATTTGGTAAAGGTTATGTAATTTTAAAGTTAATGAATAGGAGAAGAAGGATAGCGGAAAATAAAAAAGAGGCTGAGATTACTCAGCGCTCTTCTTTTCTTCTTTAATAGCTGTTTTTACTTCACCAGTTTTAATCTTGTTACTTTCAGAGAAGCGAAGTAAGTCACCTTCAATGAGTTTGTCTGACATGTTCAATTCATTTTGGGCACGATCAATGAGTGGTTGAGATTCTTCTTTCGGTAATTGTACAACTTCGCCAGTAGCACGGTCGTAGAATGTACTGTTCGTGTACATGTACTTATCTGTAATGAAGCTACCGTCACGAAGAACAACGAATCCTTTATTATCAGGTGAGAATACGTCATGGCCAAATTGAATTTGATTCGTAGAATCTACACCAAGTAAGTTTAGAATAGTTGGTTTAATATCAATTTCACCAGTTGGTTTTGAAATTGTTTTACCTTCTTTTTGACCTGGAACGTGAATAAACATCGGTGTTTTTTGTAAGTTCATATGGTCAAATGCAGTAATTTCTTCTTTTCCTAAGAACTGTGCCATTGCACGGTTATGGTTTTCAGAAATACCATAGTGATCACCGTAGAATACGATCACAGAGTTGTCGTAAATGCCTTCTGCTTTTAGACGCTCAATAAAATGTTTCATTGCTTCGTCTAAATAGCGAGCAGTTACCATGTAACGGTCAAACACGCCATCACCAGAATTATATTCATCGATTAATTTCGTGTTGTCATCATAAGTGAATGGGTAATGGTTCGTTAAAGTAAGGAAGCGAGTATAGAATGGTTGCTTTACTTCTTTTAACATATCGATAGATTGATCAAAGTATTCGATATCTTTTAATCCCCAATTTAATTTTGTTTCTGGCGTAATCTTGTAGTCAAGCTCGTTGTAGTAACGATCATAACCAAGTGCCGGATACATAATGTTACGGTTCCAGAATGTTGCGTTGTTTGCGTGGAATACCGATGTGTGGTACCCTTGCTGACGTAAAATTTCTGGAGTTGCTGTGTATTCGTTGTTACCGTGTGTGAAGAATACAGCACCACGGTCTAGTGGATATAAAGAAGTATCTACTAAGAATTCAGCATCAGATGTTTTACCTTGCCCAGTTTGATGGAAGAAGTTATCAAAGTAATAACTTTCTTTCGTAAATTGGTTTAAGAATGGTGTAACTTCTTGTCCGTTAACTGTTGCGCCAATTAAGAATGTTTGTAATGACTCAAGAGAGACAACAATTACGTTTTTTCCTTTTGCAGTACCGAACATATTTGGATCTGGTTTACTTTGTGTTGTTTTCACATAGTTTTCTGTTTCTTGTAATTTACTACCGTCGGCAAATGCCTTTTGTGAACTTGACTTCGCTTGTAAGCCAAGATCGTATGCTTGGTGTACATATAATCCTAAGTTTTTAACAAGCATAACGCGGTCGAATGAACGTGTTAATAGTTCTGGACGTTCAGCTTCTGCAAACCCTAGGTTTACGAAGAAAATAGCAACTGTTGACACGAAGTATAGAGAACGCATCGGACGTGCTACACGCTCTGTCGGTGCAAAGTTTTTCTTCTTCTTTAATAAGATGAAGAATACGATAATATCCGCAAATGCAAGGATAATTTTGTAGTTAAATAATTCTTTTACACTAGAACCTAAGCTTCCAAAGTTAGAAGTTTGCCCTAGTACTGGTAAAGTAACGAAGTCGTTGTAGAATCCGTAGAACATTACGTTACCAACAAGAATGAACGTTAAAACAAAATTAATTCCAAGTGCTATATAGTTACGTTTTTTTCCTTTTGCAAATAATGCAAGTCCCACAAACAGTAATGATGCTGCTAATGGACTAATGAATAAAATGAATTCTTGCATGAAAGATTCAAGTTTTAAATCAAAGCTTGTGCGTGTAATAATGTAGGTTTTCAGCCATACGGCTAAAGCTACGAATAAAGTGAAACGCACATTTTGAAATTGTGATTTCAAGGTTTCTTTCATTCATTTCCACCCTTTCTCTATCAGGCTTGGTCGATTTTGGAGCGAAAAATGTTAAAATAAAAAATACATAGTTTCTTTTGCCATAATTAGAGCTTCTATATTCACCCATATACGACTTTAACTATGCATACCCTTTTTTGGTTTCTTTTGCTGCTCATAAGTATAACGTCATTTCTGTATTATACAACAAAATTCATTTCTGAGAAACACTATAACATTTTACATTTTTTGTATGTGTTTTGTCACTACCAGAGAAAACTTTATCATTCGTTTATATGTCCGTCAACTAGAAAATATAACAAAGATAGAGAAGAATGTTAAGTGAAAGTGAAAATTTTCATGGTTGAGAAATAAGAAGTGGAAATATGTAATGGTTTGTCTAGAAAACTATTATATGAAGGAAAGGATATGAAAATTAACGAACACTTGTTCTTTTTAAGTTTGTTTGTTAAAATAAAAATTCATTGATAGATTATGTGTAATTTTGATGAACTTTTACTGGTAATATATTGTAGCTTATTTCTTTTAAAAAATAGGGGGGCTTTTACATGAAACAAAAATTTTCAGTTGAAGCGTTTTGGAAAAAAGTAAAGCATGTTGCAAAGCAAGCCGGACAGTCGGTCATTTATGCCAGTTTATTACTGTTTTACGTTTTGCAAAGACCTGATGTTCCAAAGCGGGTGAAAATTATTGTAATTGGAGCACTTGCTTATTTTATTGCGCCGATTGATGCCATCCCAGATTTCATTGCTGGAGTTGGTTATACGGACGATTTAGGGGCATTAACGGCCGCACTAATACAGGCGTCATTATATGTCAATGAAGATGTGAAAGATAAGGCACGAGTGAAGTTGGCAGAATGGTTTGGTTCGGATATAGACACATCATTTATCGATCAGAAATTAGATCAATAGGTGAGAACTGTCATAGAGTGACAGGGCGAACGTAAGCGAGGAAGTGCATTATGCCATCAGGAAAAACGCATACGAAAATAAACTTAATATCCCTTCCGGTTGTTTTGTTTCTGCTCTTTTCGTATGGATTAACAAATTTTGATTTTTTATTAACTTTTGCAATTGGCTTTTTAGTAGGTACTTCATTTTTAACACCTGATTTAGATACGTACAGTAATGCGTATAATAAATGGGGATTCCTGCGTATATTTTGGTATCCGTATAAGAAAGTAATGCCTCATCGTTCCTTTCTTACACATACGATTATACTTGGTGATGTAATTCGTATTGCATACATGTTAATCGTATTTTCTCCGTTTTTATTTCTATTAAATGTAATAGCACTGGACGGGAACTTAATAGAAATTGCGAAAAAACATGAGGTGGAAATTAAAACGTTCCTAATGGGAATTGTTGTGGCGAGCACGCTTCACATTATAGCGGATAAAACGAATACGCGCCGAAAGAAAATGATGAGAAAAAAGAAGAAACGAAGAAGATAAAGTGAAACTTTAATCGGTAGGGGCATCCCCCGCTAATTATTAGCTCACACTAATCGGAAAAAGGACACTTGCAATTTGCAAGTGTCCTTTTTTAAACAAACGTTTGTTTAAAGTTAAGCTTTCAGCACTTTAATTCCTTTTACAATGTTCCAGATGAAGTAGTATAAGCTGATGATTCCGCAAATAGCTAAGACAATCATTGCTCCAATTCCAAGTGTTACATCTGGTTGGTCCGATCCGATGCCCATAATTCCTAAAATGGCTACGCCGATAAATGTAGCGATACTTGGAATGATATGTGTCCATAGAGCACGTTTTGCATGTGGCTTTGTTTCAGCATCCCCCACAATCCAAACGATGATTGGGAATAAGATAGGGGCAAATAGTACACTAAAGTATGATAAAGCAGCTAGTATTTTGTTTCCATTCATATATATCACCTCATAAATAATTTCCGTTGTTATACTATTATTATGCAGTAATTTTTACAAGCTTACTATCGATGAACATTACAAGAACGTGACGATTTTGTAAGATTTTTTCTTTAAATAATAAAATTTTCAAAAAAATCTTTTTTTATGGAAAATGCTGTGATAAAGTATAAATGGGATTAGATGAAAACGTTTTCTTGAACGTTTTTTATTTTTAGACTTAAAGGTATGATGACCTGATAGTCTATTGATGAGGTTATTCTATTTAAAAGGGGATTCTTTAGGGGGAGAGAACAATGAACACATGGACACAAGTTTATGATCCGTTCGGTAACATTTGGATTTCGGCAGCAGTCGCACTTATTCCAATCATCTTTTTTTTCTTAGCTTTAGCAGTTTTCCGCATGAAGGGGTATGTGGCAGGGTTTATTACAGTTGTACTTACAATTTTAGTAGCGTTATTCGCTTATAAAATGCCGTTTACGATGGCGATGGCAGCAACTGGATACGGTTTTTTATACGGACTATGGCCAATTGCTTGGATTATCATTATGTCGGTATTTTTGTATAAAATTTCCGTAAAAACAGGTCAATTCGATGTCATTCGTGCATCTGTATTATCTATTACAAATGATCACCGTTTACTCGTTATTTTAATTGGTTTTTCATTCGGAGCATTTTTAGAAGGGGCTGCGGGATTCGGTGCACCAGTAGCAATCACGGCAGCGCTTCTAGCAGGTCTCGGATTAAATCCTTTATATGCGGCTGGTCTTTGTTTAATCGCAAATACTGCACCGGTAGCATTCGGAGCGATGGGAATTCCGATTACAGTTGCTGGACAAGTAACGGGTATTGATCCACATAAAATCGGACAAATGGCTGGACATCAGTTACCGTTTCTATCATTATTTGTTCCGTTCTTCATCGTATTTTTAATGGATGGGTTTAAAGGGGTAAAACAAACGTGGCCTGCGTTACTTGTAGCAGGTAGTTCATTTGCAATTACACAGTTTATTACAGCAACGTTTCTAGGGCCGGAGCTTCCGGATATTACGTCAGCACTTGTAAGTTTAGTGAGTTTAGCGCTGTTCTTAAAAGTTTGGCAGCCGAAAGAAATCTATCAATCTAAACAAGCAAATAGTGAAGTAGCGGCAACAACGACGACATCTATGCCAAAACTCACAATAGGAAAAGTAGTGAAAGCATGGTCTCCGTTCATTATTTTAACGGTTATGGTAGTTGTTTGGAGCCAAAGCTTCTTTAAATCTTTATTTGCTCCAGGAGGCGCTTTAGAAAGTCTTGTATTTAAGTTTGAAGTTCCAGGCTTACACAATTTAGTAATGAAAGCAGAGCCGATAGTAAATAAACCAACGCCTTATGAAGCAATTTTGAAATTAGATGTTTTATCAGCGACTGGAACGGCAATTTTAATTGCTTGTATTATTTCTATCTTTATTTTGAAAATGAGTGCAAAAGATGCAGTAGCGACATTTAAAGAAACGTTAAACGAACTTAAGATGCCAATTCTATCTATCGGATTCGTATTAGGATTCGCATTTATCGCAAACTATTCTGGTCTATCTTCTACATTAGCGCTAGCGCTAGCAGGAACTGGCGGACTATTTCCGTTCTTCTCACCATTCCTAGGTTGGATTGGTGTATTCTTAACAGGATCCGATACGTCAGCGAACGCACTGTTCTCGAATTTACAAGCAATTACGGCGCAGCAAGTTGGCGTATCTGAAGTACTTCTCGTTGCGGCAAATACAACAGGTGGTGTAACAGGTAAGATGATTTCTCCGCAATCGATTGCAATTGCTTGTGCTGCAGTTGGACTTGCCGGAAAAGAGTCGGATTTGTTCCGTTTTACAGTTAAGCATAGTTTGTTCTTCGTTATTATTGTTGGTATTATGACGTATGTACAGGCTTATTATTTAACTTGGATGATTCCGTAAGCGGAAAATAAATAACCTTTGCATTTTTCAGATTATCGTGTATGATGGGAAAGTATTGAAAATTAAATCAGTGATAAACTAGGGGTGCCTAACGTATGCGTAGGCTGAGAGAGAAGCGTGTGAACTTCTTAACCCTTTGGACCTGATCTGGCTCGTACCAGCGTAGGGAAGTTAACGGCTTTACATAATGATGTCTTTTATGAGCCAGGTCCTTATTTTTTTATGGACCTGGCTCTTTTTGTTTTGGCATACGCTGGCCATATCTCGTCCTTGTCACGTACAGGGGGGCAACAAAGGTTATGAAACAATCTGTTTCAGCTGAGCAAATTGAATTGAAATCGAGTTTACCAGGAAGTAAGAAAGTGTATGTAGATGGACCACGGGAAGGTATGAAAGTACCGATGCGTGAGATTGCACAAAGCGATACGAATGGTGTCCAAAATCCGCCTATCCGTGTGTATGATACGAGTGGACCTTATACAGATCCTGAGTATAAAGTGGAGCTGGAAAAGGGATTGCAGGCGCCGCGTCATTCTTGGATCATGGAGCGCGGGGATGTAGAGGCATACGAAGGGCGTGAAGTAAAACCAGAGGATGACGGTGTGAAAGTGGCTTCGAAACATACACCTATTTTCCCGCAAATGGATCGTAAGCCGCTTAGAGCGAAGGAAGGTGCAAATGTTACGCAAATGCACTATGCGCGTAATGGCATTATTACGTCTGAGATGGAGTATGTTGCGATTCGTGAAGGAGTGGAGCCTGAGTTTGTTCGTAAGGAAATTGCAGAAGGTCGTGCGATTTTACCAGCGAATATTAACCATCCGGAAGCAGAACCGATGATTATCGGACGTAACTTTCATGTGAAGGTAAATGCAAATATCGGAAACTCTGCTGTATCTTCTTCTATTGCAGAAGAAGTAGAGAAGATGACATGGGCAACGCGCTGGGGTGCAGATACGATTATGGATTTATCTACAGGTAAAAATATTCATACGACGCGTGAATGGATTATACGTAATGCTCCTGTACCGGTTGGAACTGTACCTATTTATCAAGCACTTGAGAAAGTAAACGGAATTGCAGAAGATCTAACGTGGGAAGTGTACCGTGATACGTTAATTGAGCAAGCGGAGCAAGGCGTTGATTACTTTACGATTCACGCTGGTGTATTACTTCGTTATATTCCAATTACTGCAAAACGTACGACAGGTATCGTTTCACGCGGTGGTTCGATTATGGCACAGTGGTGTTTATTCCATCATAAAGAAAACTTCCTATATACTC
Source organism: Bacillus cereus group sp. N11 (assembly GCF_016483605.1). Lineage (NCBI taxonomy): Bacteria > Bacillati > Bacillota > Bacilli > Caryophanales > Bacillaceae > Bacillus > Bacillus cereus group sp. N11. The sequence continues at coordinate 291,086 of NZ_JAEHBN010000006.1, forward strand.
ATTTTGAAGAGATTTGTGAAATTATGAAGCAGTACGATGTTTCATTCTCGCTTGGAGATGGATTACGTCCAGGTTCGATTGCAGATGCAAATGACGAAGCGCAGTTCTCGGAGCTTGAAACACTTGGTGAATTGACGAAAATCGCTTGGAAACATGATGTGCAAGTTATGATTGAAGGACCTGGACATGTACCGATGCACTTAATTAAAGAAAATATGGAGAAAGAACTTGATATTTGTCAGGGCGCGCCATTTTATACACTTGGGCCGCTAACGACAGATATTGCACCAGGATATGACCATATTACATCCGCAATTGGAGCAGCAATGATCGGCTGGTTTGGAACGGCGATGCTTTGTTATGTAACGCCGAAAGAACATTTAGGTTTACCAAATAAAGATGATGTTCGAGAAGGGGTTATAACGTATAAAATTGCAGCACATGCGGCTGATCTTGCGAAAGGGCATAAAACGGCTCATCAGCGTGATGACGCACTTTCAAAAGCACGTTTCGAATTTCGTTGGCGCGATCAATTTAATTTGTCTTTAGATCCTGAACGTGCGATGGAGTATCACGATGAAACGTTACCAGCAGAAGGAGCGAAAACAGCTCATTTTTGTTCAATGTGTGGACCGAAGTTTTGTAGTATGAGAATTTCACATGATATTCGTGAATATGCGAAAGAAAATGACTTAGAAACGACAGAAGCAATTGAAAAAGGAATGAAAGAGAAGGCGAAAGAATTTAAAGATACTGGTAGTCATTTATACCAATAACACGTTACACCTCTTTACTTGATTGATCACACTGTAGTACCTAACTTAATTATAGAAAAAGCCCCCTTTGCTAAGACGGTAGCAAAGGGGGCTTCTGTTTTCTTTATAAGGCAAAGAAGAGGTGTACCCAGTAGTATAAGAGGAATAATGTGACGACTGTTGTGAGAGGAATAACGATGAGAGATACGCTTAAATAATCTTTCCATTTTACTTTAATTTTGTTTTGTTTCAGAATATACATCCAGATGAGGGAAGCTAGTGTACCGATTGGTAATAATAGTGAACCGATGTCACTACCAATAATGTTTGCGAGGTAGATTGTTTTTAATGTGACTGGATCTAGCCCCATTTCTGTTAATGTGATTGTACCAATCATAAGTGCAGGGTGGTTATTGAAGACGTTAGAGAGGATGGATACAAGTCCGCCCATGGCAAAGCTAGCATAGAGTAAATGCTGACTTACAAGTGGCTCGAGCCATTGCACAAGTGCGGCTGTTAATCCTGCGTTGTGAAGCCCGTAAATAATGACGTACATAGAGAAGGCGAAGATTAAAATGTGCCACGGTGTCTTTTTCAAAATATCGACAGGGTTTGTTCGTAAGTAGTACCATCTCCAGATAAGAAGAACGAGGGAACCTAGCACCGCAACGATTTCGATTGGGATAGATAAGAAGGATGCAACGAACAGAAGACAGCGCATAAGGAAGACAAAACCTAATACTTTTAACATGAATTTTGTACGTTTTTGTTTCGTATCAACAGAATTGTTTCCTTTTAATGGATGGAAATTTTTCGTGAAGAAAATTTCTTCAATATCATATGAAGAAACCGGTAATTTCTCTGGTAATTTTTTCTTTAAAACAGTATACATGAGCCATGACATAAACAATAATCCTAAGGTTGCAGGTACAAACATCATCGCTGTGTGCATATAGAGAGTCATATTAACGATGTTTAATGCGATTAAGTTTACGATATTACTTACACCGATTGGTGCACTAGATGCAGTGGCGATTAAAGCACCGCTTAATAAATAAGGAATTTGTTGATGAGGCTTTAATTGAAGATTTTTCAGAAGAAGGATTAAAATTGGGGTTGTAATCAAAATACTACCGTCATTATTAAATAAAAGAGTCATAAGAAAGCATAGTAATTGAATGTACCAGTATAGGCGGCGTCCAGAACCTTTCGCTAAATTTGCGAGTTTTGCTGCAGCCCAATGGAAGAAGCCGAAGCTTTCTAATATAACTGCCATAACGATGGTCGCCAATATCGTTATGGAAGCGCCTCCGATTTTACTTATAATGTCCATGACATCTGGCTTTGATACAAGTCCAGTAATGAGGATAATACCAGCGCCAATTGCTGCTGGCCATGCCTCATTTAAGCCACGAGGTCGCCAAAAAATAACAACCATCGTTAAGAAGAATACAATAATAGTAATCCATATCTCAATGCTCATAGTTAGCCTACCTTTCTATTTTCCCTTGAACGGATGTAGCTTGTCTCAAGTTTATATAGCAGTATATTCACAAAAAAATGATAGGAACTAGGCATTTAATTGAATCTAGTGAATATGTGTATTTGATGATAGGAGGCAAATGTAGATAGTAGTGAAATAACTATCGAGAGAGGGGCCTAATACTTAGGGACATTATATATGATAATGCCCCATTTCCAGCTTATATGTTTATTTTTCCTTTAAAAAAGTTCGATCCTTCAAGAATAAATTCCAGAAGAAAATGAATCCGGGTAGTAAAATTGCAATCCCGATTGCGTAGAGGATAAGTAGCGCATAGAATGTTTCGACCGTCGTAAAGCTTGTAAATACAGTTACGTCCGGGTAAATGATATACGGTAAATGAGCGACGCCGTAAGCGTAGCTTGCAAATGCATATTGAGCGACGACAGCTAAAACTGCAATGCGAGGAAATCCTAGTGTGCTATATTTCTTATTTGTCCACCAAAGGGAGGAATAGCCGATAACAAATAAAATGATAGAGACTGTAAACCATGGGAATTGCTTTATTAATCCTTGCATTAGCCAGTGTGTTTGTGGGTCCATTACAACGAGAGCTATAATTGCCGTAACGAGCGTTGCAGGACCAAGTATGATGGCATTTCTTCTATAAAGTCTATATGCATCTTCTGAACCTTGCTCTCTCGCAAAATCAGCGAGAAAGAGAGAAGATAGAAACAGTTCCGAAGTTAGTCCGAATAGCATATAACAATAAATAACAGGACTAGAAAGAAGTTTTCCGTAAAGGAGTACTTCTTTTCCTTCAGCCATTGTAATGTAGGCACCCTCTGTAACAGGTAAAACGGTAATTAATAGGGCTGGAATTAAGAGCCCTGTAATACCTGAAATAATCCGAAGAAGATGTTGGTACTTCGGCAGAGAGTAAGCAAATACCATAAATGTACTACGAATTGCAACGAGTACTAGAATTAGCATGACTGGTACGAACATAACGGTTGCAAGGGTAAAGGCTGCTTTCGGAAAGAAACCAAGGAAAGCGACAACGACAAAGACAAGAAACGTATTTGTTACTTCCCAAGTTGGTGATAAGTATCGATTAGCAAGCTTGGCAGCAAGTGTTGGATGTTTCGCATATACCATGCCCCAAAAACCCGCTCCAAAATCAATGGACCCTAATATACTGTATACGAAAATAAGAGCCCATAAGATGATGATTGCAATGCTTTCCTCATGCACGAGAACCGCCTCCTTGGTGATGTAAATCATTCTTTAGCGGATGTCTCTTAAAGAATGTCCGTAGTACAAAGACTGTTAAAATACCGAGTCCGATATATAAAATAATGAATAGAATAAATAAAGGACCGACGAAATCAGCGCGTGTAGAAGCATCGACTGTACGCTGCATACCATAAATTGTCCACGGCTGACGACCGCTACAGCTGAAAATCCATCCGAATTCAATACCGAGCATCATAACTGGTCCACATGCGGCAGCTCCCCAAAGAAGCCACTTTGGTAACTCGGCTCCTTTTTTTCGGTAAACGAAGTACCAATATAAGAGAGCGATTGCTGCAACTGCAAAGGTAAAGGCAGCGGTGCCGACCATTAAGTTGAACAGCGTATGTGTGTAAAATGGTGGCCATGTTTCTTGTGGGAATTCCTTTAAACCTTTTACGACGGTGCTAGGGTCTAGTCCCACTAATAGGCTAAGCATGTTCGGAATTTCCAGCGCATAGTTTAGTTCAAGTGTGTTAGGATCCACAACCCCGCCAATTGATAAGGGAGCATGTGATGTCGTTTCAAATAAAGCTTCAGCAGATGCAAGTTTTTCAGGTGAATGCTTATGTAAGGCGATTGCTGATTCGTGCCCCGAAAGCCACATCGTAGCACCTGTAATAAATGTCACGACGAGTCCTAACAGTAGTCCCTTTTTATGATAAGCGACTTCACGCTCACTTACATTCTTCTTTAATAATTTAAATCCAGCGATAGAGGCAATGACGGCTGCTCCAGTCGCATAGGCTGTAATAACGACGTGGAATGCGCTTGTGCCAAAGCTCGGATTAAAGAAAGCTTTCCACGGATCAACGTTAAAAACCGATCCATCTGGCCCCATGGAAAAGCCTGCGGGTGTATTCATCCATGTATTTGCTGATGTAATAAGCACGGCGGATGCCGTGGCACCAATCATGACGAAAAAGAGTGAGATTAATCTCATGAATGGAGGTAATTTATCAGCTGCATATACATAAATAGACATGAATAAAGCTTCTAAAAAGAAGGCGAAAATCTCAATTTGAAAGGGAACAGAAATAACTTGCCCAACAATTTTGGCGAAACCAGGCCAAAGAAGTGAGATTTGTACACCAACAATTGTTCCAGTTGGAATTGCTACACCGAGAAGAATAGCAAAAGCCTTTGTCCATCTTTTTGCCATAATGGCATAGTCGGAATCTTTCTTCCAGTGATAGAGTATCTCACTTATAAAAATCATCAAAGATAGCCCGACTCCAAGTGTTGCAAAGATAATGTGGAATGCTAATGAAGAACCAAAAAACGCTCTTGCTAATGTTACGGTATCCATATATATACTCCTCTTCTTTTTTGCCATTATTTTCTGATTGAATTGGAAGATTTATTCAATAAACTGCCAAAAATATATATGTATTTAAAAAGTGAATATGGTAATATGATGTTTGAATATTATAAATAGAAAGAAATTAACATTTAATAATATTTTGTTTGTTTTTTATCTAGGAATATTTTATAATCTTTTATGCGAACATAAGTTCTGTTTTGTGGTTGAAGAAGTTTATGTGAAATGGAGAGGGTGTTTTATGTATCCTGAAGTCATTAAAAAGATGGCGTTTTCAAAAGAGCATAGAGATTTATTATTGAAGTTGTATAATAAAGAAATTACACGTCGTGAATATGACCGACTTGTGGAATCACTATATAGACCTTCTAAAGAGGTTTGTGAGGGGTAGAAATGCGGGAGACAATCTATTAGATTGTCTTTTTTAATTTACGTATGTTCTGGTAAAATTAAGGTTAGCCTTATTAGGGAGGTGAAAAGATTGCGGAAACGTTTATATATAGGGATTGGAGTTATTCTCTTAATCGCCTTAGGTGGAATTGTATTTTGGTCAGCCTTACAAGGAAACCGTACGGAACATTTTATTTTAAGACATATGGTGAATGAAAATGGGACACTTGCCACCTATCGTTTAGAAGATACAAAGGCAGGTACTGGGGAAGCGAAAGGCCGTGAAGCTTTATCAGAATCGGCAGGGCTATGGCTACAATATACATTGGATAAAGATGATCAAGCGTTATTTGATGAACAAGTAAAGGTCGTTCAAAATAACTTTGTACATAAGGATCGTATCGTTTTATGGAAAGTCTCTGAAAAGGGAGAAATGCAGTCAGCTACAAATGCACTTATAGATGATCTTCGTATTATAGAACAATTATATCGTGCTTATGAAATGTATAAGGAAGATCGTTATAAAAATCTTGCAGATCAATTGAGTGATGCTGTACTTCGTTACAATAAGAAAGATAATTATTACGTTGATTATTATGACGCGGATGCAGGGAAGCAAAGTGGTTTTGCAACAACATCATACATAAATCCGCATGCATTCTCGTACATGAAAAAGTATGGAAAAGTTTCTGCTGAGCAGTATCAAGAAGTGGTTCAATTTCTAGCGGATTATCCAAGGCATGGCTGGGCATTCCCGAAAGAGTATAAGGGAGATGGTACATTTACGTACGATAAAGAAGTGAATCTTATTGACCAATCATACGTTGCTTACCATCGTAGTTTAGGTGGTCTTTCATCAGATGCTTATTTGGAATTTATAAAGAAGAAGTTCCAGAAGGACGGAAAGTTATACGGCCGTTATAATTTAGAAACGGGAAAACAAACTGTGGATTATGAATCACCAGCTGCTTACGGATTAACGATTTTGTACGTACTACAAACAGGTGATACAAAGTTTGCGACGGAATTGTATGAACATATGGCCACATTCCGAAATGATAATGTATTTAGTAGATATTACGGTGGGTACGTAACAGGCGAAAATAATAATACGCATATTTTTGATAATGTACTACCACTTTTAGCTGAAATGGAATTAGAGAAGAGTAAGAAATAGAAGGTGCCATCCTATGGGGGTGGCACCTTCTATTTGTGTCGTTATTTGTTGATAAATCAATATTTCTTGGCGAAACGTCGATATATTTGAAGTTATGATCGATATAATTTTATGACCTAATATTGGAGAAGTAGTCAATCACGAATTCACGGAATTTCTGAGCAGTTTTCGATAAGTAGCGTTTCTTCGACCAACTTAAGCCAATGGTTCGTTCGCAATTAGGTTCAATAATACGTAATTTATTTAATGCTAAAGTAGAGTTTTTTAATAAAGTTAAACTTGGGACAAAAGCGATGCCGAGACCTTGCTTAATAAGGTCGCTAATCACGGTTGGTTCATCTACTTCAAAAGCGATATGTGGAGTGAAGCCAGCTTCTTTACAAAATTCATCTGTTAAGTGTCGAAATCCATAACCAGTGTTCATACTAATAAACGGTTCGTCCTTTACTTCATGAAGATAGATACTCTCACGTCCTGATAAACGGTGGCCTGAAGGGACGACTAAGAAAATTTCTTCTGTAATAAGTGGTTCCCAAATAATCTCCTCGCCTTCAATTGGCACAGAAGAAATGCAAAAGTCAATTTCTATATTATCTAGTTGTCGTTTCATAGAAGGAGTAGATGCGAGAAACTGTTGGAATCTAACATTAGGATGTTCTAGTAAAAAAGAACCGAGTAGTTCTGGTAATATTCTTGGAATAGAAACGGCCAGCGTAATAGAGCTTTGTTGTAAGTTAGCTAAATCTTTAATTTCTCGTTCGCCTTCACTTAATTCATGAAAAATGCGCTCTACGCGTTTTAAGAATACTTTCCCGAAAGAGTTTAATGTAATTTGTCGACCTTGGCGATCAAATAACGGGACGCCTAAGTCTTTTTCTAGTCTAGCAATTGTTTTGCTGAGTGAAGGCTGCGCGATATGCAATTCTTCAGCTGCTTTTGTCATATGTTCTAGTCGTGCGACTGTTTGAAAGTATTTTAATTGGAGCAGTTCCATTTCGAATCTCCCTTCTATAGACCAAAAGGAATGAATTTATAATTAAAGATGTATTATACAGTATGAAAAGTGACGTGTATAGTAAATCTGTTAAACCATTCTAATGGTGTTAAATTCGGAGAAGGAGTATGTTTCATGAAGGGAATTCAACTTGTATTTAAAGATTGGAAAGCGATGTGGCACCATAAACATGGACGTATCGCTTTAATTTTTTTGTTAATCGTTCCTTTAATTTATTCGGGATTCTTTTTAGCTGGATATTGGGATCCATACGGACGATTAGATAAATTACCTGTTGCAGTTGTGAATTTAGATAAAGGTGCTGCAATGGATGAAAAAACAATTCATGCAGGAGACGACTTTGTTAAAAATTTAAAAGAGAATAAGGAACTGGCTTTTCATTTCGTATCAGAAAAAAATGCTGATGAAGGGTTAAAAGAAGATAAGTATTATATGGTTGTTACGATTCCGGAAGATTTCTCTAAAAAAGTAAGTACACTTATGGATGAGAAACCAGAACCGGCACAATTGCAGTACAAAGTAAATCCAGGTAAAAACTTTGTAGCAGCTCAAATTGGAACGACAGCTGTTGAAAATATGAAAACAAAAATCTCAAACAGTATTACGAAATCTTATACAGAAGGTGTCTTTTCAAAGTTTCAAGATTTGGCACAAGGATTGAGTGATGCAAGTAATGGGGCTGAGAAGTTACATGAAGGAACGACCGATGCAAAAAATGGAGCAAATCGGCTTGCGGATGGTATTGATCGTTTAAGTGACGGGACATCGAAATTGAAAGAGGGAAGTGACAAGCTTGCATCCAGTCAATCTGCTTTAACCGGGGGAGCAAATGAGCTAAGTCAAGGAGCGACATCACTTCATAGTGGTTTGGAATTACTAGCGCAAGGTGAAGGAACTTTACAATCAGGAGTTAGTGAATTAAGTGCTGGTACAAATGAATGGGTGAACGGAAGCGAGAAACTTGCTGAGGGACAAGTGAAAGCGGAGGATGCGGCAAGTAGTGTGAAGAAGCAATTAGAGGAGTACATGAAAAGTCATCCAGAAGCACAGCAAGATCCTGCTTTTCAAAAAATCGTTGCTACTTCTAATGGGTTAGCTAAAGCAACAAATACTTTAAATAATGGCCAACAACAATTGACACAAGGCGCGAAGAAGCTTGCTGACGGTCAGCTTAAAGTTGAAGAAGGCATGAATACATTCGGAGTTAAGTTAAATGAAGCTACTGCTGGAACGAAAAAGATAGCAGATGGTGCGGCAAATCTAGCTGATGGATTTACGAAGTGGAGCAATGGATTTACATCATTACAAGAAGGTGTAAATCAGCTTGCGAGTGGTGGAACAGAGCTGAATAATGGCGCTGGCAAGTTAGTGAATGGCCTTGTTAAACTTGACGACGGTGCGAAAGAACTTGCTACGAAATTAGGAGAGGGCGCAGAGAAGATAGCGGATGTTCGCAATGATGATGCACGCAATACGATGTTCTCGGAGCCAGTTCAATTAGTGAAGTCAACAGTTTCTGACGTACCTAACTACGGTTCAGGTATTGCACCATATTTCTTATCACTTGCATTTTATGTCGGCGGAATTATGGCGTCAAATATTTTACCGCTTGGCCGTAGACAAAATATGAAGGTAAGTGGAACGGTACATTTTGTTAATAAACTAGGATTAGTATATTTAATTGGACTCATTCAAGCGCTACTTGTAGATGTGGTTGTGCTAGGAGTTATGAAATTAGAAGTTGCAAGTGTACCACTCTTTGTTTTATCAAGTATTGTTATTTCCTTTACGTTTATGACGTTTATTCTTATGTTAGTAACGGTATTTGGTCTTGTTGGGAAATTCGCGGCAGTAACACTTCTCGTCTTGCAATTAGCGACGAGTGGGGGGACTTTCCCAGGAGAATTAAACGTAGCTGTTCTTAGCAAAATCGGACAGTTTCTTCCAATGTCACATTCTCTTAGAGGATTACAAGATGTTATCTCTTTAGGAGATTGGTCGCAATTACGAATGCAAATTTTAATATTGTTATGTTACCTCGTTGTTGCTGGTGGAATTGCTTGGATTACGAGTCATATACAGCATAGAGAAACGAATACAGAACAAGTTTCTTAAAATGAAAGAAGCTATCCGATTTTTTCGGATAGCTTCTTTTTTATTTGCGTTCCATTACTGCAAAGTAATTATTTTCATTATCAGCAAAATTAAATGCTTTACCAGTAGGTAAATCTACAACTTGTCCAACTGTGACATTTTTCTCAGAAAGGTCTTTATATAGACGGTCTAAGTTATTTGAGAAGAACATAAGTGAAGGTGTATTAAGATTTAGTTCAGGTTGCATCTTCGCGATTAACGCTTTATCGTGAAGGACGATGCTTGTTCCTGCTTCTTTCGCCGGTGCAATTTCAATCCAGCGGAATCCTTTTCCGTTATTTTCTTCCGCAATAATTTGGAATCCTACTGTCTCAGTCCAAAATTGTACGGCTTCATCTTGATTATTTACATATAACATAATTTGTCCAATTTGATTAATCATAGGTGTATCCTACTTTCTTTTCTTGTATGGAATTCTATTATATCAAAGATATGGTTTGCATACTTTTTCGTGATTTTTCCGAAGTATGATCTTCGCCCACTTTATATTTGTTGTAGGAGAAGGTCCTGTAATCCACGTATGAAGTGGTAGTGTACTGCAAATGGCCATTGCTGAAATCGAGATTGTAGCCGTTATTGTAAATAATAATAGGCTATATAATATTGTGTTTTCTTGCAGTGTGAATAAAGAAAGGAATTTTGTACATAGTTGCAAGAAGAAAAAGTGAGCTAAATAAGCACCATACGTGTAATTTCCGATAAATCGTAAAGCTTTATATAAGAAACCGCGTCGCTGTACGATTGTAATAGATAGCACGTACAGTATCATAATTTCACAAACGATATATAAAAACATAGACGGTTTTAAATAAGTAGAAACGGTTAAATGAATAGAGTTTGCTCCGTAAAAACTAAATAACTCATAATTGATGAATAAAAATAAGATGAAAAATAATATTGTGATAAGCGGGATATGTTTCATGACAAATATACGCCAAGTTTTTAATGATACAGCAGCGATTCCGCCCATAACGAAATAGAACGAGTAGAAGAAGAAGGAACGATCTGTATAATGTAAAATGGTTGAACTAGTCAATTTCTCTCCATTAAAAATGTAGTGAGAGGAGTACCACATTAAAAGGAAATATAGACAAGCAAAGATGGTCATATATTTATATATGTCTTTTTTATTTTCTGTTCGTTTTTGAAACCAATAAAATAGTGTGCATAGTAAAGGGAATAATAAATGAATTTGGAACATCATAATAACGTACCAAAGATGCGGTGCGGCTGTTCCGAGTAGTAAACTTTTTATCCCGCCTTGTAATGTCATAATATCGTTTGTTGTTAATAAGTAAAGAATAGACCAAAAGAAATAAGGAATGAGTAGGTGTGTGGCTTTTTCAGAAATATATTCTTTGTATACTAATTGCTTTGTATAGTGACGAATTAGGTGAAACCCAACGATAAATATGAATGCAGGTGCTGAAAACTTTGCGAGATTAAATAGCATACCCATAATGAGGGATTGTTCAAGTAAGACATTTCCTTGATTCATTGTATATAATAAGGAACTTTGCAAAACGACAGCAAGAAATGCAATGCTTTGCAAAACTTTAAATTCCGGTGCGCTTTGTGTCATTGTTTCCATCTCCTTTTCCATACATGATTATAGTACGGAGTAAGGATGAGAGGTGTGGAATATTTGTGAAGATTTTAACAAATTTGTGGCAAGAGGAGATATCAACGATTTTTCGGATATATCTATTATAACTTCAAATATATCAACGATTCTTCGAATATATCTATCATAACTTCAAATATATCAACGATTTTTTCAATATATCGACGTTTCGACAAGGGATATCGACTTATCAACAAATAACGACAAAAAGAGGATGCTCGTTTAGAGCATCCTCTTTTTATTTATTAAGCAAATTTATTTTTGATCCAGTTTTTACCTTCTACAAGGCGAGCTGTCATTACGGCACAAGCATTATCTGCGGTTACGTTTAACATCGTTGCAGGAGGATCAATAATTGTACTAATTGCTGCGATAATTGGCAGTGCTTCTGGCGGGAATCCATATAGAGAAACGATTAACATTTCCCCAATCATACCTCCGCCTGGAATAGCACCCATTACTGTTCCTACTAATAGAGAAACGACAAGTGCGATTGCTAATGTTTTTGGTCCTTCAAATTCCATGTTGAAAATACCGAATAAGAAAGCAATCTTTAATACCCCGCCTAAAACAGAGCCGTCTTTATGAAGTGTAGATCCAAGAAGGACAACTGTTTCACGAACGTCTGAAGAAATACCCATTTTTTTCGTTGCTTCTAAGTTCGCTGGAATACTTGCGGCACTGCTACAAGTTGCAAGAGATGTAACTGTAGGAGAGACCATATTCTTCCAAAATATTTGAACACCTTGTTTGCGACCTGCAAGGTATGCATAGAAAGTGAAGAATACAAAGAAATAAATTAGAGATGCTGGATAGTATACCATTGCTGCTCGGAAGTAAGTTCCAAGAAGTTGTGGTCCGAATTCGCCAACTAATGCTGCGAAGTAAGCAGCAAGTCCGATTGGAGCGTAGTACATAATGAAAGATACGATTTTCATTGAAATCTCTGCACCAGCTTGTAGGAATGTAGCGAATGGTTTACCTTTTTCACCAACTGCTGAAGTTGCAACCCCCATTAAGATAGAGAAGAAAATAAGAGCTAACATATTTTCACGAGATAGTAACTTCGAGAAGTCAGATACTGTTAAGATACCGACGATTTGATCCGCAACACTCACTGCTTTTTCAGCTTTGTCAGGTTGTGTTAGTTCTAATACAACGCCTTGTGCTGGCGGGAATACTTTCACGACAATAATCATAAAAATAGCAGCTAAAATACTTGTAAATAAGAAAGTTCCAGCCATACTAGACATAATTTTACCGAAACGTTTTAATCCATCCATATTAGCAATAGATGACGCGATGCTAAAGAATACTAAAGGTACAACAATCGTAAACATTAAGTTTAAGAAAATGTCACCAAGTGGCTTTAAAGCAACTGCATCGGCACCCATGAAATAACCAATGAAACCACCAATTAGGATAGAAGATAATAAAATAAGTGGAAAGCGATATGCCTTCATAAATATACCCTCCTATCAATTATAAAAAAATCATACTGAACTATTATAGCGAGTTAGAGTCCTCTTTACTAGAAGAATACCGATAGATGGAATAGCGTGAAAACCGAGAAATTTTTGTTTTTAAGCTCGGCATACAGTTAGAAATCTAGACATATATATTTGTAACCTAGTGGTAGCAAGGGATGTACCATAACTTAGGTTTAGAAAAAAGGGGAGGGATGCGGGATGAATATTTTGCTTTGCTGTGCGGCGGGAATGTCTTCCAGTTTGATTGTTACAAAAATGGAGAAAGCAGCACAGGCAAAAGGGATAGAGGTAAAGATTTGGGCTGTATCAGGTTCTGAAGTGAATAGTCACATCGATGAAGCAGATGTACTTTTACTTGGACCGCAAGTACGTTATTTATTACCGAAAATGAAAGAACTATGTAAGGGGAAAGGGATACCTGTTGATGTCATTCAATCCGTCCATTACGGACTTTGTAATGGGGAGGCTATCTTGCAAGCAGCTTTGTCAATGAAACCATGAGGAGAGTGGGATAGATGATACGGTTTTTAGAAAAATATGTAATGCCAATAGCAGGAAAGGTAGCAGAGCAGAGGCATTTGCAAGCTATACGTGATGGAATTATTTTAACGATGCCTTTCTTAATTATTGGATCATTTTTTCTTATTATTAGTGCATTACCAATACCAGGTTATAATGATTTTATGGCAGGGTTGTTTGGTGAGAGTTGGCAGAAAGCTTTGGGGTATCCAGTTAGTGCAACTTTTAATATAATGGCTTTAATAGCTGTTTTTGGAATCGCTTACAGACTTGGAGAGTATTATAAAGTGGATGCTTTAGCATCCGGGGCATTGTCGCTTGTGACATTTTTACTTGCGACTCCATTTCAAGTTGCATATATTATACCAAGCACGAAGGAAAGTGTGATTGTAGATGGAGCAATCCCAGCGGCGTTAATGGGAAGCCAAGGTTTATTTGTAGCGATGATTATTGCAATTATATCTACTGAAATATACCGATTTATTGTACAGAAAAAAATGATTATAAAGATGCCTGAGACAGTTCCACCTGCAGTAACACGTTCATTTGCTGCTCTTATTCCAGGATTTATTGTTGTGACAGTTGTTTGGATCATTAGATTGATTTTTGAACATACAACTTTCGGAAGTATTCATAATGTTGTAGGGAAGCTGCTGCAAGAGCCACTTAGTGTACTTGGTGCTAGTCTTTGGGGCGCAGTAATTGCAGTTATTATTGTCCATGTTCTTTGGGCGTGCGGAATTCATGGTGCTGCAATTGTTGGTGGTGTAATGAGCCCGATTTGGTTATCGTTAATGGATCAAAATCGCGTAGCGTTTCAGGCTAGTCAAGATGTACCGAATACAATTACGGCACAGTTCTTTGACTTGTGGATTTACATGGGTGGTTCTGGTGCAACACTTGCTTTAGTTGTAGGAATGTTATTGTTTGCACGAAGTCAGCAATTAAAAAGTATTGGTCGATTGTCCATTGCACCTGGTATTTTTAATATTAATGAAATGGTGACGTTCGGCATGCCGATTGTAATGAATCCACTTTTACTTATTCCATTTATATTAGTTCCAGTTGTATTAACGCTTGTTTCTTACTTTGCGATGGAATGGGGATTAGTTGCTCGTCCGAGCGGAGCGGCTGTACCTTGGACGACACCTATTCTTTTTAGTGGATATTTAGGATCGGGTGGGAAAATTTCAGGTGTTATTTTGCAACTTGTTAACTTTGCACTAGCATTCTTTATTTATTTACCGTTCTTAAAAATATGGGATAAACAAAAATTAGCTGAAGAAAAGGGGGAGTAAAAAACTAAAATGGATACGATAGAGACGAAAGCTTTTCATCTAATCTTGCATGGGGGAAATGCAAGAAGTTGTTCAATGGAAGCAATTGATTGCGCGAAGCGTGGGGCGTTTACAGAAGCTGAAGCTAAATTACAAGAGGCACTAGAAGAATTAAAAGAGGCACATCGTGTACAAACGGAGCTTATACAAAAAGAGGCTGGTGGGGAAAAGACAGAGGTTACCTTACTGATGGTGCACGCACAAGATCATTTAATGAATGCGATTACAGTAAAGGAATTAGCGAGTGAATTTGTAGAGTTATATAGGAAGATGTCAGTGAATGAATGAACCTTGCGTATGCAAGGTTTTTTTATGTATTTGCCCGCACCATCAGTGGGGTGTTCATCCCACTGATGGTAGTTGCAATCCTCCTTTTTACGGATGAGTAAGAGAAATAGTTAATCGATAGTAACAATTTCTCCTATACCACGAATCAATTTTTTTATTTGTATCTGCTCCGGTTTTAATATATTTACGATATAATCAATCGCCATTTGTGGTTCAACAGTTGTACCGCATGTATAGCAATCAATTGCTGCAAAGTTTTTTTCTGGATAAGTGTGAATAGAAAGATGGCTTTCTGATAGTAACACTAATACTGTAACGCCATAAGGATGGAATTCTTTTGTACTTACATTTAAAACATGTGCGCCAGAATGGTCGGCAGCGACAACTAAATGGCGTTCTAAAAAGTGAATATCATCTAAGAGGGAAAAATCCACTCCCCACAAATCTACTATTATATGCTTACCGAAAGTAGAATATTCCATAGGTTAGCACTCCTTACTATAATATCGTCAAAACTCCATTTCCTTTTTGTAACATTGATGTAGGATAAGATTGGATTCTGAGTTTAGAAGAGCGAGATTACGGTGATCTAAATGTTCTTCTTTAAATTGAAATAAAGGAAAAAGAAGAGAAGGTAATGTTCGAGGAGTTGGTACTACGTATAATTGCTCAATTTGATCGAGTACATAGGCAGAATTAGCTGCAATATGAAATCCCCAGTCAGTTCCGAAAGAAGGAACAATTATATGATAGCTTTTTACAATTAAGCCGGCATTTTCAATTGTATTACCGATACTCCAATATACAAGAGGTGCATCAGCAGGTGAATTAGATTGGCAGACGAAAGCACCATCTTCTGTTAAGAATGTAGCTATACGAGCAAAAAGTTCGCTTGTATATAAAGTACTTAATAACTCTGTCGCTGGATCAGGGAAATCAATGATGATTACATCGTATAAAGAGGAAGGAGAATTCAAAAACTCTTTTGCATCGCATACGTGTGCATTCACACGATTATCAAAAAATGCGCTTTTGTTCAAAGCAACTAATTCAGGAACGTTACGCGCCATATTAATCATTGCCTCGTCTAGGTCAACAAGGTCTACATGTAATACTGTTTCATATTTCAATACCTCTCGTAAGGCAAGACCATCGCCACCGCCTAATATGAGAACACGTTTTGGATCAATTACCTTTGACATAATTGGATGCACAAGTGCTTCATGATAAATTTGCTCATCAACGGAACTAAATTGTAGTTGTTTGTCCAAATAGAGGCGAACATCGCTGACTTGTACTAAATTAATATTTTGATAATCACTTTTTTCTTCAAATAAATTTGTGTGTTCCCCAGCTTGTATTTCTTTTAGAGAAATTTCATCCCATATATCTAAGCTGTGCGAGTTTGTTTCTATTATAGGTTCTAATTGTGTTTGCTTATTGTGTTCGTCCTGTTTATCTTGTTCGTCCTGTTTATCTTGTTCGTCCTGTTTATCTTGTTAGTCCTGTTTATCTTGTTAGTCCTGTTTATCTTGTTA